>NZ_JBHMDZ010000015.1:0-95184 GCF_042430175.1 Paracoccus cavernae | reverse complement strand
CAGGCAGAAGAGTATCTCTGTCGGGATATCGAGCCGCCGGGCGCCAGGTCCGCTGAAGCTACTGGTGGACAGCACCGGCATCAAGTTCCTGGGCGACGGAGAATGGCCGGCCCGCAAACATGGCACCCTTCGCAGACGCCAATACCGCAAGGTCCATCTGGCGATGGATACGGCCACCGGCGACATCCGGGCCGTGGAATTCACCTCAAGCCGAGAGGGCGACAGCCCCATCCTGCCGGACCTGCTGGACCAGATCCCCCCGGATCAGCTGATCGGCACCGTGACCGGAGATGGTGCCTTCGACATCCGCCGTTGCCACGCCGCAATCCTCGATCGTGGTGGCAACGCCATCATACCCATCCGCAAGAACGGGCGCCTCTGGAAGGAGGATTGCCCTGCCGCGAGGGCGCGCAATGACATCCTGCGCGCCACACGGCACCTTGGGCGCGCGATCTGGAAGAACTGGTCGGGCTATCATGTTCGAAGTCGGATTGAGGCGAAGATGCGCGGCATCAAGTCCTTCGGAGAGAGGATCGCATCACGAGATCCCGACCGCCAGACCGCAGAAACCCACATCCGCATCGCCCTCACGAACCGCTTCAACGAACTCGGCCAAGCCGAGATTGAGCGCGTCGCCTAAATTCTCAGGGGAAGGGGGCAACTCGTCATGACCACGAGTTCTGCAACAACGCCAAGGAGGACTGTCCAGCCGCCGGAGCACGCAACGATATCCTACGCGCGACCAAGCATTCGGCCGTTCTCGAGGTGGCTTCACCCGGATCATGGTTGGCCTGGCCAATGAGAGCGCCGCGAACAAGATGATCATGATCAAAATGAGCGGGCGAACGCCATGTGTTCGAGTGTGCCTGCGCAGGTATCCCAAGGCACACCGCACAGCGTCGAGCCTGTGCGTGAAAAGAGGGGGCGCGGGCTCCAGATCGGTCGCACCAAAGGCAGCATGATCACCATGCTGCACGCCGTCGCCAATGCCAAGGGGTTGCCGATCGGGTTCTTCATGTCGGCCGGCCGGGTCAGCGATTATACCGGCGCGGCTGCACGATTGGACAGCGTGCCGAAAGCGGGCTGGCTGCTGGCCGACCGAGGCTATGATGCCGACTGAGCCGCGCCGAGTTTGGCGGAGGCTGATTTCGGTTAGTTATGCGACCATGACTTCAGGCACTCCAGCCATCATCGCGCTCGTTGATGCGATCCTGCACTGCACCCTCACGCTGCTGCAACCGCTCGAAGCTCTGCTCGACCTCGCGCAGGGACAGGCCGAGGCTCTGATGACTTTTCGCGGCGGAAAGGATGGACAGAGCAACTTCCTTGCGCTTCTCGGCATCGGGGAAATCAACTGCAAGCGCGCGATCATCACCCTTGGCGATCCGGCGAATAACATCGCTGCCATATCGCTCTCTCAGATCATGGGTGAACCGTTCGGCCTGTTCCTCATGCCCGAACTGCAGATCCTGCCCTTGGGCCACGCCCTGCGCCATGCTCTGGAGCGTGCGGGTCAGTCTGTCGTTGGTGTGGTGATGCGTATGCTCCAGCGCACGGTCCACAATCTTGGCCGCCTGTGAATAGAACCCGTCCACCAACTCGGCCGCCAGCCCTCGATCCTTCTCGCGTATCAGGTCCAACCGTTTCGCTTCCGCAACAGCAAGAAGATCGGCCTTTATCCATTCACGTTCTTGCCAGGCATTGCCCGCGCCGGTCTCAATCCGCCGTGCGATTTCTTCAGATCCAATCCCGATCTTGGCGGCTTCAGCCTGAATGCCCTTCCGCATCTCCGCAGACGCAATCGGCGAGACGGATGCGGCTGTGCCGTCGCGCGTGATCTGCCCGCTTTCCAACTGTGTCTGGTAGACTGCGGCACGCGGACCGCGCCGCATCAACTCGGCCCCTCGGTCATCGCCCAGTGACGCCAGAATATTGCCGCTGACCGCGTAAAGCTGGCGACGCAAATCCTGCCGTCTATGGGCATCCTTTTGGGCAATCCGTTCTTCAGCATTCTCGAACCAGCCAGCAAACTCCTGGCGCAGATCGGAGCTGGTCTGTGCAGTCTGCTCTTGCATCGAAATCTCCATGTCTTTGGGAAGAATGATCCCGCCGCGCTCGAGGATCGACGCAGCCTTGATAAAGTTGGCCGCAACCTCTGCCTTCAACACCTGATCGGCGTAACCCGCCAACCTGCGCATCAGCGCCGCGTTGACCGTGATCTCGGCCAAAGCATCCTGAAGCGCCCTGCCCTCGCGCATCCGCTCACGCACCGGACGGTGCTCACGCTTGGCTCCCTCGATCTCGGCTCGCGATGGGCCGTAGCTCAGGATACCGCGTTCAAGACGCGAGGTCGCATCCAGATGGACCCCATCCTCGGCCCCGATCTCGACAAGCCGCTCCTTCATCATAGCCAGATTGAAGACATGGCTCTTGGACATAAAGAACCACGTCCCGTTCTCGACCCCGCGATTGTTCACGACGATATGGACATGCGGGTTGGCCCGATCGGTATGCAGCGCCGCGACATAGGCCCATTCATCATCCGCATGGGCACCCGATTGGAACATCTCCGATGCCCAGGCCTCGGCAATCAGCTTGGCCTTCTTGGGAGACAGATCGGCAGGAAAGGACAAAAGCAAATGCGTGGTCTGCCCATTCTTGGGCGCGCCGCTCCACGCGTCGCTCCACATCTCCACGATCTCCTTGCGCTCTTCTTTGCTCAAGGACCGGCCGTTCGGATCATGCTCGACCATATTGCCGAAGAGGGAGGTCGATTTTCCGAAGAGGTAATCGAACTGGTTGCCGAGCTGCTTGGCGCTATGGGTGCCTCCACGCGAGATCTTCTTGAGGACAACTGCGTTTGCCCCCTGCGCCATGCGCCAGAGGTTGCGGGCTTTCGCAGTGAAACCGAAGGCGCTACTCGCCTTGCGACCGACATCGGTGAGCGAGCGCGCAGCCCCGGTCAGGGTGCGGCGGAACTCGATCTCGCCAATCAGATCGCGGGCAATTGAGTTAGACATCCCCCCTACCCTCTCCGAACTTTTCGTAGAGACGGATGCCTTTGCGGCGCTGCTCGTCAACCACCGCCTTCAGGTAGCTCCGCACTTCCGGCAAGGACCGACGCAACTCGTTCAGCTCTTTCCACTGGTGCTGGAGCAGATCGGTGCGCCCACGGTTCGCCGCCAAAGCGATCTGGTTCACATTCACCCCGATCTTGTGCAGCTCGGTCCGGATCTCTTCGAGGCGGGTTTCGTCATCCCGTTCAAACTCCAAAAGACCGACCGCCATGCGCAAAAGCGAGCGGATCGCATCCGCATTCGTCTCCGTTCCTGCGCTTTTCTTCAACCGGTTCAGGGCATCCAGCTCAGCTGGAGAGAGCCGGACAGCGACGACAGCGCCCTTCGAAGTTGTCGCTCGGGAGGTGCGTTCACCACGCGTTTTGATCTGGCTGACGGCAGATCGCGACACCCCGAACTCTGCCGCGAGCGCCGCTGCTTTCTCACCAGCTCTCAAGCGCCGAGTGAGGTCATCGCGCTGGTTTGGGGTGAGGCGGCTGTGCTTGGCTGTCGTCATAATTTGTTAAGTAAACAATTTGCATTTCCTGCCATGTCCTATTTATGTCGAATTATGTCCTAATCGTCAACGACCGTTTCGATTGAAAGGACCGAGTTGCCAAGAGGCGCAGGCAATGCCCGTTATGGATCGCCGCGGCACAAAGAGGCAATGTCGTCAAATGTCATCTGCAGTTGGGACGGAGATCCCTCAATTGTCGCCGCCGAGATCGGCTAAGCCTATGCCAGCGACCAAACTCCGAGAAATGCACGCCTCTCAGCTTTACGTATATACAGATACGTGTTGAAACGCTCGTTTTTTGTATGTACATTAAACTAAAGAGCGAGCGAACAAACGAAATGAAGATTGCCTGGGACGAACCGAAGCGTCGGGCGAACATCGGGAAACATGGCTTTGACTTCTCTGATCTGACCGTTGAGTTCTTTCTGTCGGCAACGATCATCCGGGCCCACTCTGAACGCCTCGCCGCGATCGGCACGTTGAAGAAGGGCACGGTAGTGACGATCTATATGGAGCTTGGCACTGAGGCCCTGTCAGTGATCTCGCTTCGTTCTGCCAGCAAAAAGGAGAGACAAATCCATGAAGGAATTTGACCCCAAGCACGCCACTGAGCACGGCTACACCCGCGAAGATTGGGAAGCCGTGGACAGCCGTGAATTGACCGACGCAGAACTTTCGACAGCACGGCCTTTTGTGGCCGCCTTCCCGGAAGCGGCAGAGAAGACGCGTAAGAGTCTCGGGCGTCCGAAGGCGGCCAATCCGAAGGTTGCCGTTTCCCTGCGACTCGACCCTGATGTGGTCGAAGCGTTCAAGCGCGGGGGCGATGGTTGGCAAACGCGCATGAATGAGGCGCTACGCAAGGCTGCGCACCTGTCCACCTCCTCTATGAGCGCCACGAGATCGTGACCTCAAGCAGAGCGAGACGGAAGCGCTCTAAGCGTAACAAGGTATAGAGATCGGCCACCGCCGACCGCGAGAAGATCTTTACCCTGCCCGTGAAATTGTGCGGCGAGCGCGAGCTGGCAATCCATCATCGCCACAAAAAATTACGCGCTGATCGCATGAGCCCCGCTCATCTGACAGCCAACCCGGCAGGCTGAACCGCGCCGAGTTTGCCGGAGGCTCCAACTCCTGAGTAGGATGGAGCATCATGAGCAAGACGACGAACAAGTTTTCCCCCGAAGTGCGCGAACGTGCGGTGCGCTTGGTCCTCGACAATGAAGGTCAGCATGGATCGCGCTGGCAGTCAGTCATGTCGATCGCGGCGAAGATTGGCTGTGCGCCCCAGACGCTGAACGACTGGGTCAAAAAGGCCGAGGTCGACAGCGGAAAGCGCGCTGGCATCCCGACCGACATGGCGGAGAAGTTGAAGGCGCTGGAGCGGGAAAACCGGGAATTGCGCCAGGCCAATGAGATCTTGCGCAAGGCGAGCGCATATTTTGCGATGGCGGAGCTCGACCTCCGGTCGAAGTGATGGTCGGATTCATCGACGATCAGCGAGGGGAGCACGGGGTCGAGCCGATTTGCAGGGTTCTGCCGATCGCCCCGTCCACCTACTACGATCACCTGGCGAAGCGTGCCGATCCGGCCCGGTTGTCGGATCGCACCCGGCGCGACGCAGTCCTGCGGCCAGAAATCGAGCGCGTGTTCGAGGAGAACTGGAGGGTCTACGGCGTGCGCAAGGTTTGGCGTCAGCTGGATCGGGAAGGCTTCGATGTCGCCCGCTGCACAGTCGCCAGGCTGATGAAGGATATGGGCATTCAAGGCATTATCCGCGGCAAGCCGCACAGAACGACAGTGCCGGATAAAAAGGCTCCATGCCCTTTGGACAAGGTGAACCGGCAGTTCAGGGTTCCAGCGCCGAACATGCTCTGGGTTAGCGATTTCACCTACGTCGCCACTTGGAGGGGCTTCGTGTATGTGGCTTTCGTCATCGACGCCTACGCACGCCGGATCGTCGGCTGGCGGGCGAGCCAGACAGCTCACGCAGGCTTTGTGCTCGATGCTCTTGAACAGGCTGTCCATGATCGCCGCCCGGTCAAGGGCGCGGGGCTCGTCCACCATTCCGACCGCGGATCGCAATACCTGTCCATTCGCTACACCGAGCGGCTGGGTGAGGCCGGCATCGAGCCATCCGTGGGCAGCGTCGGAGACAGCTACGACAACGCGTTGGCCGAGACGATCAACGGCCTCTTCAAGGCGGAGGTCATCCATCGGCGCGGGCCGTGGCGCAACTTCGAGGCCGTCGAATATGCCGCCCTCGAATGGGTCGACTGGTTCAACAACCGCCGCTTGCTCGAGCCGATCGGGAACATCCCTCCGGCGGAAGCAGAGGCTAACTTCTACGCCGCTCTGGAAACTGAAGACATGGCCGCGTAACTAACACAAATCAGCCTCCGGCAAACTCGGCGCGGTTCAGGCGAAGCCTTTGGCAGGCGGCGAGGCATACGTAACGATCGGCCCTTTCGGGGTCGTTTGCGGGAGGCAAAAGCAAAACTCCGATAGGAGCGCTCATCCTCCCTCCCGCTTTCTCTCGGCGCCATCGCGCTCCCCCCTACCCATCCGGCCGAACCAGAAACGAGAAGGCAGGTACCACGTCGCACCGCCGACACTTGAAGGTCCACCTCTTCGGACGACCGATCCCTGCTCGATCAGCTGCAGACGGTCGAGCTTCTATTGCAGTTGAATTGCCTCGGCGAGTTCACAATCCTGTTGTCATGAAGGTCGGCACGAAGTCGAGGTGGAATATAGTCCACTATGAATCGACCCCATCTACTCACTGCTGGCGGCTGGTCGCGACCCGACTGATCGCCCATACAGAAGAAAAGACCCGCTTTGAGCGGGTCTAAACATCACGATCAGATGAGCTTGAGGTCGATGGCAGAGCTTCTTCCGTTACGGCCGGTCTCGACTTCATAGGAAATGGCCTGATTGTCATCCAGACCAGTCAGGCCTGCGCGTTCAACCGCAGAAATGTGGACGAAAACATCAGCGCCGCCCTGGTCAGCTTCCAAAGCTATGGCTTTCTATTCTCCGCCCTCGGCTGACGCTGGGGGCCGTCTTTTTTCGTCTCGGAGGGTTGCTCTACGCCCTGCCCTTTCGAATAAGCTCGGCCAAACGGCCTTCCTCTCGCAATGCTGCAACGATATCCCTGACCGCTTCGATGGGAAGCCCGCGTTCAAGAGCAATGTCTTCTACCCCATAACCCTTGCTCAAAAGCTCTTCGATCATCGTTACCGCCCTCCATGCAACCTTAAGATGTTCGCTTTACGTTCTGGTCACTGCAAGGCGAAAAGTGGCTTTTATCGATAGCTGACCAAATAGGTGACGGCATGGATGTCCCCCAATTCGGAATCTTCTCTTCTTCTTTTTCTTCTACTTCATCACCAGCAACATATTGATATTGAATGTTTAAAACAGCGAAAGCGTAGCTATTGGGTCGGAAGCCCGTAGGAAACGGGTCGAAATATTGCCTCAAAACGTAGGAATCGGGTCGCTATCCCGTAGAAATCGGGTCGGTCAGGCCGCAATCCCTGAATTTCCCGCACTTCGACCCGAAAACTACGGGTTTACGGATTCATTTGACGGGGTAATGAAAACCCGTAGTTATTGCTCCCATGGAACAGCTACGGCTTGGAATGGATATCGACCCAAAAACTACGGCTTCAACCTTTGAGTTGAGGCCGAACGATGGCGAGATGCTCAAGCCTGCGGAGTTGGTCGAGGTGGATGGCGCCGAAAAGCTCACGCTCAACGCGCGGCGCGCCTACAACCTCCTGCTCCATAATGCCCACGGCCCAGACATGGCGGTGCCGCACCAGCGCTTCACGATACCGCTGGCAGACCTCAAGTTTTCACATGCCGGCAATGACCGCCTGACCTCGGCTATCAAGTCGCTGATGCGGACCATTGTCACTATCAGGTCTGCGGATCGCGTCGAGCTGGTCCCCCTACTCGGCCGCACCACGATTGCCGATCGCAAGAACAGCCGCGGCTACCTGACCTATGAATTCGACCCCCTGCTCGTTGACCTTCTGCGCGACAGCCAGATCTTCGCAAAGCTGCAGCTCGACGTGATCCATGCAGTCTCGAGCAAATATGCTCTGGCGCTCTATGAGATCGTCGCGAAGCGAGCGCGCCTAACCTACATCCGATCCGAGACATTCGAGATCGAACAGTTCCGCTCCATGCTGGGCGTTGAGCCTGGTAAGCTCTCCACCTACTCCAACCTGCTCAAGTTCGCGATCAAGCCCGCCTTTGATGAGGTGAACAGGCTGGCAGAGTTTCACGCCGCTTTTGAGCCGGTGAAGATCGGGCGCAAGGTCGGAGCCATCAAAATCGCATGGGCGCTCAAGGGGCCCGAGGATCAGCGCAAGGCTTATGCCGAGGTGCGCGGGCTCCCTGCCCCAGAGGAAGTTACCGAGGAAGATTAAATCGTGCAGATAAGCACAGTTACAGCGGGGCAGCAGGTGCAGGCAATCGCAATTGCAGAGCGGACAATTTCCAGAGTGGAAAATTCGATGAGCGGTGAATTTGCCGCTCTGGAGCCTAGTAAATTTCCAGAGTGGAAAATTGCGGAAGCTGAAAATTTGGTGCGCTATGGCTCGGGGAATTTAGAACTCGGGAAATTTACAACTTGCCAGAGCGCCGGATTTTCCACTCTGGAAATTCACAGCGCGGGAAATGGGGAAATTGAAGAATGAAAACGGTCGTCGTCGCATCACAGAAGGGCGGGGCCGGTAAGACCACCACCGCAATGAATATGGCCGTTGCCGCGAGCCAGGACGGGCTTCGCGTGGCGATGGTCGATCTCGACCCGCAGCGCAGCCTGCGCGGCTGGTGGGAGGCGCGGGACGCCGAGTGGCCGCAGATGCCCGACACCGATCCGGCGCCCGAACAGGTCAAGGCAGCACTCCCCGCATTGGCGAAGCATTTCGACATTCTGGTGATCGACACGCCGCCGGCCGCGCCTGAATGGCTCACGACCGTCATGGCCGAGGCCGATCTGGTACTGATCCCCGTGCGTCCGTCGCCTCACGACCTGCGCGCCGTTGGGGCGACCCTGCGCGCTGCGCGCGAGGCCGGATCCGACTTCGCGTTCCTGCTGTCCCAATCGCCGCGGGCCAAGGTAACGGACGAGGCGGCGCGGGTTCTGGCGCAATACGGCAAGCTCGCGCCTGTCAATGCCGCCATGCGCGTGATCTATGCCGAGACCGCCGCGACAGGGCAGGGCGTGACCGAGGCCAGCGACCCGAAGGCAGCCGGCGAGGCGCGCGAGTTGTGGGACTATGTGAAGGGGCTGCTCAATGGCTAAGAAGGGCGGGTTCTCATTCGACGGCATGGTTGACGCCAGCGCGCCGCCGGAGCCGATCAAAGGCGTGGAGCAGCGCGGGGCGGCTGAACCAGCCCCCGTGAAGCGCAGCGAGCCCAAGCCAGCCGCTGCGCCGGTCGAGAGGCCCGTACGGCGCGGCAGGCCACCCAAGGCCCGCACAGCGACCGAGGCACGCCCGAGCTTCGGCCTCGATCCCGTGACGCATGCCAAGTTCAAGATCTGGCTGCTCAAGAAGGGCGTGTCGATGCAGGACTATCTCGAGGACCATATCGCCAAGCTGGTGAAGGATATCGATCTCTGAAAATTGGCGAATTGTCCGAGTGGGAAATTGGTAAATTTTTAGCGCGAAAAAACATAGGTATTGGGACCTGTACTTCGCGGCACCATGTGCCGCCTTGCGGCTTGGGCCGAAGGCCCGGACCCCCGCGCTGGTCTGACGCAGACAGACCAGCGTGAGTGGTCACCCCAGCCGTACTTTCCTATGATCGCGCCGTTGCCCCGGTTTTCACGGGGCAGCGGCCTTTTGATGGTGCCAATGCTCACGGCCGTATAGACGGCCACGGACCAAAAGTCGGCTACTTCCATCAATCGGCACTTCTTCTTTTCCGGCTATCTTGTGAATCCATGCCGTTCCATCAGCCTCGGGATCACCGCCGAAAGAGTGGACAAGGAAACACCAGTTTCCTTGTCCGCCTTCGCGATGCTGCAAATAGCCATGCCAATTGCGGCATTGCCAATTTCCGGCCCACCAGACGGTCCCCTCCGAGTCATGCGCAGGTGTATCGGGAAACAGTTCTTCTTGATCACCACTCATAGACATACGCCCTCTTTGAGATCGCCCGCCCGATCGAGCCAGCCGCGCGCCTCGGGGCAAACGAAACAGATACAGGTGCCGATGCCGTCCACGCTGACGGGCGCAAAGTAGACGGCAGGGTTAGACTTGCCGCATTTGCGGCAAGTCAGCCGGGGCAGGGGAGGGGGGCCGCTCATGCTGCGGCCCTTTCCTCGGTGGCCGTGGCAAACAGGAAATCGGCCGCCTTTTGTGCTTCCGACGCTGCCCTGAAAATCAGGCGCTTGTCGTCGGCGAGGGCGCGCAGCCAGCTTTGCAAGTATGCGGCCGATTGGTCGAAGTCAGGGACAAGGCCAAGACGAGCACATAGAAAAGCGTTCCCCAATTCAGCGACCAGTTCCTCGAACGCAAGAGCTTTGCGGTCCGCAAAGCGGGTGAACCGATCAAGGCGCGATGAGTGCCCCGTCGCGTGCGTTGCCTCGTGAGCGAGGGTCGAAAAGTAGCCCGCCGCGCGGCTCTGTTGCACAAATCGGGTGATGGATTCATATTGTGAATCCAGTGTGGTAGCTGTGGTTCATGAGCAGACCCACGCCCCCGAGCTACAAGACCAGGAACTGGCCAGGCTATAACGAAGCGCTCAAGCGCCGCGGCTCGCTGACGATCTGGTTTGACCCCGAGATGATCTGGGATGCCGCACCATCAGGCGGGCGTGGCCGCCAGCAGAGTTATAGCGATGCCGCTATCCAGACTTGCCTGTCGATGAAGGTGTTGTTCGGCATGGCGCTCAGGCAGACGACCGGGTTCGTCGAGAGCTTGCTGCGGCTGGTCGGCCTGAACTGGGCAGTGCCGGATTTCAGCACGCTGTCCCGCCGACAGAAGACCCTCGCCGTGAACATCCCGTATCGTGGTTCCAAAGGGCCGTTGCACCTGCTGATAGACAGCACCGGTATCAAGGTCGAGGGCGAAGGCGAGTGGCATGCGCGCAAGCACGGTGGCCCGAAGCGGCGTGTCTGGCGCAAGATTCATCTCGGGATCGACGAGCAAACATTGGAGGTCAGAGCTGTCGAGGTCACTGGGAGCCACATTGGTGATGCGCCCGTTCTGCCCGATCTTCTCAGTCAAATCCCGGAGGACCAGGAGATCGGCAGCGTCACGGCAGACGGCGCCTACGACACTCGCAAATGCCACGATGCGATTGCTGATCGCGGCGCTCATGCCGTCATCCCGCTCCGCAAGAA
Source organism: Paracoccus cavernae (assembly GCF_042430175.1). Classification (NCBI taxonomy): domain Bacteria; kingdom Pseudomonadati; phylum Pseudomonadota; class Alphaproteobacteria; order Rhodobacterales; family Paracoccaceae; genus Paracoccus; species Paracoccus cavernae. Next base: position 84,251 of record NZ_JBHMDZ010000015.1, on the reverse strand, counting down.
CGCGAAGCCTTGGAAGGCTGTCACAGCCGGAGCCATGGCCCGAAACGAAGCCCTTCGCGCCGCGAAATATCTGGGGCGCGCCCTCTGGCGACGATGGAGCGGATATCACCGCCGAAGCCGCGTCGAAACAAAGATGCATTGTGTGAAACTGCTGGGTCAGCGCCTCATGGCGCGGGACTTCGATCGCCAGGTCGCCGAACTCCAGGTCCGTATCGCTGTCCTGAACGGTTACATCGCGCTCGGCATACCCGTCACGGAAGCTGTCGGATAAGTCCGTCCGGGGAAGGGCGAGCCTCGGCCATCACCCGATTTGTGCAACAGAGTCTTGAGGCACGCATAAACCAAAGCTGCGGCTTCGTCCCCTACACTACCCCCACCCAGCTTCACGAATGTTTCGCTAAACAGCCACCTTTCTGTCATGCGGCTGCTGTATCGGTCGCGCCGGAATGACTGGAAAGGGACATCGCGGCATGACGGGTTTGCGGCTGTCTAACATCGGCAGAAGCTATGGCGAGACCAAGGTTCTCACCGGCATCGACCTCGAGATTGCGGCGGGAGAGTTCGTGGCCGTGCTTGGGCCCTCGGGCTGTGGCAAGACCACGCTTTTGCGGCTGGTTGCGGGATTTGATCGCCCCGATGAGGGCACCATCACCCTGGGCGACCGGCTGGTTGCAGGCGGCAAGGTCATGGTCCCGCCCGAGCGGCGCGGCATCGGTATCGTGTTTCAGAATTACGCGCTCTGGCCGCATATGTCGGTGGCCGAGAATGTCGGTTACGCGCTGAAAGTGGCACGCCTGCCGGGCGCCGAGCGTGAGGCCCGCGTGGCGCGTGCGCTGGGTACCGTCAATCTGACGGCCTTTGCTGCCCGTCGCCCGGCGGATCTGTCGGGTGGGCAGCGCCAGCGGGTTGCTCTGGCGCGCTGCCTTGCCGCTGGATCGGATCTGGTGCTGCTTGATGAGCCTTTGGCCAATCTCGATGTGCATCTGCGCGCCACCATGGAGGACGAGTTTCGCCGCTTCCACCGCGAAAGCGGCGCGACGCTGGTCTATGTCACCCATGACCAATCCGAGGCGATGGCGATGGCCGACCGTATCGCGGTGATGGACCGGGGGCGCCTCCTGCAATGCGCCAGCCCCCGAGAGCTTTATCGCGAGCCTGCCGATGCCACCGTGGCAAGCTTCATCGGTGATGGGCTTTTGCTGCCTGTCGAGAACCTGCGCCCCATCGGAAATGGGTTTGCGACCGCCGATCTGCTTGGCGCGCGCGTCCGGCTGCGCTGCCATGGCGGCGAGGTCTCGCGGCCGCTGGCCATGGCCTCGACCCATCCCGCCGATATCCAGCCTGCCCATCCGGGCGAGGTCTCGATCCCCGCCCGCGTCACTGCGCGTACCTATCGCGGCGGCAGCTGGTCCTATGAGCTGCGCCCCGAGGCCGCCCCCTCGCTTCGCGTGCCGGTGGTGCTGCCCGATAGCGCTGCCGCGCCCGAGCCCGGCGCGCGCCTTGATCTGGCGTTTCGCGACCTCTGGGCCATTCCGCTGTCCGGCACCCCTTCCTTTGGCATCTCTGCGCCCGCCCCCTCTGCCTTCGGCGCGGCACCGAATTCTACCTTCTCCCCGCATCTTACGGAGCAATTCCAATGCGCCTGACTGCCACCGCCCTTGCCCTGATGCTGTCCGCGACTGCGGTTTCCGCGCAGACCACGCTGACGCTTTACACCTCGCAATCCCCAGAGATCGCGCAGCAGACTGTCGATGCTTTCATGGCCAAACATCCCGACATCACCGTCGAATGGATGCGCAACGGCACTTCGCAGCTGATGAATATTCTGGCAGCCGAGCAGCAGGCTGGCGGCATCAAGGCCGATGTGCTGCTGGTTGCCGACAGCATCAACCTCGGCACGCTGAAGCAGCAAAAGCTGCTGCTGGCTTGGCCCGAGGCCCCGCTCGAGGGGATCGACCCGCTGATGTATGACGCCGACAAGACCTTCTTCGGCACCAAGATTTCTTCGACCGGGATCGTTTACAACACCCAGGTCGCCACGCCCGTTACCGGCTGGGCTGACCTGTTCCAAGATGCCAATGCGGGCCAGATTGTGGCCCCAAGCCCGCTTTACTCGGGGGCTGCACTGGTCCATATGCACTCGCTCTTGCAGGACGCGACGCAAGGCTGGGCCTATTACGAGCGGCTGAACGTGCTGGGGGTCGTGCCCGAGGGCGGCAATGGCCCCGTCCTGAAGGCCGTCGCGGGTGGCCAGATGAAATATGGCGTCAATATCGACGCCGATGTGCTGCGCGCCAAAAAGGCGGGCTCGCCGGTCGAATTCGTCTATCCGACCGAAGGTGCCACCTTCTTTACCGAGCCGGTAGCGATCGTTGCGGGCACCGATCAGGTCGAGGCAGCACAGGCTTTCGTCAGCTTCGTTCTGTCGGAGGACGGCCAGAAGCTTGCCGCCGAACAGGGCTATATGCCGGTCGATCCCAAGATTGCCTCGCCCGAGGGGATGCCCGCGCTGGCCGATATCAAGCTGATGGCGCTCGATGCCGACCGCGCCGTCGCCGAGGATACCGAGGCCCGCGCCAAATTCACCGAAATCTTCGGCGGCTAAGCGGATATGCCCTCGACCCCGCAAAGCAGAGGGGCGCCGCGCGCGCCCCTTTTCCGAATATCCTCCGAAGGGATCGTGCTGGCGCTGCTGGCCGTGCTGATCCTGTCGGTTTCCTTTGCTCCGATGCTGCGGCTGGCGGGGGCGGCGCTGCTCGCTGATGGCGCTTTCGCGACCGAGCGGCTGGCCAAGCTCTTCTCGCGTCCGCAGACCGGAGCCGCGATCTGGAACACCATCCGGATTTCGCTGGCCTCGACGCTGGTTTCCCTGATCATCGGCGCGGTTTTCGCCCTCATCATGGTGCAGACCGATCTGAGGGGCAAATCGGCGCTGGTCTTTGCCTTCGTTCTGCCCCTGATGATCCCGCCGCAGGTGATCGCCATGGCCTGGATTCAGGCCTTTTCACCCTCGAGCCCGGTTCTGGGCGCGCTTGGCCTTTCCATGGAGGCGGGCACGCGGCATCCTTTATATTCCGCGACCGGCATCATCCTGCTTTTGGGCATCTATAACGCGCCGCTGGTCTATCTGGCGCTGCAGGCGAGCCTGCGCCGTATCCCGCTTAATCTGGCCGAGGCTGCGCGGGCGGCGGGGGCGAGCCCCTTGCGCGTGCTTTTGACCGTAATCCTGCCCTTGGCGCGCGGCGGTATGGTGGCTGCGGCGAGCCTCGCCTTTGTCTCGGCCATCGGGAATTTCGGCATTCAGGCCATGCTGGGCATTCCGGCCCGCGTGCCCACGCTCATCACCCAGATCTATCAGCAGCTGAACGGGCTGGGGCCGAGCGCCTTGCCCAATATGGCGGCGCTGTCGATGGTGCTGACGGCCCTGACCGTGGCAGGCGTGCTGCTGGCCGCGCGTGCAGGTGATCGCAGCGATACCCGCGTCGATCTGGGTAGTCGCCCGCTGATGCTGCCCTTGGGCCGCGCCGGTGCCGTGGTTGCGGCGCTGCTTTGGGCCTATCTGATCTTGTCGCTGCTGCTGCCTCTATCGGCGCTTTTGCAGACCTCGCTGGTCACGGCCTATGGCCTGCCGCTGACAGCTGAAACCCTCACGCTCAAGAACTATGTCTCGGCCCTGTTTCAGCAGGTCTCGCTGCGCAATGCCTTTGTCACCTCGCTCTGGCTGACGCTGGCAACCGTGGGCTTTTTGATGCTGGCTGCGGTCTTTCTGGGCTATTTCCTGACATGGCGGCGCGGGCCTTTGGTGCGGCTTTTGCATTTCGGTTCTGAGGCTGCCTATACCTTGCCCGGCATCACCTTGGGCGTGGCGATGATCTTGCTGTTCCTGCGGCCTTTTCCGGGGACGCAGATCTCGATCTACGGCACGCCTTGGATCATCCTTGCCGCCTATGTCGCGGGGTTTTTCGCGCTCGCGCTGCGTCCGGTTCTGTCGGGCTATGCCCAGATCGACCGCGCGCTGGAAGAGGCCGCGCAGGCCGCAGGCGCGGGCTTTCTGCGCCGGATGCGCGACGTGATCTGGCCGCTGATCGCCCCCACCGCGGTGGCAGCTGCGGTGATCGTCTTCATGACCGCGATCAATGAGATCCAGACCTCGATCCTGCTGATTTCCTCCGGCACCCGCACCATCGGGCCGATGATCATCTTCCTTGAAGAGGGCGGGGCCTCGACCCTTGCCGCTGCTGTCGGCTGCCTGATGGTGTTTGGCGTTTTGCTGCTGATGCTGCTCTCGACCGTGCTCTCGCGCTTCCTTCCGAAAGGGGTGTTGCCATGGCAGTTCTGACGGCTTTCAGCGGCCTTGGCGGCAAATCTCCGGCGGCCTTCCTGCTGGAGATCGCCGGACGGCGCATCCTTTTAGATCTGGGCGAGGGGCCGACGCCGGGCCAGCGCCCGGATCTGGAGGGGATCGGCCGGGTCGATGCGATCTTCCTGTCGCATGCCCATATTGATCACGTCGGGGCGATTGATCTGTGGCCAGAGCTGGGCCGCCCGCCGGTTTACGCCACCCGCGCGACCTTTGACGCGCTGCCGCTTCTGGGGTTGCATCTGCCGCCCGAGGCTTGCCGTGACCTGCCGCTGCAAGGCCCCGCTCGCCTGCTGGATCTGCCCGTTACGGTCGGGCGCAACGGCCATGCCATGGGCGGCATCTGGCTGCATCTGCCGGCCGAGGGTGGCGCGCTTTATATGGGCGATTGGAGCCGCGAATCCGGGCTTTTGCCCTTCGACCCACCCCCTCCGGCGGATCTGGTGATCACCGATCTCTCCTATGGCGAGCGGGATCAGACACTCGTGGATCAGGTGCAGGTGCTGGCGGATAGCATCCGGCCCGGCATGGTGCTGCCGGTGCCGATCCTCGGGCGTGGCGCGGATATCGCCTTGCGGTTGTCCGGGCTTGGCTTCGCGCCCGCCATCTGCCCGCAGATCCGGACCGAGATGCAGGGCGCATTGCCCGAGTTGCGCCAAATCGCGACCGCCGCCGAGGCCCGCGCAGGCGATCTGATCATCGCGGCGGATACCGAGCGGCCGGGCGATCTGGTCTCCTGCCTGATCGCCGACCCGCGCGACTGGCGCTTTATCTTTACGGGCCATGTCGCGCCCGGTAGTGCTGCGGCAGAGCTGGTCGCGGCCGGACGTGCCACGCGTCAGAACTGGAACGTGCATCCCCGTGCCCGTGATCAGATCTGGTTGGCCGAGGTCACGCGCGCCAAACATCTGATCCCCGCCTTCGGCGCTTTGGACGCCGCCCCTGAACTTGCAAAGGCACTGGCCTCGGTCTGGCGACCGGGCAGGGCCCTACAGACAGAAGAAAGCCGAACCTATGCTGGTTGAAGAAACCACCCGCGAGCGGGCCGAGAATGACGCGCCGATCCTTGTGCCGGTCCATGAGCTGACCCTACCCGAAGGCCGCATTTGCCGTCTCTATGTCGGCAATCTGACCGGAGCCCAAGACGGCGCGGCGCTGCTGGCTGCGGGGATTACCTCATCGCTGAATGTGTCGCTGAACATCGACGTGCCGCCGCTAGAGCTGCCGGACGGCACCCATATGCGCCGCGCCAAAGTCGGGCTGATCGACGGGCTCGGGAACACGCCCGCCCACCTGGCCGCTGCCGTTCTGGCCTTGGAAGGGCTGGTCACGCAGGCGAGCCCCGGCAAGCCGAACTATCCCGCCCATCGCGCCGGACATGTGCTGGTGAACTGCCGAGGCGGGCGCTCGCGCTCGGTTATCGTTTTGGCGATCTATCTGCATCTGCGCGCGGCGGGGGCCTTCCCGACGCTTGCGAGCGCGGTCTCGCATATCCGCAAGGCGCGCGGCAATTCCGAGACCTATCCGCTGCCGCCCATGCTGGATCTGGCGGAGGCGGTGCTGGCCAGCGGCGGGCTGCAGGCTCTGCTGCGCGGCTAGTGCTGTTCGGGCGAAAGGCTAAGCTCACCCCCGAGGCAGGGATGAGCTTGGTTTGCCCAATCAAGGCAAAGGCTTAGCGGTAGATGAAGGTCTCGAGACCTTCGCCCGCGCGCGCCATGCCGCGATACATGCCCTCGCAGTTGAAGGGCATCGAGATATTGCCGTCGCGGTCGACGCAGATCACCCCGCCCGAGCCGTCATTCGGCGTCAGATCGGCGATGTTGCAGAACTGCACGGCGGCATCGCTGAACACTGGCGGACGCCCCGGACGTCCACCCCTGGGAGCAAGCCAAACCATGTCCCTGTCCAGCCAGACAAGCAGCGAGCCACGCCGCTTCAGCGCCTCGTTATATGGTTTCCAGTTCTTCGTGCGGTAGCGGGATGGAGCGGGCTTCGTCATGCCGAGATGTTAACAGACAAGATTCGCTTCGTGAATCCTGCGGAGCGGCAAGTTCTGCAACATGTATAACCGCCCCTTGCGCAAGAGGGTTTGCAGATCAGTTTTGCGCGGTGTCGGGTGCTGACATGTATCCGGCCTCTGTTGCGGCCATCGTCATGCCGCGGTCCCGTATGGTGTTCGCGGATCAGGTTCCGAATCAACGCCGCGTGCTCGAAGGCACTTTGTTGCAGGCTGGTTCCTCTGATCCCGTCTCACGACCGTTGCGCCAAACGTCTCCTTGCCCTCTTCCGCTCCGACGTCCTCGCGACCTTGACGGCTTACACCGCTGCGGCCGGAGCCCTGTAGACGTCACCGTGGGCCATGTGTGGGTAGCCCCGGTTTTAGCGGGCTGTCGCCTCGGCTGGCATCATACGGTCGAATGCGTCCATGTGTCAGGCCTTTTGTCGGAGCGCGGTGCTCCATGGCCGGTATGGGATCCGCGGGTTGTGGTCAAAACATCAAAACGAGCTCGAAGCTCTCCATGTGACACTGGTTTTCCCAACCCCGATCTGTCCGATCGATTTCATACAAGCTTCAGCTTCTCCCGCATATTCGAGACGGTGCTGCTGACCTGGTCAATTCGCCATCAGCGGTCCCCCTCGAAACTCTTCATTCTTCGTGATCATGGCCCACAGCATGCGGGCCATCTTGTTCGCCAGCGCGATCGCGGCAAGCATCCGGGGCTTACGTGCCAGGATCCGACCCAACCAGGAGCTTTCGGCAGGTGGCCGAATCCTGGCCCCAGAGATCACGGCCATCGCACCAATGATCAGCAAGCGCCGGATATCGCGCTGACCCGACTTGCTCGTGCGTCCAAGCCTCTGCTTCCCGCCGCTAGAATATTGTCGCGGGACGAGGCCCAGCCAAGCCGAGAAATCCCGGCCCTTACGGAAACTATCCATCGGCGGTGCGAAAGCCGCTAGTGCCATCGCGGTGACAGGGCCTATTCCGGGCATCTTCTGCAGTCGGGCCGAGAACCGCGAACGTCTGCTGGCCGCCGCAATCTGCGTATCAAGCTCGCTGATCCGCTGCGACAGGCCGTCGATCTGGTCAAAGCAAAGCTGCGTCATGTGGCGGACCACAGCAGGAAGATCGTCCGATCCTGCGCCCGGCTCCAGAACGGTCCGCAGTTTGTCCACGTTCTCCCGACCCTTTCCGGTGACAAGCCCAAACTCGGCGAGATGTCCGCGCAAGGCATTGATCACCTGTGTTCGTTGCCCGACCAGCAGATCCCGCAGGCTGAAGATCATGCCGAGCCCCTGCTGCTCCGGGGTCTTCACCTCGACGAATCGCATGGTCGGCCGACTGGCCGCCTCCGCGATCGCCTCGGCATCCGCCATGTCGTTTTTCTGGCTCTTCACATACGGCTTGACGAATTTCGGGGCGATCAGCCGTACTTCATGCCCGATGGCAGTCAAGGTTCGCGCCCAATGGTGGGCCGTGGCGCAGGCTTCCATTGAAATAACGCACCCGGGTTACGACTGCATGAAGGTGAAAAACTGCTTGCGTGACAGCTTATTGCGAAACACGACCTCGCCCTCTGCGGTCGCTCCGTGCAGCTGAAAGAGCTGTTTCGCCAGGTTAACGCCGATGATCGAGACTTCCTTCATAGCCAATTCCTCCTGATCCTGTCTGGATCATTATGGCACACAGGTGCCGTCAGGAGGGGCTACCCAACCCATCATCAACGCCTCGCCCGCCCGATCGAGCCAGCCGCGCGCCTCGGCGCAAACGAAACAGATACAGGTGCCGATGCCGTCCACGCTGACGGGCGCAAAGTAGACGGCAGGGTTAGACTTGCCGTCAGGCGGGGCAGGGGAGGGGGGCCGCTCATGCTGCGGCCCTATCCTCGGTGGCCGTGGAAAACAGGAAATCGGCCGCCTTTTGTGCTTCCGACGCTGCCTTGAAAATCAGGCGCTTGTCGTCGGCAAGGGCGCGGAGCCAGCTTTGCAGGTATGCGGCGGATTGGTCGAAGTCAGGGACAAGGCCAAGACGAGCACATAGAAAAGCGTTCCCCAATTCAGCGACCAGTTCCTCGAACGCAAGAGCTTTGCGGTCCGCAAAGCGGGTGAATCGATCAAGGCGCGATGAGTGCCCTGTCGCGTGCGTTGCCTCGTGAGCGAGGGTCGAAAAGTAGCCAGCCGCGCTGTAAAACGTGCCGATTGGCGGCATGTGAATGAAATCTTCGGCAGGGCTATAATAGGCCTGCGGCTCGTCGCTGGTGCGGATCTCGATGCCGGTGGCGGCAAAGAAAGCAACAAGTGCGGGGTCGGCCTCGGTGCCAAGGTCACGCGGTCCCTCAGCGGGTTTGCCGTGATACTGCTCCGGCAAGCCCTCGATCTGGTCGGCGTTGAACACGCGATAGGCGCGCAGGTAGGGAACTTTGCGCTCCTCGCCGCTCGACTCGTCCTCGCGGTCAAAAGTCCCATACTTAACCACGGTTGCCGATTTCTCGCCCTTGCGAACCTGCCCACCTACCTCCTGGGCCTGTTTGTAAGTGAACCAAAAGGCGCTGCGGTAACCTTTTTCTGCGGCTTCCATCCACAACATCAGAACATTGATCCCACGATACTCCTGACCATTGGCGCGGCGGGGGAAGGGTGCGCCGCCTTGACCGCCGGTCCACGGCTTGCGCCATGCTGGCGCGCCTACCTCCATGCTGGCAATGATTTGGTTGGTGACATGCTGATAAAGATCAAACTGGGCCATTTGTGGCGTCCTTCTCTCTGGCAATGATCCCGCGTCGGGCGGTCTTTCCCAAAATCGGGCGGGGTTTCAGGTGAGGGCCGCGTAGCGGTGCCTCTCATGAAGCCTTGCCCCTCGGCGAGAGCAGGAAGGGGACCCGTGCAAGGTTGTCCGTAGGGGGCGAGGGGAGGGGGATCACCCGCCCTGCACGGAGCGCAGCAAAGGAAGGGCGGGGAAACCCCTCGCCCCCGTTAAGCGGACGGCCTTGCGCGGGGAAACCGGCGGTTTCCAGAACGGACGCGCTAGCGGCCAAACAAAGTCGGGGCGTTCGGCTTGCCCGAAACCCCCGACATGACAAAGCCCGCGCAAAGGCGCGGGCTACTATGGATCTTCTCTTGCGTGAGGGATTGATACCCGCAGGGATCAGATCATCGACGCTTTGGGCTGAAGCTGTGTGAAAACTCCGGGCTATTCAGCGCGGGCTGCTGTGGATATTGAATGGGCGCGATACGCTCACGCAGCTGAAGCCTCAATGCCAAGTCCTAGCCATTTCTAGGGTGATCACCGCCGAAAACTGCTTCCATGTAGATGCCGACGCGATCCTTGAACGATCCTCTTTGACCGTGCGCTGTGGGATGCTTCAGGCTAATTAGTGCGTGCCGACCCCTTATACTGGCCATCGTTTCCTGGGCGAGTTTACCGAAGGTGACAATGCGGTCCGGGGCAAATGCTGCGACCTCATCCTCAATGACTGAGCGCGAAAGCTCACGCAACGGCAGGTCTCGCTGCGCGACCCCTTTTCCAGCAAAAATCTTGATAGCGTCCGTAACCCAGACATCATGTCCTGCGAGCACACAACGTCGGATGAACTGCCACATCATCCCGTAATGTCGGCTTACTCTATATTTATTATTATCGATGCCAAAAAAAGTGCCAACGGTGAGCTTTGCTGCATCTGTGCTACGTAGTGGGTCTTGTGCGCACATCATGATACGCCCGCGAGCTGACCGGTCGGCGGAAAGTAGGCAGGGCAGGTCATATCCGATATGACCGTCTGCATAACGATCGAGAAGGTCTGTTGCCCAATCTTGTTGTGCGATCTCTGGCATTACACGATTGGGAGCATGGCCTCCGTGGAACTCAAGTCTGAGCCGATCAGAAATCTGGATTAGTGCGTTTGTATCGAAAAGCTGTTCCTGGGTCTGGATCAGCCTGCCCCATGGCTGAGGGTTAAACGCGATGTCGGCGTCGAGCGGTGAATATGGCGCTAAGGATTTGGAGATGCTGCTCATCGGGTCAAAAATCACCAGTAAGTTCGGGGTATGTGCCAACCTCATCAGTATAAGCTGAAAATAAAACTACTAATTTTTTGCACGCGGCTACAGCCCATATGTCTGGCAAGCTACTCACGCGGCACGTAAAAAGGCCGCGCCCGAAGGCGCGGCAGTACGGTCCCACCACAGGACAGGGTTATTCAGCGGCGGCGATATGCTGACGGGTCAGTTCTGCCAATAGGTTGCCGCGCTGTGCTTGGATAGATTCAGCCGCTCGCACTTGCTGGATCTGCGTCGCAAACGGATGGCCGTTCTTGGCGATGAACACAGGCGCGGCAGCGGTATAGGCTGAGAAATACGTTTCGAGGGACAGAGAGTTTCCGCAGATGACACGCCCCGCAAGGCCGCGTGCCGAGGCCTGGACATAGAGCATGTGATAGGTCGAGCGGGAGAGTTCGACCGCCTCGATCCAGACCTGTCCGTCAATGTCGAGCCCGCGTCCCTCCAGTACATCGGCCGCAGCCAGAAGCATTCCGCCTGCGCCACCGGCGGGCTCTTGCAGGGTGATGAACCCCTTTTCGCCAAGCAACTCATCGACATTGTTCAATGACATTTCCGCCATGAGACGGCTCACCTCGTAGGGTGTAAAAAACTGCCCGAGGCCGGCATCGAGGGCGCCGATCTGGCCCGCGACTTCGCCCATGAAATCGGTGCCGCCGGCGCTGATTGCAGAAAGGGCAAGGGCGAGCATTTCGGGCATGGCCCGAACATCGTCGGGGTCTCGGTAACGCGCAACGACCTGCATATACTGCGCTTCCAACTGGTCGCGCTGGTCGAGGCAGGGGGATGCCTTCTTTGCAAGGGCACAATAGGACAGCTCGCAAAAATCGGCAAAAACTTCGGTCTGTCGCTTTGAGCGATCACGCTTGGAGAGCAAGCGCAAAAAGTCCTTCACGGCGGGGTGTGCCATGGCGTTTCCTTGGATCAAGCGGAGAGGGTGGCGGGCGCTTGCGCCCGCCGTGGCTCAGATTTCCGGCGCCTCGGCGAGAGGCCGCATATCGGGCGACCACGGCAAGGGCGACCAAAGCCTTCCGTTATAGCTGATGTGGGCAATGACCTGCCCAGCCTCGTCCAAAACCTCTCCGGTTCCGAACCGGCTCGCCCCCAAGCCCGAAAGATCGCGGGGGGTGACATAAGCGCGCTGGCAAGCTTCAAAGCTCGTGAGATGCTCGATCCATTTGGTTGCGGCTTCGAGCTCGTACCGGACCCGAAGACGGGTCCGGTCGGTTACGGGGTAGAGAATGGGCATGACCGTTCCCCCTTTACATCGACATGCTGCGATAGGTTTCGGCATCCTCGTAGCGAATGACGGGTTCGCCCTCGTGATCGTAGTCACCCCAGAAAGGTCCATAGAGACCGGAGCTCTTAGGCTGGCCCTGAAGTTCGGCCCGTTGGCGGGGGTTTTCGTTATAGCCTTGGATGTCCAGCCCCATGTCATCGAGCCATGCTTCGAGATCCTCGGGGCGATGGGTTTCGGTCCCGTGCTCGGTCATCATCGCGATTTGATAAGCCATTTTGGCCTCCATCGTGGCGGGTTGCCTGTCCCGATTGCGGCCCTTTTGAGAATTGGGGCTATTCGGGAAGGGAGGGCGCGAAGCGCGTCCTCTCTTCCCGGATTGCCTCCCGGCGAGGGCAGGAAGGGGTCCCATGCAAGGTTGTCCGTAGGGGGCGAGGGGAGGGGGATCACCCGCCCTGCACGGAGCGCAGCGAAGGAAGGGCGGGGAAACCCCTCGGCCCCGTAAAGCGGACGGCCTTGAATGGGGAAACCGGCGGTTTCCAAGACGGACGCGCCGCAGGCGTGGCCCAAGCAAAGCAGGGGCGTTCGGCTTGCCCGAAACCCCCTGCATGACAAAGCCCGCGCCTTTGCGCGGGCTGCTATGGGATCTTCGGGCTTCGGCTTTTCCAGCCGCAAGGAAGCGACTTCAGGAGCGGACGCCTGCGGCCGCCAGCATTCTGCGAACGGGACGGGCCGTCATGGAGCGCAGGAACGTGAGCAGATTGTGGGAAAGGTGAAGCCATTTTAAAGCGCAGTCGCTCGCGTCAGGGACGCTAAAGTCGGTCTGTTAGGAAAAGGCGCAGAAGCCAGAAAAGTCCCAGAAACATTGCAACGGCGCCTGCCGCTCGATCGATTGGAGGTCCTATTATGAACGCTCCGCACAGCAACGCCGCCCCAATCGCCCATTGCTGCAACGGTGTTTTGTACTTTTCCGTACCGTAAACGGACAACAGAAAGCAAAGGATCGCGACGATCCCGGTAATGACGACCCACTCGGTGATCACAACTCGACTCCTCGGCATCTAACAGACGAATACTCCAGCTCCGTTGGAAGCATTACAATGGAATATGATCCTCCGCGTCAGGGATCGTGCCCCGCAGGGCCGAGACGGGCAGGGTGCATTGCACGCTGTCTGGCTCGGGTCCGGCCAAAGCCGGACGAGAGCGCGGTGGACGCCAAGGGCGGGCAGACGTCAAATCATATTAGCAAGTCCTTGGCATCGCCTCCTGCAGCAATGTATTCGCGGAACCACTTTGGCCGTCGCCCTTGGCCGCACCAGACTTCTAAACTATTGTTATGGGTGGCATATTTTCCATATTTATGATATATCATCCGTCGTAAGCCGTTTAGAAACCTGTAGTCAAGATCCTCACGTTTCGCGATTTTCTTGTCAATTTCCTTCAAGAGCTTGTTGAGATCTTGTAGGGGCATTTGGTCAATGTTTTCTCGATGCGTCATCGCCATTCCTAGAACCGCATTCCCCTAGACACCTTATTGATACATAAGAATATGTCCGTCTTGACTGTTCTGCAAACATTCAAGAACCGCTGGGAAATTGTGGTTCTCGATTGGCCCTCTAGCCACTCATTTTTGAATCAGCCTTTCTCGAAGAATCCGGGATGTAGTGTGTTGATGCCATAGCGGATCATTCCGTCACCGAAGCGGGCGTTGATGTGGTAATCCCCCCCGATCTTAGAGGGATACGGAAGTAGAATTTTCTCGGCAGGATGAACGAGGAGATTCCGATGAAGAAGACCCGATTTACAGAAGCCCAGATCATGGGCGTGCTGCGTCAGATGGAGGGTGGCGTTCCTGCTGCCGAGCTGTGCCGTGAACATGGCATGAGCAGCGCCACGCTTTACAGGTGGCGGGCGAAGTATGGCGGCATGGATGCGAGCCTGATTTCCGAGATGAAGGCCATGGCCGAGGAGAACCGCCGACTGAAGCGCATGTATGCCGACGTCAGCATGCAGAATGATCTGCTCAAAGAGGCCTTGGGAAAAAAATGATACGGCCAGCTCAACGCCGGGAGTTGGCCGTGAAAGCGGTGGCGATGAAGGGCGTCAGCATTGCGCTGGCGTGCCGGGCGTTCGATGTCAGCGAAACGTGCTATCGATACAGCCCCAAGCTGGACGATGAGAACGAGCAGATCGCCGACCTGTTGCTCGGGCTGACGAGGGCGAAGAAGACTTGGGGTTTCGGCCTGTGCTTTCTCTACCTGCGCAACGTCCAGGGACATGGCTGGAATCACAAGAGGGTCTACCGGATCTATCGCGAGCTGGAGCTGAACCTGCGGATCAAGCCGCGCAAGCGGTTGAAGCGGGAGAAGCCTGACGCGCTGGCGGTTCCGGAGGCTGCAAATGAGGTCTGGTCCATGGACTTCATGGCGGATCGCCTTGGAGATGGGCGTCAGTTTCGCCTTCTGAACGTTCTGGACGACTTCAACCGCGAAGGCCTTGGCATCGAGGTCGACTTCTTGCTGCCGGCTGAACGGGTCGTCCGAGCGCTGAACCAGATTATCGAATGGCGTGGCGCGCCAACGACGATCAGGGTCGACAACGGCCCGGAATATATCAGCGGCACCCTCATGGAATGGGCCGAGCACAAGGGCATCGCCTTGGCTCACATCCAGCCGGGAAAGCCGCAACAAAACGCCTATGTCGAGCGATACAACCGAACGGTCCGGCACGAATGGCTGGACCTCCATATCTTCGAGAGCATTGACGAGGTGCAGCAAATTGCCACCGAGTGGCTGTGGTCATACAACAACGAGCGTCCGAACATGGGCAACGGCGGGATGACGCCCGCACAGAAACTGAGAATGGCCGCGTAAATTCTACGTCCGAGCCCCCGTGAAAACGGGGGGAATTACCGGGCGATCCGGTTGAAAAGACTGAAACGGAGCAAGAGCTCTACGAATAGGTGCGGTCTTTGAGAAGAAAACCTTTCCGATAGAATAGGCAACCCCGCCGTGAGGTCGGGAATTAGCGCCATTGTTTTTGGGCAGTTTTTTCTCCCGCCAAAGGCAGATCTTTTCGACCACTACCAGGGCCAACTTCGTCGGCGACCGCCGCTTTGAGGCGGGCGACGAGGGCACGGGCTCCATCGAGCGTCTGGGCTTCGCCCGAAAGGGCAAGCTGAAACTCATCGACGGACCGGATATGGGTGAGCTCCGCATATCGATCGAGAACATCGGCAACGGCGAGATTGTAGCGAACATAGAGGCGGTGCCGCGACGGCCTGAAGATGATGCCAGGGCAGAGCCTGCGGGCGTCGGTGACGCGTGTTCCGGTTTTGACGCCAAACGCCTTGGCCTCATAACTTGCTGCGACACAGGCCCCTGCCTCGGAATCGACGGCGGTGATCGCGACAGGTTTGCCGCGCAATGCCGGATCGAGCTGCTGCTCGACGCTTGCGAAGAAGGAGTTCATGTCGAGATAGGCGATACGAAGCGGGGTCACGGCACTAAACCTGGCGGGTGGTGTTTCTCGCCCCATGTTCTATTTTTGTTCCTAGATTCGCAAGGAGCCGAAATGGACAGGAAAGAGCAATTGCGCAATGTGGCCTTTGGCGGCGCATGGTCAGAGCAGATCGCGGAACGCGAGGCGCTGGTGCTGGCGCTTGCGTGCTTGCTCACGGCAGCAGATCGGTCGGCAACCGATGATCTAAGGCTTGAAACGGATGTGGTGTCTGCCCTGTGGCGGGCGGGCAAGGATCATCCGAAAGGCGAGATGCTGATCAAAGCGTGGGAGCGCGCGACCGAGATCCCGAATGGCGGTTTGCGCCGATTGGAGCTGGTGCGGATCGCGCGGCTTTTGGAGGATGGGCAGCGCGCGCGGCTCACCTAGCTCTAAGGGTGCGATGGCGCAGTCGCTTTGAGCCCATTGCAGTCATTCAAAACTAAGCGACCGACTATGTTCATTTCAGATAGTTCACCGGCAATCTTTCAAGAACGCTCGCAATTTCAGCCTTCCCTGCACTGCATACCGGAAGGATCGGCCTCGGCGGCACCGCCTCGCACAAGTCGAGCTGACAGTTCATTTCATAGACCGTGCGATAGCTGGTGTATTTCTGGAACAGATCCCAAACGGGCTGCAGCGTATCGTTCAGGCGACGGGCTTCGCCACCGTTCCCCGCTTGCACGGCGCGAACAATTGCAACACACGGCACGGGAAGCGTTCCACCCAAAACGCTATACCACGCGTCAGCACCCGCAATCATAGCTTCAGCACAGCACCAGTCTCCGCTGTATCCGATGGGGAAGCCGGATGGCAGAAGAAGCCGTTGTGCCTCCAGATGGGATGCCGTCTGCTCCGGCGAAGATGTCGGGTTTTTGATCGCCGCGATGTTCTCCACCCGCGCCAGCCGTTCGAGAAGGTCGTCGGTAAACTGAAAATGTGTCGTGCCAGGATTGTCATAGATGCAGATCTGTAGCTCACCCATGCGCGCGACGGTTGCGAAATGCTCGTAAACCTCAGTCTGGCTGAGAGGCAGGTAGGACATTGCCGAGAGCAGCCCTGCCGCGCAGCCAGCAGCTTTGGCATCCTGAGCAAAGGCAACCGCATCGCTGGTTCGAAGCGCACCCACGCCGGCAATGACGGGAACGCGGCCATCGGCTGCGTCCACGGCGGCATCCAGCGCCCGGCGGCGTTCCTCACGGCTCAGGTAGGGATAGCTGCCCGTGCTGCCGAGAATGCCAATCGCGTCTGCGCCAGCACTTAACTGGCGCTGAACCAGCCGGGTGATTGCTGCTGTATCAATCCGGCCGTGCGTGTCAGCGGGGGTGATCGGAAATCCGATCATTCCGTGAAATGGATACATGTGTCTGATCTCCCCTCACTTTCCTCAAAGCAATTTGCCCTGAACTGCAGACAAGGCCTATGCCTAGGCGGTCAGCAGCGGTCGATCAAGGTGCAGCACAGGGTTGGCGTTATGCTCAGTAGCCGCGAGCGACCGCTTCGTCCCGCAGAGCAGCCCCCGCCAGCTTGGCCAAGTGCCGCTGCCGGGCGCAAGCCGTAAGGACCGACGCTTGGAGCCCAGAGCGGACAGTCAGGAAGCTCGCAGCATCACTCAAGTTTCGCACTTACAGCATTTTCTGGCTGAGCCATTAGTTCCGGCCAAAACGCTATGACTGTAGGGGCTGCCAGTGATAAAATAACAGTAAAACCAACGCGAAACCGGACATGCCGAGCATGGCGAGGATCGTTAGGGTCGAGGTCGCTCCTGTGGCCGCGATCAGCATGCCCCCGATCAGCGGCGCTGCCGCCTGAGCGATCAGCGAGGGGCGGGCGAGATCGCCCATCACCACGGCGTAACGCTCGGGGCCGAACAGGGTGAGCGGCAGTGCGCCCCTCGCGATTGAGAAAATGCCGTTGCCCGCCCCGTAAAGGATGATTGCAAAGGCCGGAAGCCGGACGTCTATAGCAAGCAGGATCAGGCCAAATGCTACCGCACCGCTCGCTCCCAGTAGGGTCCAGATCGGGTGGTGACGACCTTTTCCCGCCATCTCGATCAGGCGCGCGCCGACCTGCGCCGGTCCAATCATGGCGCCGATCGCGACTGCCTCGGACAGGGAAATTCCCTGCGATTGCAGGAGTGTCAAAAGATGGACCGAGACAATGGTGACGGTTGTTCCCGCAATCACCAAAATCGCGGCCATCAGGCGAAAAGCCAGCCGGTCGCGGCCTTCAAGGCGCGGTTTGCGGGGCTTGTCGTCGGCGCGCGGTGCTGCAGGGCGGGCCTCTTTCGGGACCAAAGCCGCGATCAGCGGCAGGCAAAGAAGCAGCAGGATCAGCGCATAGATGCGCAAGGCGCCGCGCCAGTCGAATTCGGTCAGCAACCATGTCGAGAGCGGCCAACAGAGGGTGCTGGCAAAGCCGCCCCAAAGCGTCAATGCGGTGATCGCGCTGCGGGCGTCTTGGCCGTAAAGCCGCCCGAGTGTGGCAAAGGCGGGATCGTAAAGCGCCGCACTCATGCCGAGGCCCATGACGGCCCAACTGAGATAGAAACCGGCAAGGTTCGGCGCGAGGGAGGCAAGCCCGAGCCCCACAGCTAGAAAGCCGCAGCCCGCCGCCAGCACGGCCCGCCCGCCGCTTGCGGTAATCCTGCGCCCAACGAGCGGTGAAGAGAGGCCCGCCGACAACAGCGCAACCGACAGCGCGCCAACGACCCAAGGCAGGGACCAGCCGGTATCGGCGACAATCGCGGGGGCCATGACCGCCATCAGGTAATAGCTGCTGCCCCAAGCAAAGATCTGCAGGATGCCGAGCGCGGCGATGACGGGCCAGCGCCGCGCGCCCTCCATCAGACAGCCGCCGTCAGATTAACCCGTGCTTCCAGGTTTTCCGCGCTCTCCTTGCGCTCGCTGTAGCGGTCGGTCAGAGCGCCCGACAGATCGCGCGTCAGCAGCGTGAACTTCACCAGCTCCTCCATGACATCGACGATGCGGTCGTAATAACTCGAGGGGCGCATGCGGCCCGCCTCGTCGAATTCTTCGTAGGCTTTCGCGACCGAGGATTGGTTAGGGATGGTCAGCATCCGCATCCAGCGCCCTAGAATGCGCATCTGGTTGACCGCGTTGAAACTTTGCGAGCCGCCCGAGACCTGCATCACCGCCAGCGTCCGCCCCTGCGTCGGGCGGATCGCACCCATCGACAGCGGGATCCAGTCGATCTGCGATTTCATCACGCCGGTCATCGCACCATGGCGTTCGGGGCTGGTCCAGACTTGGCCCTCGGACCAAAGACAGAGCTCGCGGAGTTCTTGGACCTTGGGGTGATCGGCCTTGGCGTCATCGGGCAGCGGCAGGCCGTCCGCGTGGAAAATCCGCGTCTCGCAGCCGAAATGCCGCAGGATGCGTTCGGCCTCATAGGTCACGAAACGCGAATAGGAGCGTTCGCGGAGCGAGCCGTAAAGCAGCAGGATGCGCGGCGGATGCGGGGCGCGGGGCACATCGGGCAGCAGCGGCTTGCGGTCGGCGG
The DNA here is from genome assembly GCF_042430175.1 of Paracoccus cavernae. Lineage (NCBI taxonomy): Bacteria > Pseudomonadati > Pseudomonadota > Alphaproteobacteria > Rhodobacterales > Paracoccaceae > Paracoccus > Paracoccus cavernae. The sequence continues at coordinate 65,577 of NZ_JBHMDZ010000015.1, read as the reverse complement.
CGGGGGAGAGATCGGGCAGATCGGGGATCATGCGCGGGCCTCCTTCAAGGCTTTGTCATGGGGAAACCGGCTCGCGCCAAGGCGCAGCGCGAGATTGACCAGCAAGATCAGGACCGGGACTTCGACCAATGGGCCGATCACGGCGGCAAAAGCCACGGGCGAGGCCAAGCCGTAGGCGGCAATGCCCACCGCGATCGCCAGTTCGAAATTATTGCCTGCCGCCGTGAAGGCGATGGCCGTGGTGCGAGGATAATCCTTGGCAATCCACCGCCCCATGGCGAAGCTGACGAGGAACTGGATCAGGAAATATAAGACCAACGGCACCGCGATCCGCAGGACGTCGAGCGGCAGGCGGACGACCTCGGCCCCTTTCAGGCTGAACATCGCGACAATGGTGAAAAGCAGCGCGGCAAGGGTGGTCGGACTAATTTTTGGCAGAAAGACATCATTATACCATGCGGCACCCTTGCGCCCAATCAGGATGCGGCGGGTCAGATAGCCCGCGAGAAAGGGAATGCCGAGATAGATCAGCACGGCCTCGGTGACGGTCCAGAAGCCGACGTCGATAATGCTGCCCTCAAGTCCGAACAGCGGCGGCAGGACGGTCAAGAAAAGCCATGCGTAGGTCGAGAAAAACAGGATCTGGAAGATCGAGTTGAAGGCGACCAGCCCCGCGACAAATTGGTTGTCGCCGCGCGCCAACTGGTTCCAGACCAGCACCATCGCGATGCAGCGGGCAAGGCCAATCAGGATGACGCCCGTCATGTATTCCGGCTGGTCGCGCAGAAAGATCACCGCCAGCGCGAACATCAAGACCGGCCCGATCAGCCAGTTCTGCACCAGGGACAGGGCCAGAATGCGCTTGTCGGCAAAGACCTGCGGCAGTTCCTCGTAGCGGACCTTGGCCAGCGGCGGATACATCATCAGGATCAGGCCGAGCGCGATCGGGATGTTGGTCGAGCCGATGGAGAGGGCGTTCAGCGCCTCCGGCAGGCCGGTGAAAACCGTGCCGAGCAGAATGCCCAAAGCCATTGCGGCGAAAATCCAAAGCGTCAGATAGCGGTCGAGAAAGGATAGCTTGCCGCGTTGAGGTGTCGTCATAATGCAGTCCTTTGCTCAGACGGGATGGATGTGTTTGCCATGCGCATCCACGACCTGCTCGCCATCTTCTTTGCTGAACGCCCCCTGCTGTCCGGGTAACAGATCAAGCACCAACTCCGAGGGACGGCACAGCCGCACGCCTTGCGGGCTGACCACGACAGGCCGGTTGATCAGGATCGGATGCGCCATCATGGCATCGATCAATGCCTCATTGGTCAGCGCAGGATCGCCCAAGCCCAGTTCCGTGTAAGGCGTGCCCTTTTCGCGCAGAAGGTTCCGAGGGCCGATCCCCATGCGGGAAATCAAGGCCTTCAGCATGGTTCGCGAGGGTGGTGATTTCAGATATTCGACGATATGCGGCTCGACGCCCGCATTGCGGATCATCGCCAGCACATTGCGCGAAGTGCCGCAATCGGGGTTGTGATAAATGACGACATCCATGGTCATGCCTTTACAGCTTCGCTTTCGCCGCAGGCACAGTCGAGCGCCTCGAGGGCCGGAGCGCAGATCTCGGGATGGCCTTGGCAGCAATCCTTCATCAGAAACCCGACGAGGCCCGCCAGCGCGCCATAGACCGCACTATAGATGATGAAACGCCCGTCGCGGCGCGAGCGGATCAGGCCGGCATGCTCCAGATGGGTCAGGTGAAACGACAGCCGAGAAGTCGTCGCCCCGCCAAGCGCCTCGCCAATCGCGCCGGCGGCCATGCCTTCGGGTCCCGCTCGCACCAACAGCCGGACGATCCGCAGCCGCGTTTCTTGTGAAAGGGCCGCAAAGGCGGTGAGCGCTTGGGGTTCGTTCATCGAATCAATGCCTCAACAGTTATTGAGTGATTTATAAGGCGAGTTGGCTAATCGTCAAGGTGGGCTGTCGCTGGCTGGAGGCTGCACTGCAGCGAATGTCCGTTTTGTCCGCATAGCGGACGGTCACAACAGGCTGCCATGCGGTAGATGCCGTCACCCCCTGCCGTTTAGGACAGCCGCCATTGCTTTGAGTACGGTTTCCGGGTCGCTCAGATAGTTGGCCGCAATCACGAGCGGGACGGGTTTGGGCTTGATGACTTTTCCATCGGGCAAGGTCTTGGTCTCGGCCTGATAGTAGATCGCGAGTTTGGGCTCGCCCTTGGCGGTGCGATAGGCGGGCTTAACAAAATACGGGTGATCAGATTGCGCCATGAGCGGCCCCCTTCGATGGGATACCCTCTTTGCGCAGCCCATCGGCCTCGTCGCGCTTGAGCAAGATCCACGCCCTGCGCTGACGAAAACGCCAGACGACATAGGCCAGGCTTGCGGGAAGGCAGAGCCAAAGCGGCACGCCAAAATGTCGGGCCACGGACGAAAGGAGCAGTGCAAGGATTCCGTCCAGAGCGATTGTTTGTATGAATGCAGAGAAATTGACCCAGAAGGCGCTGAGATCCTCATAGGGCAGGGGAGACTTGATGGAGTAGGAGCGCCCGAGACGGCCCAGCTCCATTTCATAGTCATAGCGCGGCCCGAAAAGCTCCTCTCCGGCCTTCAGCCATTCCATCCCTTCCCTCTCCCAAGCCTCGACTTTGAGGTCCCATTCCGAGGGGTACTTTTTCTCTTTCGCAATACGATCCGCCTTAGCCTTTTCTTCGGCTTGCATCTGCAGCCAAAGGGCATCCTCTGCGTCTCGCTGCATCTTGGTCTTATGCATCATGCCGGTTTCCTCCGCATAATGGCCTCGATCAATGAGATTTATGTCTATGTTTTTCTGGCAAAATGAATGATTGCCACTCCAAGGCAGTGTAGCGCAAAAGCCCATAAAATCGAGAACAAATAGAGAATTAAGGCCAATCAATCGCCATTATTGACGCGCCTCTATCACGACGCTCCGGACCGTCGCTTCCGGTTCTTGCGCCATTCGGAGGGGCGCTCGAAACGTCCAGACCGAATGCCGCGCTTGTTGGCCTCGGCTTGGTCTTGTGCCTCACGGTACAGGCCCTTGCGATCAAGGTAGGCGATTGCCCAACCTTCGCTCACCAGCCATGCACCAAGGTCGGTCCGCCCGACCCGACAGCTCGCCAGGGTGCGCCGGTATTTGCCTTTACCAAGCTCGTTGCAATGCACGACTCGTCGGCCAATGAACTGGTCCAGAGCCAAGGCGGCTTGCTGTCCACAGCGCCAAGATTTGCCCTCCTGGTCCTCACAGAGCTGAGCGGCCTCGGGAGCATCAACGCGGCGGAGCCGGATGCGTGTGCCATGGATCTCGATCGTGTCCCCGTCAACAACCGAGGCTCGGCCCGAAAGGCTCTCTTGAGCTGCGGTTTCTTGCACCGCAGCGAGCGACAGCAAGGAAAGGAGGAAGATGCATAAAGGACGGGTCATTACTCAGCGTCCTTTGCAGCGGGATCGACCATGAGGGCTGCCTTTTCTGCAACCCCCAAAGCCTTCGCCCGCTGCCAGAAGGTTTGATGATCTTGTGAGACCACCCGTGCGCGATCGAAGACGGCTTGCCGCGTGGAATCCATGCAGGAAAAGTAAGTCGTCAATTCGGTGAAGTAGCGTTCGAAATCACCCGATACCATATCGGCATAGGCTCTGAAGTCTTCATCGGTTGCTGGAACGAATGGCTCCTCTGGTGGCAGACACAGTGTCGCTGGACTAACCGCCTGGGCATTTGCCTCCCCATTAGGGAAACTGCCAATCACCATAGCAATCAGCACAAGGCTCAAGCCTTGTGCTCCATAGGGCTGCAACTTGCTTGTGTCTAAGCAATCGGACTGTCCAGCTCGCGCTGGTCTGGCAGTCTTGGTCATGGCATGTCCCGATCCTTCTTGTGGGATATCCCATAAGATTAATGATGAGATTGATATTCTGTCTGCTTGGCGGACTCGCGCTTTTGCTGGTGATTTTGGGCACAACGCATGAGTGCGCGGTGGAAGGCATCCTGATCGGGCGAGGGGACAGGGGCGCTGGCGATGAGCCCGACAAATTCGGTGCAGCTCAGTGAGGCGATCTGATCCTGATAACGGGCTTTGCGATCGAGCGCGGCGGTCAGGATGTCGTCGGGCATTGCGGGACGGTCAAGCCAGCGGGTGAGCAAAAGAGCGGCGCGCGCGGGCAGGGACAGGCGATAGGCATTGCTGGTCTGGCGGATCTGCGGTCCTGCTCCGTCACTCTCAACTGGCGTGAAGCGACGCAACCAATCGAGAAAGCCATGGGTGCGCAGAGCGGCCAGCGCCCGCACGATGGCATCCTTCGATCTTTTGAGGGTGGTCATGAGATAGGCGAGGGACGGCTCCAGTCGGCCGGACTTGTAGCGCACGAGATTTGCCATCAGCACCAGAACCTCCAAAGCGATCCCGCCGAGCGGCCCATTGCGCTGGCCGCGCTGTCGGCCGGCGACTTCATAGCGCCGTGCAGCCAAAAGGATCTGCTGCACTTCGGCGCGGCTGCACTTTGACCAGAAGCTCTGCTCGCAGCTTCCGGTCAGATGGGACTGGCGGCGGACCGGGTTCGGGGCACGCCGGTTGAGGCCGGTCAGGATCGCTCCTGCGGTTTGGAAATATCTGCCGCTGACGGCGGCTGTTTGAATGGTCATGTCACTGTTCCTCATGAGGTGAGGCACAGGGTCCAGATATGCCGATCCCGTTCGCACAAATGCGTTTTTCGGCTTGCTTTTGTCGGAGAGCTCGGGCTAACTAGTCCTTAACAGTTATGCGGACTCAGGTTTGGCGACCTGTGTTATCCAAGCCCCCCTCGCGGACCCCGCGCGGGGGTTTTCTTTTTCTATCTCTCTGTCATTCTGCTCATCTGCCCTCTCTGTGGCTTTAGCTGAAAACCCTACGCCACGAATGGCCTGCGAGCAATTCTTTGTGTTGGCGCGGCAATGACCCACAAGGTTCAGTAGCGGAAAGTTTCTGTCTGGAAACTTCTGACGTTCCCCTGCGAGACTGTTTCGTAGCCGATCGAGACCCCGCGCCAGCGTCCTTCGGCCTCGCAGGTCTGTCCGGCGGGGAGGTCGAATCCTGTCCATGAGGGGACTTGGCTTACGCTGATGTGGGTCTGGGTGAACTGGCCGTTGGGGCCGTATTCGCCCAATGTGTTTCTGGATCTGTTGACGTGGCAAACGTCGCGGCTTCCGTCACCGGTACTGCCGCTGAAGGCGTTGTAGTCGACGGAGTAGACCTGCACAGAGCGAATGAAGTCGAACTCTCGTCCCGACACATCCATATCGGCGCCTGTCGTCGAACCTGCGGGAAGACCGCCCCCCATAGGGCAGCGCCAGACCTGCAAGGGGGGCTCGATCGGCCAGGGCGTCACACGACGCAGAAACTCGGCCCGTGCAGCAGAACACTCTCCGGAGGCGGGAAAGCCGCCTGCGAGGCAGAGGAGTATCGCGCAATCAATAGGGTAGGCGGATGCATCATCAGGAATCACGGAAAGGGCAGTGAAACCTGTAACCACCAGACTTGCGAGACGAGTGCATGTGATTGTCATGACTATACCAACATGTGTTCGATATAATCTTGATACTCTTCGCGCCCGCTCGTTTCAAGTAGGCAAAGCCAGAGCGGTAGTGGCTATCATGATCCTACCAGGGCTCTCGCCGCAGGGGACGATACATAAATTGGCCGCGACGCTCTGGGATCGAAGGTGAAACCGTCTGGAATTGCCAGCTTCCCTACATCGCCATTGTTCCATTCATAAATCCAGAGCCCGTCTTGACTGGACTGGTGAAGTGCACGAGCCATCAACCTATCGGTGCTTTGGGTCATTTTGTGGCTCCTCGCGATGCATGAGAGCTTGGTTTGACACCTCTCTCAGGAGGTGCAAAGGGACAAAGATAAAAATGTATCACAATCGATATACACATTTGACATAAGCTTTAATTTTCTGCGCTGAGCGGGTCATCAGACAAGCTGATAGGACACTGCAAGACTAAGTGCGTTGTGTGAGTTCTTCGCGCCGAGCTTATGTATGGCGCTACCTTGTCGTTGGCGCACAGTAGGGACGCTGATGCTAAGGGCCTTTGCTATTTCAGCATGCCCAAGACCATCTCTCAGGCCGCGAAGGACGTCTATTTCTCGCTCGTTCAGCACAGGACGTTCTTCGACAACAAGAGGGCACCAAGCGGAAAACTTCGCCTCCCAAACAGAGATCTCTTCGTCGGTGAACTCTCTGTCATTCCTTGAGAATGCAAGAAAACAACGCCTACGAAGCACCTTCTGCGAAACAACCGCTCCGTAACGGAGGCCGTGTGTTGCTGCTCTCGGGCGAATGCCGTGAACATCGGGAATGCGGATGCTTGACCACCTGGTCGCGCCGCTTGTGGTCATGAGCCATTGGACAACTGTGTCAAGGAACATGAAGTCGTTTTCTTCATACATTTCAGTCCATTTGGCGGGGTAAGTGTTCACGACATGATCTGCCTTGGACGACATTCCAATCCCGAACCCCATGATGAATCCAGATAGGGCGATCTCGCTCAACTTCTCAATTTCGGTAACATAGGCTGGTATGAAGCGTTCAATCATCTAAAATGTCCCTCACTCCTACGGGTCTGGCCTATATCAAATGTGATAGGATTCGGCGAGCGGGAACGGGTTTTCGACTTCCCTGCCGGTAGGAACGGCATGAATGGTTGCGAAGAGTTTGAGAGGTGACCAGAGTGGTGGAAAATTCTACGCGGCGGGGAAACGGGCTTGTTGTAGCCGTCGATTTCTCGCGCGATATGGCCGAAAATCTTGTTTTGGCGTTCAGTGAACTTGAGCCCGATGCGGTGCGACAGGTGGAGATCCGTGAATTTGGTGTGTGGATTGTCGAGCCTGTTACGGGAATGCGGCAATTCATAGGATCAATGACACTTGATCCGAGAGTGACGAAGAAGAGCATGTGATAGACCCATGATACCTGAAGCTGCGAAACAAAATTTAGAGTTCAGTATTCTAGAGTTCCCGACGGACATCTCGCGCTGGAACCTTGTCGCAGCGTTCTACGAGTTTCGCCGTAAGATGTTCATGGAACGGCTGGGATGGAAGCTTCAAGAGTTCGAGCGCATGGAGTGGGAGCAGTACGATGGCTTCCGTACGGTCTATGCAGTTGCACATCTAAATGGTGTGATTGTTGGCGGTGGTCGGCTAAGGCGCACAGATCAGACGAACGGTATCTATAGTTACATGATCCGCGATGCCGTGCTTGATTTGTTACCGGGCCTACCGAACGGGCTGCTTTACCAAGAGGCGCCTGTGAGCGAAGAAGAGTGGGAGCTCACCCGCTTTGCGACAGAGGGTGATCCAAGCATCGCGGCTGGATTACTCTATGTGATCAACGAATATCTCTTCAAAAAGAGCGCAAAGGGGTGCCTGTGCTTGGGTACGCCAGCCTTCCTGCGCATGGCGCGACGTTGCGCTTGGGAGGTAGATCAGATGGGCCCCATCTGTAGCAATCACGACGGGCGATTTGTCGTGTTCCGGTGCAGCGTAGTTCTTCCGCACACACTCATTCCCGGGAGTGTGCACAAGTCATCCCAGAGTAAGTGACGGCAAGATAACCAAATTTAATTGGTCAATCGGCTTGCCACTCTCGGTCTTGCTTGGAAAACTCGTGAACACGCAGTAGATGCCAAGAGGAAGAACCCACAGCTGTCTGCAAGATTATATCTTGTGTGCAGCGATATAATCTTGTAGAACGATGCTAGATATAGCGTCGGGCTCATGCATCTGGAGAGACCGACAGTGAACGACATTAGCGGAAAGCCTAACGATGTGGTCACGGTCGCAGGATTGCGGGAATATTTGTCAAAAGGGTGGGAGCTTCACGTTCTCAGCCGAGAGGATGCAGAACTACGCGGCCCTCAATGGCACGGAAGCTGGTATCTCATGGGCGTCGATCCTGACACGCTCAACTGGGTTGTTCTCGTTACGACACGCGATGAACGACGGCAGCGAGCAAAACTTGCAGCGAATACAGGCTTTGGGTCTGGCCACACGATTGAGTACAGGGAGCTTAAAACCGTCTCTGGTCTCGTTAAGGTTCTCAAAGAGCTTGGGTTCTCGGGCGTTGGGCTCGAAACGGACGGCGGCAAGAGCATTGTTCTGCGCTACGCAGATACTGGAGCAGCATAAGAGACCGGCTGCTTTTGTAGGCAAAAATTTCTTTCGTGGACTGGCCGTCTTAACTTCAATTGGACTAAGTGCGGCCTCTGCTGACGTGATCCGCTTCGGCGCTGACGGTCCACAAACGATCGGATCGAGCTCGTCTGTGCAGCGCTTCACGGCACAAGGTCAGCGCCGCATCGCCCCCAAAGCGGCTTCCAGCCCCGAGGCGGTGGCGGAGCAGACGGCGCTGCGCGAGGCACTTGCCGCGCAATCCGGCGAGCGCGTCATTCGCGGATCTGGCGTGACGGACCGTTACGCTGGTGCCCGGCCGAGTGTGCGCCAGACCGCGCTCCGCTATCAAAACCATCCGGCAATCAAGAAAGCCGGCCTGACGCAGAAGCAGTGGATCGCGACCTTCGAGGCTCTAGTCTGGCAGGAATCGCGGTTCAATGCGCGCGCGCTGAGCCCCAAAGGAGCGGTCGGACTGGCGCAATTGATGCCCAGAACTGCGAAGATGCTGGGCGTCAATCCTCATGATCCCATGGATAACCTCGACGGGGGGGCGCGGTATCTGCTGACGCAGATGCAGCGGTTCGGAAATCCGTCACTCGCGCTCGCGGCTTATAATGCGGGGCCGGGTGCGGTGCAGAAATACGGTGGCGTTCCGCCGTATCGCGAGACTCAAGATTACATAAAACGAATTACCGTGGAACGAGACAGGCTCCTCTCCCACTAACAAATTCAGGAGAAATTTGATGAACAGGACGTACGTCCAGACCGCTCTTGCGGTTCTGGCGGTGGCTTTGCTCACCCTCAACGCAAGTGAAGTGCTGGCCCAAGCGAGCGGCACGGTGGATTTTTCCAAGGTCGATAAGGTCGGCACAGGATTCATCACCTGGCTCAAGGGCAACATTGCTATCGCCATCTTCACCGGCGCCTTCATCATCTGCGGCTTCATGGCGGCGATGAACCGGATCAGCTGGTGGTGGGTCGTGATGATCTTCGTGGGCGGCTTCTTCGTCTTCGGCGGCTCGTCTCTTGTGACCCAGATGAAATCGGCGCTGACCTGATGGAACGGAGCGCCGTCATCCTCGGGCTGTCACGGCAGGCGCGTTTGATGGGATTGCCGATGCCCTACATGCTCGGTGTCGGCGCTCTGACAGCCCTGCCTTTTTTCTGGACGCAGTTCATCCCTTGGGTGCTGACCGGTCCGGTCTGGTACATCGCGGCGCGCATTGCCGTCGCGGTGAACCCCAACGGCCATAAGGCTCTCGCGGTGGTCCTGCGCCGGACCCCGCCCTCCCTTTCGCGCAGAAAAAGAAAAGAGGGTCGCCGGTTTGTTTGATGCAAAACACGATCGCCATGTCAGTGCGCGCGCAGGGGCCGTGCGGCCCAAGGTGCCGCAGCTCTATCCGCACATGCCCTATGTGCTCGACGTGGACGATTACACGGTGCGCACGCGCGACAATGCCCTGATGATGTCGCTGGAGATCTCGGGCAAGGACGGCTTCACCTCGGCCGATCGCGACCTTGAAGACCTGCGCCGCGGCTTTGCCTCGATCCTTGACGGGCTGGACGAGCGGTTCAGCTTCTATGTCCACCGCATGATGAAGCCCGCTGCCCTCGGCCTCACGCCGATCTACGGCGAGAGCTTCGAGGCGGATCTCGACCAGCGCTGGAACGCCCATCTCGAGGCCCAGAAGCTGCGCGACTTCGTGGTGGTGCTGACGGTGGTGCGTAACCTGCAAGCCCCGCTCAAGCTCCCGTTCCTTGCCCGCAAGGCCAAGCAGATCTTTGATGGTGACACCGCTGCGCGCCATGCCGAATTGCGTGAGGTGGTCGCCATTTTGGAAACCAGCCTGCCGGTCGGAACGCGTCGGCTGAACATCAGCGACGGCTCGCTTCTGGGTTTCTACAGCGCGATCAACTCCGGAATTCTTCGCCCCGAGTTTCGCGGCGATCTGAGCCTGATTGCCGAGGATGTGAGCAATGTCGGGCTGCGCTTCAAAGGCCGCGTGATCACCCTCGAAGAGGGTCTGGACCAGCCTCGCTACGCGGCCGTGCTCGCCGTCAAAAACTATCCGACCATGACCGAGCCGGGGATGCTCGATGCCCTCGATACCGGCATGGATACGCTTTTGACCCATAGCTATACCCCGATCGCGCGCCAGAAGATCGCGGATCTCGCCAAGCTGCGCATCCAGCAGATGCGCGCGGCCGATGATGCGGCGGGCTCGATCGAGGATCAGCTTGGCGCGACCTATGACGATGTGGAAAGCGGCCGTCTCGGCTTCGGCGAGCACCAGTTTACCATCACGGTTTTTGCAGATAGCCCCGATGCGCTGGAGCAGCGGGTCTCGCAGGTGCGCGGGGTGGCCGAGCAAGCCAAGCTGCGCCTGACACGGCTCACCTCCACCATGGAGGCGACGTTTTTCGCCAACCATCCCGGCAATCGCGACTATCAGGCATGGGAAACCATCGTCAGCTCGATCACCTTCGCGGATCTATGCAGCCTGCATATGACTGATAGCGGCACGCCCGCTTCGCGCCTGCCGTGGAAATCCCCGATCACGGTCTTCCAAAGCGTGACGGGCGCCGCGCACCGCTTTTCCTTCCATGATGCGGGTGATCCCAAAGCCGAGCCGACCATCGGTCACACGCTCATTCTTGGCCCCTCGAACAGCGGCAAAACCGCGACCTTGGCTTTTCTGGCGGCGCAAGCGCGCCGGACCGGCGCGCGCATGGTGCTCTTCGACAAGGACCAAGGCTTGCGCATGGCGGTCGCGGCCCTCGGCGGGCGCTATGCCGAGATCAAGGCCGGTCAGCCCACGGGGCTCAATCCGCTCGCGACCGAGAACGGCCCGCGTGGCGAAGCATGGCTGATGGATTGGCTGGCAACTCTGGTCGAGCGTGACCACGAGGTTATGACCCCACATCAGGCTGATGCGCTCAAGAATGCGGTGCGCCAGAACGGGCAGGCCGCTCCGGATCTGCGCCGCTTCGCGCATTTTGCGACCCTGATCGGTGATGCGCGTGATGATCGCGCGCTGGCGGCGCGGATTGCGGAATGGGGACCGCAGGGGCGCTATAATTGGGTCTTCGGTCAGGCAGAAGCGCCTGTGGTGGATTTTGACGGACTCGATGTGCTCGGCATCGATCTCACAGAAATCCTCGGTCTGCCGACCGAACGCTCGGCGCTTCTGTCCTATATCTTCCGCCGATTGGAGCTGATGTTCGAGGCCCGCCAGCCGATGCTGCTGGTGATTGACGAGGCATCGACGGTTTTTGACGATGCGTTCTTTGCGCGCTGGCTCCCCAAATGGCTGGTCACGGTGCGCAAGATGAATGTGGTCGTGGTGCTGCTGACGCAGTTCCCGTCGCAGATCAGGAACAGCAAATCCCGCTCGATCCTCGAAGGATTGCCGACCCAGATCCTCTTTCCGAACCGGCGCGCACAGCCCGCCGATTACGAGGGCTTCGGCCTCACGGATAACGAGACCGACTTTCTTTTGGCCGGACGGACCGGCGCCCGTCAGGCGCTTTTGCGCAGCCATAACGGCCAGACGCTTCTCGACGTCGATCTCTCGACCCTCGGCCCGCTTCTGACCGCGCTTGGCGGTGGCGAGGCAGGCCGCGCGGCCTTCGGCACCGATTTTGAAAGCAAACCGTTTTTTTGGAGAACAGACCATGCGTAAGGCCCTTTTGCTGCTTGCCCTTCTCCCGCTCCTGTCGGCCTGCGCCAGTGAGGCTCCGATCAAGAAGGCCAATTGCTGGTCCGCCATGAGTTTTGTCGAAACGCGCGATTGCGCAGCGCAGCGTTGAGGGCGGGCGCATGGGTCTCAAGCCCCTCCTTCTCGGCAGCTCGCTTGCCCTGACGGCCTTGCCGGTGGCTCTGTGGTCTCAGGGCGTTCCGGCTGTGGACATGAAGAAAGTCGCGCTGGAGATCATGATGATCGACGCCGAGCGTGCAAAGACCAGTGCGGAAGTGGACGAGAATGCCAAGCGCGCGGAGATTGCGCGCTATCAGGCCGATCAGACTGCCGCTCTGGACGAGACGCTGAAGCTTCTGACCGGCACCAGTGCCTTCATCCCCGATCTGGAAACCGGCGCGGCTTACGCCAGCGAGGCGGTCTATGCCATTGATGACGACAATCCCTATGCCGAGCGGCTGTTTGGCGATGCGCCGGCCACGATCGAGCAGATGATCGCGCAAACCGTGGTCAAATACAGCAATCATCCGGCTCTGGCGAAGGCGGGGATCAATGCGGTCGAGTTCCGCTGCTGGTTCCAAGGGCTGGTGAAGGCGGAATCCAACTTCTCGATCGGGGCCAAAAGTCCGGTCGCGGCCTTCGGCCTGACCCAGATCATGCCGGGAACCGCCAAAGAGCTCGGGGTCTATCCGGCCTATTACGATGATCCCCGCGCCCAACTGGACGGTGGCGCGCGCTATCTTCTGCAACAGCTCAACAGGTTCGGCTCGATGGAGTTGGCGCTGGCCGCCTATAACGCCGGTCCCGGCGCGGTCCAGAAGTATAACGGCATCCCGCCCTATAAAGAGACGCAGGGCTATGTCGTGCGCATCCGCGGCTATTACCAGGCCTATGCGGGGCGGGTGAGTGGTGCCGATGATCTCGGCACGCTTGATCCCAAGGATATGGTGATTGCGGAAAGCTCGAATGTCGCGGACGCTGGTTGGCATTATGCGGCACATTCCATGGATACCATGGAGGGGGCGGCCACCCGTCTGCGCTCGATTGTGACGCAGATCGAAGGCACGGGTTCCGTCAAGGAAGCCATGGATCTCAATACCTATGCGCGGGCCGAGGTCACGCGCATGGCGATTATTCAAACCCGTCTGAAAGCGGTCCGGCAACGCATTGATGCCGCGCGCTACGCGCTCTTGCTGCAAGCCTATGCCGAGGACGAGGTCTTTTTGCGCGTGTCGATGGAGGATTAATGATGAAGCAGTTTTTTGCAGCGGCAACACTCGCGCTCACCTTGGGCCTTCAGGCCGGAGCGCAAGGGGTGCCGACGATTGACGTGACCAGTCTGGCGAAGCTGACCGACCAATTGGCGGAAGCGCGTCTCCAGCTCAAGGAGCAGATCGCCGCGAACCTCAAGCTGGATGACCAGACGCTGAAGATGATCGAGCAGATCGCGCTTCTTCAAAGTCAGATCGCGGCGCTGAAAGAAGGCTTCTCGCTGGCCGATCTCGGTTTTGACCCTGCCTCATTCCTCAAGGATATTTTGCCGCAATTTGCCGATCTCACGCGCTCGCTCGATGCCGCCAAATCCGGCAATTGGGAGCGTGCTCTTGCAGGCGGCACGCTCGGCGGCGGCACGGTTGCGGCCCATGTCGATCGCACCTTTGCCTCGGCCGGCATGAGCCGCGAGCAGGTGAAAACGCTGACGGAAAGCGAGAATGCGGCCACGGCACGGATCGGGACGGCGGCCAACGTCAATGCCTTCATGTCGGCGGCTGCGGAAAGCTCGTCGCAGCAGGCCAAGGAAAGCCTGATCCGCATCGACGGTTTGGTCGGCAAGATCGAGGAGAGCGAAAACCTCAAACAGGCGATCGACCTCAACACCCGCGTCACCGCCGAATTGGGCATCGCGCTTGCCAATCTCTGGGCGATGGAAGCGGTCCAGACGGTTGGCATGGGCGAGGCTGGCGTGATGGATGCCGCGACGGCCGCTGAGGAAGAAAAATTCTTGCAAATCAAGATGGAGGAGTGAGAAATGAATAAATTGGTTTACCTCTCCATCGGAGCTCTGGTCGGAGCTCTGGTCGGAGCGCTTGCGGCGAGCGCGGCCTTCTTTTCCTTCCCGCAAAACGCGGCCGATCCGCTGGTCGACATCACGGGCGCACCGGCGCTGACCGAGGCGGAGCTCGATGCCGAGGATGACTTCCTGCGCATTGATATGGGCAAGGACGACGCGTCGGTGGCTGAAATCGAGCCGCTGAAAAACGCGGGCAATGTGCGCTATATTGCCTGCGAAAAACCCGCCGATCTTGTCGAGGTTCTCGGCAAAAAAGGCGACGAGAATTTTGTCGTTCGTCGCAACATTGATCGCTATCTCCGACTCACCAATGTTCTGGCGACGAAAGATTGTACCTGCACCGGCAAACTCGTTCCGGCCAGCGCCATTCTCGCTTTTGAAGAAGAGCTGAAAGAGATCCACGGTGTCGAAAAGCTCACGCATGAGACCGGCGCACTGCTGACGGAGACCCATGGCTTGTTCGATCAAGCCGAAGAGATGTGCGGGAGACCGTTCTGATGGGGATTGTCAGCAGTATTCTCGCCTCGATCGACCAGGCGATCCAATCCACGGGCGGGCAGTTCTTTGAATCGACCGCCCAGGCCATGGGGCCGGTTGCGGCACTGCTTGCCACCATTCTTGTCATCGCTGTCGGCCTGAATGTGGCGATTGGTGCCTATGCCCTGACAATACAGGATTCCATGCGGCTGATCTGGCGCATTGTCCTGATTTTTACCTTTGCGTTGAGCTGGCGCAACTTCGGGACCCTTTATGTGGCGCTCTCGGACGGGGCGGCCAATCTGGCGATGAGCTTTTTTGATATTGCCGGTGGCGGCCCGCGCTCTCCGGGCGCGGCGATGGACGCGTTTGCGACCCAGATGGGGAATACGGCCGATACCGTCCTGACCTCGCGGGGCGCGATTGCGCGCGGTGTTTTGGGCGCGGTTCTCTATCTGGTTCTGGCCGGCCTCATGGCCGCCTATGTGCTGGTGGTCGGTTTTGCCAAAATCATGATCGCCTTCCTGCTCGGGGTCGCGCCGCTCGCTATGGTCTTGACCATGTTCGAGCGCACCAAAGGGCAGTTCGAGGCCTGGCTCTCGGCCTTCGTCGGCTATCTGCTCTATCCGGTTGCTGCGGCGGCCCTGATCTCCACTATTGCAATGGTGGCGGAAGCGCAGTTCGCACCACAGGAAAACGTCAATGTCGTGTCGGATCTCTTGGGCTTTCTGGTCGTGGCGCTGGTCGGCATCAAGGCCTTGCTGACCATCCCGCAAGCCGCTTCCCATCTCTCGGGGCACATCCATCTTGCCTCCTTTGCACCCCAAGCGATGCATATGGCATCGGGCGGTCAGCGCGGCGCAGCCTTCCGGTCCGGTCTGATGACCGGCAAGACGCCCGAGCAGGCGGCCGCGCGACGGGATCGGGTATGGGCCGAGCATGGTGGCAACATCACCAAGGCTGCCGGACGTGGTGCCAGCCGGATCTCCGAAAAAATCCGCAACGCACAAATCCTGCGCTGATCGCTCGGTCTGACCGGCCTCTGCGCTGAACCATTCAATTCCGAGGGAATGCCATGACAGACCGTGTGTCTGAACAGAGAACGATTCTCGAAAGCGAACTCTTTCTTGAAGGAAAACGCCGCGAACGGCTCGGCTTCATCATCGGGACATTGGGGCTGGTGATCGCGGCTGGTGGCGTTGGTGCAGCCCTTTCCGTCCTGCCCTTGAAAGAGACCGAAGCTTTCGTGGTGATGGTGGACAAGGACACCGGCATGGCGAGCCGGATCGTCCAGGTCGAGCCTGCGGGCATGGCCGAGGCCGAGGCCGTGCGCAAAGGGCTGCTCTTCAACTACGTCATGGACCGCGAGACCTATGACGAAAGTGACAACGAGAACCGCCTGCTCAAGGTGTTCCGCATGTCGAGCCTCCTGGAGCAAAACAAGCTGCGCAGCCTGTGGAACCCCACCAATCCGAACTATCCGCCAACGCTTTACGGCGCTTCCGGCAAGGTCGCGATCAAGGTCCAGAGCATCAGCGAGGTGAACGAGAACACCGCCACGGTGCGCTTTACCAAGACCTTCTCGCAAGCCGGCGAGGATGATCGCGTGGGCAAATTCTACGCCACCGTCACCTATGACTTCCAGCCCTCGACCGAAAGCGCGGTTGAGCTGGTCTGGCAAAACCCCCTTGGCTTCATCGTCAGCAATTACCGCATCACGGCGGAATCTCTGGAGGATCAGGAATGAACAAGGCGCTGATAGCGGCTGTGCTTGCCGCCATGACCCTGCCCGCTCTTGCCCAAGCCGAAGTGGCCCCGCGTTCGGGCTCGCGCGACGGACGCATCACCTATGCCACCTATCAGGAGGGGCAGGTCTATACGGTTGCGACCCGCGTGCGCAACATCACCATGATCGAGCTTGGCGATGGAGAAACCATCCGCTCGATCGCGGCGGGCGACACGGAAAGCTTTCAGGTGGAAAAGCTCGAAGGCAACAACGTCTTCACCATCAAGCCGGTGATCGACGGGGCGCAAACCAACGTCACGGTCGAGACCAACCGCCGCTTCTATTTCCTCAATGTGGTCGAGGGCAAACGCGCCCCCGCATGGTCGATGAAAATTACCGTGCCGGGGTCGGGCGCGGCCAGCCGCCGTTCGACCATCGCAACCGTGCCCGAAGCCCCCCTGCCCCAAATGCGCTACCGCGTGCTGAGCAAAACCAAGGGCGCGCGCTTTGCGCCGATCGCGATCTCGGATGATGGGGCGAAGACCTATTTCCAGATCCCGCAAGGTGCCGCCACCCCGATTGTCTTCCGCGTCGATGCCAAAGGGCTGGAATACGCGGTCAACAGCACGATGAACGGCTCGGTCATTGTCGTGGCCGGCCGCTCGGATCGCTGGGTCGTGCGCTACGGCGACGATCATGCCTGCATCGAGGGAAAGTGACGCCATGGCCCAAGACACCACAACTCGCGTGCAGGAACGCCTTGACGGTCTGCGCAAGCTGCCGCCCAAGCCCTCGCCGTTGAAAACCTATGGCCCCTATGCTGCGGCTTTGGCCGTGGGCCTCGGGATCGGCGGCTATGTCGCCTCGATCCCGAGCGAGGCGGAGCAAAAGCCTGCGGTGCGCACCTCTGATGCGGCGGAGTTTCAAGAGGAGTTGGGGCTGTCGGGCCTCACGACGCGGGTTCCGCGCGCGCAACCGGCCGAGACAGTCCCGCCCGCAGATCCCGCGCCCGCGCAGATTATCGTGACGCCGGTTTCTGACCCCGAGGCCGAGGCGCTGCGCACGGCTCTGGCCGAGATGCAGGCCCAGATGGATGCGCTCAAGAACCAGCCTGCAGAAATCCCGCCCGAACTGGCGGCGCTTCAGGCCGATATGGAAAACCTGCGCGCGCAGGCCATGGATCAGGAGACGGCCTATGCCGAGCTTGAGCGGGAAAACCTCCGGTTACAAACGCAGCTTGGCACGCAAAGCCTGCTCGGTCTTCCCATTCCCCCGGACGATAATGGCGAGGCGCAGCGGCTCGCGGAGCTGGACGCGCGCCGCGCGGCGGCCGAGGCGCAGCGGGCCGCCCAGAATAGCTCGCCCATGGTGGCCTATCGCGCCGGGGGCGGATCATCTTCTGCGCAAGGCCAAGGTGAAGGCGGTCAGCGATATGAGGGCGATGAGGCATTCGTGCGCGCAGGTGCCACGCGCGCGGAAGTGACCCATGCACAGGTCATCGCCAACCCCTCGAAGACTGTGGTGCAAGGCACGCTGATTGAAGCCACGCTTCAGACCGCGATCCAGTCGAGCCTTGAGGGCAATGTCATCGCGACGGTCAGCTATGACGTCTATTCGATGGATATGAGCAATGTGGTGATCCCGCGCGGATCAAAACTCTTCGGGCGCTACAGCTCGGATATTGGTCGCGGCCAGCGTCGGGTGCTGGTGGCTTGGGATCGGGTGGTGACGCCGGACGGGCAATCGGCGGATCTGGCGGCTTACGGCACCGACCGGATCGGGCGCTCCGGCCTGACGGGCAAGGTGCGCAATCACACCCTTGCCCGCTTTGTCGGTGCTGGCGCGGTCTCGATCATCGGCGGCCTGCCCTCGATCATCTCGGCTGCCCTTGAAAACGAGAGCGACAGCGGTCGCGGCAATACGCGGAGCGCATGGTCCGATGCGGCCTCGGATGTGAGCCAGAGCGCCACGGGGGCTTTGAGCGACGTCATGCAGGGCTATCTCGATATGCCGACCACGATCAGCATTGATCAGGGCGCGGTGGTGATGGTGCAGGTCAATGCCGATGTGGAGATGCTGTGATGCAAGGCTATCTCCACGCCTATCTCGACAAGATCGGCCCGCTGATCCGCGATCCCGCCATGATCGAGGTTGCGCTGAACGGCGACGGCCGGATCTGGGCCGAATGGGCTGGCGAGGCGGTGATGCGGGAAATTCAGGTTCCGGGTCTCGATGCGGATTTTGCCCGCGACCTTGCCAAGCAAATCGCCAACGACCAATCGCTCTCGCTCAACGAGACCGCGCCGATGATTTCGGCCTCGGTCTCCTTCGAGGGGGTCAATTTGCGCTGTCAGGCGATCGTGCCGCCGGCTTCGGCGCAGGGCACGGTGATCGCGCTGCGCCTCTTCCGGCCCCGACCTTCGGGGGCGGAACCCCATCGCTTCGGCCTTTTGCGTGATGTGAAGCGCTCGATGGAGGAAGAGCGCGCGGCCACGCTCGGACGGCTCAAGGCCGAGCTGTCGCTTGGCTCGGAGGAGGCGTTCGATGCTTTCTGCCGCGAAGTGGTGAGCAAGCGTCTGAATGTCTTGATCTCGGGGATTACCTCTGGCGGGAAAACCGAACTCTCGCGCCGCCTGCTCTGGATGGTCGAGCCCGATCAGCGCCTTGTGCTTATTCAGGATGCCAACGAGCTGCTGCCGGATCTTCCGAATGTCGTGAGCCTGATTGCCGACCGTAAAGAAAGCTCCGTGCGCTCGGCCGAACGGCTGCTGGAGGCCACTTTGCGTCTTCGTCCCGACCGCATCATTCTTGGCGAGTTGCGCGGCATCGAGGCGATCACCTTTTTGGAGGCGATCAACACCGGCCATGAAGGCTCGTTCACGACCATTCATGCCCAATCGGCACGCAAAGCGCTCGACCGTCTGGCCTTCATGGTCGCCAAGGGCGGTCTCGGTATGAGCTACGGTGAGATCCAGCGCTATGTGCGCGGCGCGATCGACGTGGTGATCCAGGTTGGTCGCGCGGGCGACCGGCGCGGCGTCATGGAAATCTGGAT
This sequence comes from Paracoccus cavernae, assembly GCF_042430175.1. Lineage (NCBI taxonomy): Bacteria > Pseudomonadati > Pseudomonadota > Alphaproteobacteria > Rhodobacterales > Paracoccaceae > Paracoccus > Paracoccus cavernae. The sequence goes on along the minus strand of NZ_JBHMDZ010000015.1, from coordinate 46,374 downwards.
GCCGGCATTGGACGGGTTTGATCCCGAGGCGGTTGCGCCATGACGAGCTGGGATTATGCCGCCGCGCATCCGCAACTCACCGAGGCCGAGGCCGAAGATCTGGTGCGCGCTCATGGCCTCGATCCGCAGGAGGCCCGCGAAGAATTGGGCCTCGAGAACTTCATCACCACCGCGGAACTGATCGGCTGGCTTGGCTACTGAACGCACATTGGAGGACTGGATATGGCTGAAGACCAAAAATCGCTCATCGCCCGCGCCATGGATGCGGTTGAAGACAGGATGCGCTCCGGGCTCACGCAGAACCGGCATGTGATGGCTGCCACGGCAAAGGCCGTGGAGCTGGAGAAACGCGAGATTATTGAAGAAGCGCGCGCGGCCCGCATTGATACTGCGCTTTCCGAGATGGCCGATGCGGTGATCGCGGGCGAGCGCCCGCGTTTCCGGAGCGACGAACAGGCAATGGCTTTTCTGCAGGACTTCGAGACCCGCTATGGCGCGGGGGCGATGGAGCGTTTGCGCGCGGGCGACAGCACGGATCTCTCCCGTGACGAGCCCGACCCTTCCCGCGTCACGATCAAGGGTGCGGCCCTGCGCATGGTCGCAGAAAGTCATGCCGTTCTGCGCGGTCAGACCCGTGAGCAGGACCAAACCCAAACCCATGATCGCGACAGCGATCACGGGCTCGATCTTTGAAGGGCCGCTGACATGAAACGCATCCTTCTTGCTGTTCCCTTTGGTCTGATCTGCGGCGCGGTCCTGGGCGCGGTTCTCGGCAGCATGTGGCTGGCGTGGCATCTCGGCCAGAACATGAATTCCGCCAATCCGTTCCTGCTTCTGACCGACTTTCCCGGATTTGGTGCGGCGCAAACCGCCCCATGGCGCTTTGCCTATACCATTGTGCTTCTCGTCTCTGCGGCCTTCGGGCTGGTCGCGGGGGTCATCAGCTTTGGTCACAAACTGACGCAATATGGTCAGGCCCACTTCCAGAGCCGGACGGAAATGCGGCGCAACGCTCTGCTTGAACCGATCGGGCGCGGCTTGGTCTTTGGCAAGCTCTACCGCTTCGGCCCGCTCGGCCGCCGCTTCCTGAAAGGCCGCTTCATCTCGGCGACCTATGACTTATTCCCACATTGCCTTGTCGTGGCTCCGACCCGCGCCGGTAAGGGCGTGGGTTACGTTAACCCGAACGTCCTTCTGTTTCCGGGCAGCGTGGTCATTCTCGATGTGAAGGGCGAGATTTTTGAGGCCACCTCGCGCCAGCGGGTCTCGCTTGGCGATGAGGTCTTCCGCTTCGCGCCGTTTGATTTCGAGCATTCCAGCCACCGCTATAACCCGCTGGAGCGCGTAGCGAAGATCGAACATCCTGCAGAACGCTATACGGAGCTGGCGAAGATCGCCGATTATTTCCTCGCCGTCTCGGAGCGCGGAAACGCTGGTGACTTTCTGTCGGAAGGCCGCCAGCTCTTTGTCGCGGCCGGCCTGCTCGCGATCGAGCGCGGCCACCCCACCATTGGAGAGATCAACCGTATCCTCTTTGGGCAAGGCGCAGACCAGAAGGTCTATGCCGCCCATGCCCTTGAGGTCATGCATCCGAGTGCCGCAGAGACTTTCCGCAAATTCTCGGCCTATGACAGCAAAGTTCTGTCCTCGCACGCCTCTGTTCTGGGCGGAGCCGGTATGGCGCTCTGGAACAACCCTGCGATCGACTTCGCCACCAGCGAGAATGACTTTTCTTTCTCGGATCTGCGCCGCAAGCCGATGGCGGTCTATCTCGTCGTCAATTCTGATGCGATCCAGACGCTGGCCCCCCTGATCCGCCTCTTCTTCGGGGAGTTGATTGCCACGCTGCGCGCGACCATGCCTGATCCTGCCCGCGAGCCTTGGCCGGTCAAGATGATCCTCGATGAGTTCGACCAGCTCGGGCATATGAAAATCGTGGTTCAGGCCCTCAAACAGCTCGCCGGCCACGGCGCGCGGGTCTCGATCATCACCCAATCCATTCCGGGCCTGGAAAAGATCTACGGCAAGGAGGACCGCCTTTCGATCGAATCCGCCTGTGGCATGAAGCTCTATCTTGCCGCCAATGACAAAATGACCGCGCAAGAGATCTCGGAATCGCTTGGAAAGACCACGCGGCTGTCGGTCAGCGACAGCTATTCGCCGAACAAGAGCGGCGTTCTGCATCGGTCAATCTCTCGGCGCAACGAAGAGCGCGCGCTGCTCTCGCCTGACGAAATCACCCGTCTTGATCGCGACAAGGTCATTCTGATCCCCGAGCGTCAGCAGCCGATCATCGCGCAACGCATCGTCTATTATGAAGATCCGTTCTTCCAGAAGATCATGGCCGCCCAGACCGGCCCCCTGCCCTACCCGTCACAGGCCCACCGAGAAATCGGGGCGCTGAGCCAGCAGGTTCAGGCCCTGATGGGTCAAGTCGCGAAGCTCTCGAAAATGCGGGTGATCGACTATGAGGTGACGAAGGGTAATGACGGTTCGGAGCCGGATGCGCCCGCAAAGGTGGAGTCGAAGCCGGACGGACCGCCGCCTGCGGGTGCGGACAGCGAGCCAGAGAAAGTGGAGCTTACCGAACAGCAAGTAGCGATTGCCGAGGCGGTGGAGGAAACTGCCGAGGTTGCAACAACAGTGCAAAGAACTACCGCATCCTCCCCCAGCACTCCTTCAAAAACGCTGGGGCAGAAAAGCATGGACTTCCGAGCGATCATTGCCGCAACGCGGCCCTCTGATGACGAGATCCGCAAACAGTTCGAAGAATTCGACGCAGCTGTGGCTGGATGATGAAGCACAGTTTCGGAACGCAAGCGATATGCTTTTCGAGCAGTCGGGCCGGCAAGGATGGCGGCTTAACCTGAGCAGATTCCGCTGGGTCAATACAATCGTCAGCATGGTCGATCCGAAGGGCGGAGAGCGGTCGGAGGCAAGTCGGCTTGGAAACACCGGCGGAGTGCCGAACCGGACGTTTGGGCAACGCATCGAAACGACCTGATCATCCATGGCCGTTTGGTCACTCCGAGCCCTCAAGAGACATTTGGGCAAACCGCAGAGAAGCAGGACTCCTCGCTCCCGCAGCAAAAAACAGAGCCGTGAGCGGATGGTCTTGCCAAATCTGATCGGCAACCGGGCGGAAATGAACGGCCCCATATTCTATGCGCAACAGCAGTTAAAAAGGCCTGAAACGCAAACGATCAGGACGAAAGTCCGATTGATGCTATTTTGTCTGGCACTAGAATCGGTTGGTTATTTGTATTCCCGTGGCACTTTCACTCGAACGGCGTATGCCAACGTTTACCGTAGTCTTAGGTCTTCTTGAGCTGGAGGGAATTCGGTGACCGACCTTCTGATCCCTGCCGATGAACTGCCGGTTTGGGTGCCGGGCGAAACGCTTGTGGAAAGTAAGGGGCTTGGTTGGGCGGGCGTTTCGCAGCGCAGCTTTCTCTATAAAGGTCAGGACGTTCTGATCCCGCCGATGGATGACTTCATGATCGTTCAATATCGGCAGGGGCTGACGCCGATGGACCGGGAATTCGACGGGCGCTGGACCCGGACGCAATGCGGGCCGGGTGATTTCTCCCTGCTGTCGCGCGCGATGCAATCCCATTGGAGTTGGACTGAGGGGCTGCATGTCGCGCATATCTACCTCAGCAATGACCTGATGGCGCGGGTTGCCCGCGACATCTGCGACGGTGAGATCGGGGTCGTCTGCCTCCACGATGTGCTTCAGGGCAATGATCCGGTAATCGGCCATATCGCCGATCAACTGACGCTGGAGGCGGCGCAAGGCGGGGCGGCGGGTGCGCTCTATGCCGAGGCGCTCAGCATCCAGATGGCCGTTCATCTGCTGCGCCACTATGCCTCGATCACCCAGAAACCCTGCGAACGCAGGCACGGCTTTTCGCAAAGCGAGATGAAGCGGCTCGATGAGTTTATCGACGCCGAGCTGGCCGTCGGGCTGACGCTGGAACAACTTGCCGGAAGCCTTGGACTAGGCGTCTGGGCATTGAACCTGCGGCTGCGCCAGACAATCGGCAAATCGCCTTACGCCTATGTACAGGAAAAGCGGGTGGCGCAGGCCTCGGATCTGTTGTGCAAAAGCGATATGCCGATTAAGGCCATCGCGGTGGCCTGCGGCTTTTCGGATCAGGCCCATATGACGCGGGCGCTTCGCAAGGCACTCGGCACGACGCCTGCCCAGCTGCGCAAATCCGCCTCCTAACTATGGATCATTCAAAAAATCCCTCTCGGATCTTCAAGACCGAACCGGATGGCGCGCTAGGCTGATGGTCACGGGCGATGCGCATCGGGATTGGGAGGTCCCGCGCAAACGCCCGACGTCGACCGCAATGAGCGGTCATCTAGGAGGATCTCATGCTGGACTCACGTCAACCCGCCCCAGTGGCGGACCGGAACCCCATTCCCGAAACGCTGGATGCTTTGGTCATCGGGGCCGGCGTCGCAGGACTTTATCAGCTTTACCAATTGCGGGCACAGGGACTGAAAGCCCATGCTTGCGATACCGCCAGCGACGTCGGCGGGACCTGGTATTGGAACCGCTATCCAGGCGCCAAATTCGACAGCGAAGCCTATATCTATCAATATCTCTTTGACGAAGACCTCTACAAAGGCTGGACCTGGAGCGAGCGTTTCCCGGCCCAGCCCGAGATCGAGCGCTGGATGCACTACATCGCCGACAAGCTGGACCTGCGCCGCGACATCAGCTTTTCGACCACGGTCACAGCAGCCAAGTTCGACGAGACCCGCCAGATCTGGCGCGTCACCACCAATCAAGGCGAGGTCATCGAGACGCGCTTCCTGATTGGCTGTACCGGTATGCTATCAGCCCCGCTTGAGGATCGTTTCCCGGGGCAAGCGAGCTTCAAGGGCAAGATCCTGCACACGGCGCGCTATCCGCGTGGGGGGCTTGATCTTGCGGGCAAGCGCGTGGGGGTGATCGGCACCGGAGCGACCGGGATTCAAGTAATCCAGACCATCGCCGCCGAGGTCGGTTCGCTGCATGTTTTCGTCCGCACACCTCAATATGTGCTGCCGATGAAGAACCCGAAATACGGGCCAGATGAGGCCGCATGGTATAAGGCGCGGCTGAACGAATTGCGTCAGAACCTGCCCCATACCTTCACTGGCTTCGAATATGATTTCGAACATAAATGGCATGACCTTACGCCCGCTGAGCGCCTCGCGGTGCTGGAGGAGATCCATGCCGACGGCTCGCTGAAGCTGTGGTTGTCGTCATTCGCAGAGATGTTCTTTGACGAGGATGTCAGCGAGGAAATCTCGGAATTCGTGCGCCAAAAGATGCGGGATCGGCTGAAGGACCCAAAGCTGATCGACATTCTGGTCCCGAAGCCCGGCGATTATGGGTTCGGAACGCATCGCGTTCCGTTGGAGACCAACTATCTCGAGGTTTACCACCGCGAGAATGTCACCGCCGTCAGCCTGCGCGACAATGGCATCGCCGAAATTGTCCCCGAGGGCATTAGGCTCGAGGATGGCACGGTCTATCCGCTCGACATCATCATCATGGCGGTAGGTTTCGATGCAGGTTCGGGCGCGCTTTGCCGGATCGATATTCGTGGTCGGAACGGCCTCTCGCTGCGCGAGGAATGGGCCAAGGACATTCGCACCACCTTCGGGATGATGAAGTACGGCTTCCCTAACCTCTTCATGACTGGCGCACCGCTGGCGCCTTCAGCCGCGCTTTGCAATATGACGACCTGCCTGCAGCAGCAGACCGAATGGATCAGCGATTGTATCCGGCATCTGGAAGGAAGCGATCAGGGCTTGATCGAGCCTACGCTTGAGGGCGAGAATGCCTGGGTCGAACATCATGACGAAACCGCCAATGCCAACCTGATCTCGCGCACGAACTCGTGGTACACCGGCTCAAATGTGCCGGGAAAACCGCGCCGCGTCCTGTCCTATACCGGCGGCGTCGGCACCTATCGCGCGAAATGCAGCGAGGCGGCGACGAACGGTTATGCCGGTTTCGCCCTTGGCCGCAGCAATATCGAACAACCCAGCTGATCTAGGCCAGCTCCGCCGGTTGACGCGGTGGAGCGATCATCCCCTATTCAGGAGCCCAAGATGAACAAGATTTTCAATACCGATGATGTCCTGAGCCAGAGCGTTTCTGCCACGCCGGCTGTACCGGGCGTCGTCGCGATGGTGACCGACCGGAACGGTAACCTCTATGAGGGCGCGGCGGGTCTGCGGCGCCTTGATCGCCCGAACCCGATGACCACGGACAGCGTCTTCGCCCTGTTCTCGACCACCAAGGCGATCACCAGCACGGCGGCCCTTCAGCTTGTCGAGGCTGGCAAACTCGATCTCGACGCGCCCGCTGCCTGCTATGCGCCCGAGATTGCCCAGTTGCAGGTCATCGACGGGTTCGAGGCAGATGGCGAACCGCGCCTGCGTGCCCCCAAGCGCCAGATCACCGCCAAGGATCTGCTGCTGCACCGCGCGGGGTTCGGCTATGATTTCTTCAACGAAACCTACAAGCGCCTCGCCGAAGAAAAGGACCAGCCGAGCATCATCACGGCCTCAAAAGCCGCACTGATGACCCCGCTTCTGTTCGATCCGGGTGAAAAATGGGAATATGGCTCGAACATCGACTGGCTGGGTCAGGTGATCGAGGGGATCACAGGCGAGCGTTTGGGCGCGGTTTTTCAAAAGCGGATCTTCGAACCCCTCGGCATGACCGAGACGGGGTTCGAGCTGACCGATGCCATGCGTGCGCGTCTGGCAGGGATGCATCAACGCGGGGCAGACGGCACGCTTGAGGCCATTGATTTCGAGCTTCCTGCCGATCCCGAAGTCCATATGGGCGGCCACGGGCTTTACGGCACGGTGGGCGATTACATGCGCTTCATCCGCATGTGGCTGAATGATGGTCGGGGCGATCATGGTCAGGTGCTGCGCCCTGAAACGGTGGCCATGGCCGAGCAAAACCACCTTGGCGATCTCAAAGTCACCCCGCTGCCGGGGGTGATATCGACGCTCTCGAATGCTGCCGATTTCTTCCCTGGTCAGTCGAAGTCCTGGTCCTATGGTTTCATGGTAAACGACGAGGACGCTCCGACCGGTCGTCCGGCAGGGGCTCTGGGCTGGGCGGGGCTGGCGAACCTCTTCTACTGGATCGACCGGAAGAACGGCCTTGGCGGCTTTTGGGCGACGCAGATCCTACCGTTCGGGGACTCAGCATCGTTTGGGAGCTATCTTAGTTTTGAAGAAAAGGCATGTTCGTCTTTACTCGAATAGAAAGGCTTGTGGGTCGGCGTAAATGCCGGCTCATTCCTGCCCTCAGCAGCGCTGGCTTTCGCGCCGCGGCCTGCTCGATAGGCCGCATACACTCAACTGGACGATCACGGGATGGTTCAGGCAGACTTCCCTCCTGCACCTGCAAACGGCAGGCTTCCCACATAGCAAACCTTCGCGCCGCATTCGGGGGCAAACCTGAGCGGCAGCTTTCGACTATGCAGCTATGGGCCGAACACGTCGACGCTCCCTGCATGTCGCCATGCCCCCTCAGGTTGCAGCGGCCAGAACCGGTGTCGACGGGCTTGAACTGGTTGCCTCGGACGGGCGGCGGTTGATGCTTCTGGTTGCCGGCGGGTAGGCACGGGCGCCGCCCTTTGCCCTGCAAACGCCTGAACGCGCGGCTGGAAGCACCAAGCGCAAACCGGCCGCGCATCCTCCGGTCCGTGCGTCCGCCCTCACCGGCGGCCGCGACCATTTAGCTCGCAGCCCCGCAGGCTCGGGGCGGCTGGGTGACGGATCGCCCGGAGGTTCCATCTGTGAGCCAGAGCTATCTCGAAAAGCGCATCCCCGCCAAGAACCTCGCCCGCTACTACCGGCTCGAGGCGACCCCGAACCTCTTTGGCGAATGGAGCCTGATCCGCGCCTGGGGCCGCATCGGCACCAGCGGACAGAGCCGCATCGCCTGGTTTGCCACCGAGGCCGAGGCGATGGCCGCGCTCACTGCAATCGAGGCCGCCAAACGCCGGCGCGGTTATTGGAAAGAGCCCCTGCAGCTCGTGATGTTTGAGTGATCCCAAACCCTCCCAAAAGAGAATAGATTCTGTCGCCGGCTTTCGTCTTCCCTGAACTCTTGACGGACAGAAAGCGCGACGATGGGGGACACAACCGACAGTTTTGCGATCTTCCAGAACCCGGTCCCCGATCGCGGTGCAGCTGCAACATGTTAGCTTTCACGACCGGCCGCTGGCCTTGCTCGTGCGGAAGCCGGTGCCGACGATCAAAGTAGCGATAACTCGGACATGGTGCGCTTTCTCGGAAAATGTTTCTCACAACCGTCACAGCTCCGCAATCAATCCGTCGTAGCGGCACTCTATTCGCCTACTCATCGAACCGGAGCTGCCTTCGGTGAAATCAAACGAGGCCGATATGCAATTCACTCGCCGCCAATCTCTCAGCTTTCTCGCTGCTGCCGGGGCCAGCACGCTGATCTTGCCGCGCTCTCTGCGTGCTCAGGGCTCGCGTCGTTCGATCACGATCGCGGTGCAGAAAATCTCGAACAACAATACGCTCGACAACTGGGACGAACAGTCGAACGTGGGTGAACGCATCTTCTATCCGAACCTCTGGGAAGGGCTGATCGACCGCAACTGGATGGGCGATCAAGGTCCGGTTCAGGGTCTCGCAACCGAGTGGAAGATGATCGACGAAACCACGATGGAGTTAAAGCTCCGTCCGGGCGTCAAATTCCACAACGGTGACGAAATGACCGCCGAGGATGTGGTGTTCTCGTTCTCGGACGAACGCCTATTTGCCGGCACCGAGCCCGCTGGTGGCAAGACGCTCTATCCGGAGAACTTCAAGCCGCAATCCGCGAAAGAGCTGCCCGCCGCGATCCCTGGCACCGCTCGCCGGACGTGGCCTGGACTGCGCGGCGTCGTGGCTGTCGACAAATATACGGTCCGTTTCCACAATGCCACGCCGGACGTCACGCTGGTTGGCCGCTTCTATTCGGCCGGATCGCAGATCACCTCTAAGCGTGCTTGGGACGAAGCTCCGACCTACGCCGATTGGGCGCGCAAACCAATTACCACGGGCGCCTATAAGGTCGAGGAATACAAACCCGACGTCTCGCTGACGCTGGTTGCCCATGACGAATACTGGGGCGGCCAACCACCGCTGGAACGCATACGCTTCGTCGAAGTCCCCGAGGTTGCCAGCCGCGTGAACGGTCTGATCTCGGGCGAATATGACTTCGCCTGCGACCTGCCGCCGGATCAAATCGACACCGTGGCCGCCGTGCCAGGTCTCGAGGTCCAGTCGTCGACGATCTGGAACCACCGCATCTCGGTGTTCAACACCCAGAACGAGATCGTCGCCAACCCGCTGGTCCGTCGCGCCATGACGCATGCGCTGGATCGTCAGGCGATTGTGGACGCTTTGTGGGCCGGCAAAACCGTCGTGCCGAAGGGGCTGCAGTTCGACAGCTATGCTGCCTCAAACATGCTGATCGCGGATTGGACGGTGCCGGAATTCAACCCCGAACTCGCTCGTGATCTGTTGAAGCAAGCGAACTACAAGGGCGACGAGATCCCCTACTTCCTACTGAACAACTACTACACTAACCAAACCGCAACCGGTCAGATCATCACAGAAATGTGGCAGCAGGTCGGCCTGAACGTCCAGATCCAGATGAAGGAAAACTGGAGCCAGATCTTCGCCGGCGAGGGCGAGCGCGGCGTCCGCGACTGGTCGGCATCGAACCACGTCAATGATCCGGTCACGCCGATGGTTAACCAGTTCGGCCCGAACGGTCAGGCCCAGCAGAACCACGAGTTCACCAACGCCGAGCTAAACCAGCTGTCGGTAGTTCTGGAAAGCTCGACCGACCACGCCACGCGCCGCAAGGCATTCGCGCGGATGCTGGAAATCGCCGAGCGCGAGGACCCGATGTACACGCTTCTGCATCAGAACGCGGTGTTCACCGGCATGAAGTCTGACCTGAAATGGAAAGCCGCTCCGGCCTTTGCCATGGATTTCCGCACCGAAAACTGGCCGGTCTGATCCTCCTCCCTCGGGGCGGCTCGCGGCGGCCGCCCCATTTCGATCCACACGAAATGAAAGGATGGGCTGGTGTCGTTCATATCGATCAAAGACCTCCGCGTTTCATTTGATGATGTGCAGGTGCTGCACGGCATCGACCTTGAAATATCAAAGGGCGAGGCAATCGGCCTCGTCGGAGAAAGTGGCTGCGGCAAATCCGTGACCTGGCTTGCCGCGCTGGGGCTGCTCCCGTCCAAGGCGAAGGTGTCCGGCTCCGTGACCATCGCCGGCACACAGCTTGTCAAAGCGCCCGCTCGCACGCTGGAAAGCGTTCGCGGCGCGCGGATCGCGATGATCTTTCAGGACCCTTCGTCGTCGCTGAACCCCGTGCAGCGAGTCGGCAAGCAGATCATGGAAAGCATCCGGCTGCATCGCGGCCTCAAAGGAGCTGAGGCGCGGACCGAGGCGATTCGTCTGCTGGATATGGTCGGAATCCCCTCTGCCGCGACCCGCATCGACCTCTATCCGCATGAGTTCTCGGGCGGTCAGTGCCAGCGCATCATGATCGCCATGGCCTTGGCCGGAGAGCCTGATCTTCTGGTCGCCGACGAGCCGACAACCGCGCTCGACGCGACCATTCAGGCCCAGATCCTCGACCTGCTCGCCCGCATCCGGCGCGAGGCGGGCATGGCCGTCGTCTTCATCAGCCACGATCTGGCCGCCGTCTCGGCCGTCTGCGACCGCGCCGCCGTCATGTATGCGGGCCGCATCGTCGAGGAGAACGACATCGCGACGCTGTTCGACGCGCCCCGCCACCCCTACACGGTGGGCCTCTTCGAGGCGCTGCCTGAACTCGACGGGCCGCGTCAGCGCCTTTTGCCCATCGAAGGCACTGTGCCCGACCCGCGGCACCTGCCCGCGGGCTGCTCTTTCTCGCCCCGTTGCAGCAGAGCCAGCAATTTTTGCCGCGCGGAACGCCCCCGTTTGCTGCCGCAGGCAGCAGGCGGAGAACTCGCCTGCTTTCACCCCGCCCCGGCCCCTGCCGCCAAGCTGCGCCAAGCCGCCGCAATGCCGGAGTGGGCGCAATGACCACGATCCTCAAGGCCACCGACCTCTTCCAGCACTACGCCACAGGAAAATCGCTGCTGCGCGCGCCCTCGATGGTCAGGGCAGTTGACGGCATCAACCTCGAAGTCCACGAGCGTGAGATTCTGGGCGTCGTCGGAGAGTCCGGCTCGGGCAAATCCACTTTGGGGCGGATGCTTCTGGGGATCGAGGCACCGTGGTCCGGCAGCGTGACCTTTCAGGGCAAGCCAATGCCGCACCCCAAGACGGCCGAATGGCGTGCCCTGCGCCGTGAGATGCAGCTGATCTTTCAGGATCCGCTGGCCGCGCTGGACCGCCGCATGACCATCGCCGACCAGATCGCCGAGCCGCTGATCATCCACCGCCTCGCCGGTCCCGATGCGATCCGCGAGCGGGCGGCCGAGCTGATGCGCAAAGTCGGGCTGCGCGCAGATCAGGCGGGACGCTATCCGCACGAGCTGTCCGGCGGCCAGCGCCAGCGCGTCGTGATTGCGCGGGCGCTGGCGATGTCGCCCAAGTTTCTGGTCTGCGACGAGCCGGTCTCGGCGCTCGACGTCTCGATTCAGGCGCAGGTGGTGAACCTGCTGCGCGACCTGCAAGAGGAACAAGGCCTGACGATGGTGTTCATCAGCCACGACCTCAAAGTCGTCCGCAATCTCTGCGACCGGGTCGCGGTCATGTATCTGGGCCGGGTCGTCGAGCAAGGCTCAGCGGATAAGATCTTCGGCAATCCCCAGCACCCCTACACGCGAGCGCTAGTCTCATCCGTGCCGCGTCCGGGCAAGGGCATCGGTGAGCGGATCATCCTGCAGGGAGAGCCTCCGAACCCCGCCCGGCGTCCTTCCGGCTGCGCATTCCATCCGCGCTGTCCGCTGGCCGACGCGGCGTGCCGCAGTGAGGTGCCAGCGCTGACCCTATATCGCGGCAGGCTGACGGCCTGTCTCAAGCTGCAAGCGGCGGCGGCACCAGAGCTGACTTGATCGACCCATGGTATATTTCATCCTGACCCGCTTGCTGCGCGCCCTCCTGACCCTGCTGCTGGTGATGACCTTCGCGTTCTTCGTCCTGCGCCTGTCCGGCGATCCGGCGGTGATCCTGCTCGGCCCAGACGCCCCGCAGGACTCCATCGACGCATTCCGCGAACGCTGGGGCCTCAACGACCCGCTGTGGCAGCAATATCTTGCCTACCTGCTGCAACTCGCCCAGTTCGATTTCGGCGTGTCCATGCGCGATCAGGTTCCCGCGATTGATCTGGTCCTTTCGCGCATCCCCGCAACGCTGGCGATCACCCTGCCCGCGCTGATCCTCAAGGTCGGCATCGGCATTCCTGCCGGCGTTTATGCCGCGCTGCATCGCCAATCCGTGGCGGATCGCAGCGTGATAGGGCTGTCGATCTTTGGCTTCACCATCCCGTCCTTCGTCATGGGTCTGCTGCTGGTGCTGATCTTCTCGGTATCGCTCGGCTGGCTACCCTCGGGCGGCCAAGACAGCTGGAGACACGCGATCCTTCCCATCGTCACCCTGTCCGTCGGCGGGATCGGGATCATGGCGCGGTTCTCACGCTCGGCGATGATCGAGGTGCTGGGACAGCCCTATGTCCGCACTGCGATGGCCAAGGGGCTGAGCTGGCGCGGTGTGGTGTGGAAACACGCGCTGCCCAACGCGGCGGTGCCGATCGTCACGCTGATCGGCTTCATGCTCGGCTCGCTCATCGCCGGAGCGGCGGTAGTCGAAAGCATCTTCTCATGGCCCGGCATCGGTCGCTTGATTGTCACCTCGGTCGCCAACCGCGATCTGGCAGTCGTGCAGACCATCCTTCTAGTGATCGCAGCGTCGATGATCATCGCCAATTTTCTTGTAGATCTGACCTACGGGCTGCTCGACCCGCGCCTGCGCGCCAAAACCGCCGCGCATTGAGCGCGAGGGATCCCAAATGACCGACCAATCCGCAATTACAGCCGAGACCTTCGCAAAGCCCCGGATCCTGTCTCGCATCCGCGCGAAGGTGCCGTTCCTGATCCGGTTATCGGGGCTATGGCTCATCGCCATGGTTGCCGTTGCAATCTTTGCCGACGTGCTACGGCCTTATGAGATCACCAAGATGGACCTCTCGGCGCGCTTGGCCCCGCCCGGCACGCCCGGCCACTGGCTGGGGACCGACGATCTGGGACGCGATGTTCTGTCTCGGCTGCTTCAGTCCGTCCGCGTGTCGTTAGTCATCGCCTTTGGCGCCACGATACTGTCGGCCGTGTTCGGCACGACGCTCGGCTTTCTAGCGGGGCAATTTCGCGGCTGGGTCGAGCAGGTCGTCATGGCGCTGGCCGATTTCCAGGCCGCGCTGCCGTTTCTGATCATGTCGCTCGCCGTGCTGGCGTTTTTCGGCACGTCAATGGTGCTGATCGTCTGCCTGATGGGCTTTTACGGCTGGGAGCGTTACGCCCGCATCGCGCGCGGTCTCGCGATTTCTGCCAGCGCGCAGGGCTACGCCGGAGCAGTGGTGCAGCTCGGCGCAAAGCCCTGGCGCGTTTACCTGCGGCACATCCTGCCGAACGTCGCCTCGACGCTGATCGTGTCGATGACGCTGACCTTCCCCGAGATCATCCTGATGGAGTCCGGCCTCAGCTTCCTCGGCCTCGGCGTTCAACCGCCCGAGACGTCGTTGGGCAACATGGTCGGCTTTGGCCGCGAATACATGACCCGAGCGCCTTGGATCATGCTCGCCCCGTCGGTGATCATCGTGCTGACCACGCTGTCCATTTCGCTGCTGGGTGACTGGCTGCGCGACTGGCTCGACCCAACCATCCGCTAACACAGAAAGCTGACTGACATGTCTCGTATCATGGCACATCGCGGTGCCCGCAATCTTTGGGCCGAGAACTCGATGCTGGGGTTCCGCAACATCCTGCCGCACGGCTTTGATGCCGTCGAGTTCGACGTCCATCTGACCGACGCGGGCGAGATGGTGGTGATCCACGACGCAACGCTCGACCGCACCACGACCGGCAGCGGACCTGTCCGCGCTTTGACGCCCGAGGCGCGCCGCGCGCTGCGGCTCAAGGGGCCGGACGGCGCGGTGATCGACGAATGCCCACCGCTGCTGGAAGACGTGCTAGCGCTGTTCGCCACGGCCCCCTCGATTGAATTGTGGATCGAGCTGAAATCCGACGCGGATGGCATACCCTACACCGGGCTGGTCGAGAAAGCCGCCGCCGCGATCAACGCCACCGGTCTGGACGAACGCTCGGCACTACACAGCTTTGACATCTCGGTGGTCGAGCAGGTCCGCGACGTTGCCCCTGACCTGCTGCGTCTGGTCTCGGTCGACGCCCGCACGGCCAAGGCGCATGGAGGGATGGCCGCATTTCTCGATCGGGTCGGCAATCTGGCCGATGTCGTCGGCATCCATCACGAGCTGTTCGAGGCCGAATACGATCTGATCGCGGACACCATCGGTCTGAACCACGCTTCGGTCTGGACGATCAATACGCCGCAGCTGATGCAGCACTGGATCACGCGCGCTCCCGGCTTCCTCGTCTCGGACGACCCTGTGCAGCTGAAAGCGCTGATGGCCGAAGGCGTGCCCGCATGAGGCATATCGAGGCCATTCTTTTCGACTGCGACGGCGTCCTGCTGGACAGCGAGCCAATGGGCTGCGGCGCTCTTGCCCAGGCATTGACTGCCGCAGGCTATCCGATGACCATCGACGAGGCGCGAGCCGTGTTCTCGGGCAACGCGGCGCATGACAGCCGCGACTGGATGGCGGCTCGGGGACTGTTGGCAGACGAGATTGTCCGAGAAAGCGACCGGCTTTTGTTCGAGCAGTTCGACCAGCACGTCCCGCTGATCCCCGGCATCGAGCGGATCATGTCAGGGTTTTCCGTGCCGATGGCGATCTGCTCGAACGCCTCAATCGAGCGGCTGAAACGGTCGGTCCACCGGACGTCCCTCGCACCGCGATTTGGCCCGAATATCTATTCGGCCGAGCATGTGGCCCGCCCCAAGCCTGCCGCTGATCTGGCGCTTTACGCCTGCGCGAGGCTTGGCGTCCCCCCTTCTCGGGCCCTCTTCATCGACGACAACATCCACGGCATCCACTGCGCAAGAGCCGCAGGCTGCCTCGCCGTCGGCTTTATCGCGCCCTCCGAGAACCGGACGGGCCACGCCGCGACACTGCGCGCTGCCGGAGCGAATCATGTCGTTCACGGCATGGAGCAGTTCCACGCACTCTTGAAATTTCTGACGATCGAAACCCTTGAGGACGCCTAAAATGACCAATCTTCCCTTGCTGGGCGCAGCGATGACCGTGCCTGAACTGGAAACGCTTCAGGACTTCATCCTGTCCGAAAACCGCGATCTCGAGCTGCAAGATTTCTGCGAGATCGGCGCGCTGGATCGCGACTGGAAGCTAGTCGCCGACCGCGCCAAGCAATTGCTTTCGGGCTATCAGGGCCGCCTTGGTATCCACGGGCCGTTCTGGGGGCTGCACATCGCCAGTCCCGACGCCGAGATCCAAAAGGTCGTCACGCGCCGAATGATACAGGGGTTGGAGGTTTGCGAGTATCTAGGTGCGACGCAGATGGTGATCCATTCGCCCTACATCACTTGGGACTATCATAACCTCGACAATTTCGCCGGACGCAAAGCCTATCAGAACGTGCTCGACAACACCCATGCGACTATGGACGCGGCGGTCAAGCGCGCCGAGGATTTGGGGGTGACCATGGTAGTCGAGAACATCATGGACAAGGACCCCGACATCCGCCGCATTTTGGTCGAGGATTTCCACTCGCCCGCGATGGCCGTCTCGATCGACACCGGCCACGCGCATTACGCCTATGGCTCGACCGGAGCGCCGCCCGTCGACTATTTCGTCCGCCGCGCGGGCAATACGCTGCAGCATATCCACCTTCAGGACGCTGACGGCTATGCCGACCGCCACTGGACTATCGGAGAGGGCAACATCATGTGGCACGCCGTCTTCCGCGCGCTGGGAGAGCTAAGCTCGAACCCGCGCCTGATCCTTGAACTGCGCCACAAGTCGGGCATCCCGCCATCGGTCGAATGGCTGCGCGCGCGCAACTTGGCGCGCTAACAACGGTCTTGGTGAGCGGCGGTAATTCTCGTCGATTGATCGGCGAGGATTACCGGGTGCCCTGCCCTGCACATCTTGCGTCGACTGCGAACTATGCAGCGGCGCACTGCACAGCAGGAGAGTGTCCGGTCTTCTGTGTATCGCTGAACCGGTCCATGCTTCCTGAAGGGAGCACTGACGATGACAATTTCCAACGAACTGCTGGATTGACCTGCCCCTGAACTTTCATCCAGTCACGACCGGAGCCCTGTGGTTATTTACGCCGATTGGCGCGGGTTGAGCAATCGCCCGGCGCGCGGAGCTATCATCTCGCGCAGCGAGGCGGGCGATTGCGTTGATCATGTTCAGGGCGAAGCCTGCAGGTGTCTGGTATCCAAGCGATGAATGGGGCCGTGTGGTGTTGTAATCACTCACCCAGGCATCGATCTGATCGCGGGCATGCACGAGGTTGCGGAACAGGGTCTCATTGAGAAACTCGTCCCGCATGCGGCCGTTGAAACTCTCCACGAAGCCGTTCTGCATCGGCTTTCCCGGCGCAATGTAGTGCCATTCGATCCGGTTCTCGGCGCACCACTTCAGGATCGCGTTCGAGGTCAGTTCCGTCCCATTATCACTGACAATCATGCCCGGCCTACCGCGCCGTTCGATCAGCGCCGTCAGTTCCCGCGCAACGCGGCGGCCGGAAATCGATGTATCCGGAATCGCCGCCAGGCATTCGCGGGTCACATCGTCGACAATGTTCAGGATGCGGAACCGGCGGCCGCAGGCAAACTGGTCATGGACGAAATCCAGCGACCAGCGAGCATTGGCCCGTGCCTCGATCAGGATCGGTGCGCGGGTGCCGATCGCCTTGCGGCGCGCGCGGCGTTTACGAACGGTTAACCCCTCTTCGCGATAGAGCCGGTAGATGCGGTTGATCCCCGATGGCTCGCCTTCACGGTGCAGCAGAACGAAAAGCCGCCGGTAGCCGAACCTGCGTCGTTCGTTGGCCAGATCCCGCAATCGGCCCCGCAGCGCCGTATCCGGCGCCCGCTGTGACCGATAGCGCACCGTCTTTCGGTCCACCCCGGCAATCCGACACGCCCGCCGCTCCGACAGCCCAAGCAGGGCCTTCAGATGCGCGACAGCCTCGCGCTTCACAGCGGGCGTCACCACTAATGGGATGGCCCGCCCCGCGCCCCAGCGTAGCATCGGGGATACCACCACCAAACGGAGAGAAAGGATGCGTACCAAACCTGATCCCAAAGCGAAGGCCTTCGGCATCGATATGATCTGCTCTTCGCTGTATCTCGTTCGCTTCATGGTCCGTCCTCTGGTTGGGGCGGACTCTAGTCGCAGATGGAGGAAAAATCCCGTGGCAGGTCAGTGAAGCAAACTCTACATTAAACCGAGGGACGCTCCCGGGGGCAGGTCAACAGGACTACGACTAGTGGCGCAGGGTTATCGGAGAAGAGACGGAACAGCCGCAGTGTTGACGTTGATATCCGGACCTGTATGCCCCTCTTCTGGTGGTAGCCTTACAGCACTGTCTCAGTTATTTATATAAATTGTCGATTGACAATTTAAGAGCGCGGAGTATCTTCTTTGCCAAGGAAGAAGCACACGTCGAAGGAAATTGAAGCCGTCATCCAAGAGCTCGAAGAGCTGGGATGGGATCTTATCGAAGGCAAGGGGCACGCGTGGGGGATCCTTCGTTGCCCCGCTAACGATAAGGAGTGCCGCTGCGGTGAGTTCTGCCAGATGTCCGTGTGGTCGACGCCCAAGAACCCGCAGCAGTTCGCGAAGAAAGTCCGACAAAAGGCTCTAGCCTGCGTGAGGCTTGAAAATAAAGGCGAAGGAGAAGCCGATGGCTGAAGAATTCGAATTCGAACTGGTTTTCGCACTTCCCGAAGGTGAGCATGATGCATTTGCGCTGTCCGATGCCGTGTTCGAGGCAGGCTTTGAGGATGCCCTCGTGGGAACCGGTCAAGCTGGTCTGTTGGGTGTAGAGCTGGAAGCCGTCGGAGATGATGCCGAGAGCGCGATCCTCGATACGGCGCGAACGTTGATCAAGGCACTACCTGTAGGAACTCTTCTGCGCGAGGTCCGGCCGGACTTGGTGAGTCTCGCTGATGTTGCGGAAAAGCTCGAAGTAAAGCGTCAGGCGCTCCAGCAGCGCAAGATGCCTCTCCCCGTTGCTGGTGGCCTTTACCGCATTGATGAGATGATCGAAGTGGTGATGGAGGCGTCCAAGCCGAAGGAGGGCCAGCGCCGCCCTCGCTTCAATTTGAACTCGGCATTAAAATGGTTTCGCGCGGGACCTGCTGCGCGCAGGGTGAATGCCCTTCTAACGATGCGTGAGATCAATCCTGCCACGATCGAGCGAGCGCATCGACCGGAGTATGAAGAGCCTAATCTGTTGATTTCCGTCGAGACGTGACCGGGTCACGTCTCGACGGAAATCAACACCCCATCTTTTGGACAGGATCTGGCGTAATTTATGCTACTCGTTGCACCTGCTGATCGGGTTGCGGTCGTTGACTTGATGGGCTGCGTCAACCCCGCATCAATGCATTCCATTGGGTGGCCGCAGCACCGAGGATGACCATCATCACACCGATCAGCCGCACTGGATCGACAGGCCGCGCCTTCAGTCCGACCCCGCCAAACTGGTCGATGATCAATGAGGCAATGGCTTGACCAGCGATGACGGCAGTCATGAAGCCAGCAGCCCCCAGCCTTGGCATCAGGAGGATCGCGGCGGTGATGTAGATTACGCCTGCGATCCCGCCAATCCACACCCACCTCGGCTGCTCCGCCAAGTTGCCAAGCGCCGGAAGGGGCACCTTGGTGACGATCATCACCGGAATGAGGCAGGCAGCACTGATGGCGAGTGAGATGAGTGTTGCCCACAGGGGATGCCCTAATGCCCGACCTAGTGCAGCATTCGCTCCACCTTGAAACGGAACGAGAGCGCCGGCGACGGCGGCGGCGGCGGCAATGATGAAAGGTATGGACTGCATCTGGTTGGCGTTGTTGCAGAACTGTCCTCTCCGCAGGATTCACCAAGCGAATTCTGTATGTTAACATCTCGGTATGACGAAGCCCGCACCAGCCCGCTACCGGACGAAGAACTGGAAATCATATAACGAGGCGCTGAAGCGGCGTGGCTCGCTACTTGTCTGGCTGGACCGGGACATGGTTTGGCTTGCCCCCAGGGCTGGACGTCCGGGGCGTCCGCCGGTGTTCAGCGATGCCGCGGTGCAATTCTGTCTCATGGTAAAGGTCCTGTTTGGTCTTCCACTTCGGCAAACGACAGGGATGGTTGCCAGCATCTTGAAGCTGGCTGATCTCGACTGGCCGGTGCCAGACTTCTCAACCCTGAGCCGCAGACAGGGGAAGATCACGGTCCAGATCACAAACCGCCGCGGCCCAGGACCCCTGAACCTGCTGGTCGACAGCACAGGGATCAAGTTTCTCGGCGATGGTGAATGGCTGGCGCGCAAGCATGGCACGCATCGTCGCCGCCAGTATCGCAAAGTCCATTTGGCTATGGATACGGCTACCGGCGATATTCGGGCGGTGGAGTTTACCTCGAGCCGCGAAGGTGACAGCCCGGTTCTGCCTGAGCTTCTGGACCATATCCCGCCAGATGAGGACATCGGGACCGTGACGGGCGACGGTGCCTTCGACACACGGCGCTGCCACACCGCAATTCTGGATCGTGGCGGCACGGCGATCATACCCATCAGCAGAAACGGTCGCCTGTGGAAGGAGGACTGTCCAGCCGCCAGAGCACGTAACGATATCCTGCGCGCGACCAAGCGCTTCGGCCGGTCCACTTGGAAGCAATGGGCGGGCTATCATCTCCGAAGCCGGTTCGAGGCGAAGATGCGGTGCCTCAAATCCTTCGGCGAGCGCATCGCCTCACGCGATCCCGATCGTCAGACCGCCGAAATCCACATCCGCATCGCACTGATGAACCGCTTCAATGCCCTCGGCACTGCCGAGATTGAGCGCGTAACTTAAACCCGTTCGGGAAAGGGGGAATTCCGAACCCGCGCGGAATTCTGCAACAACGCCGATGCATTGCGTAAAGCTGCTGGAGCAGAGCCTCATGGCAAGCGACTTCGGTCTCCAGGCCGCCGACTCCAGATCCGAGCCGCCGTCCTGAACGGTTGCACGGCGCTCGGTATACCTGTCATAAAGCCCGCAGTATAAGTGCGTCCGGGATAAGGGGAAGTCCGAACTCCACCTGCTTTGCGTAACATAGCCAAACCTCGTGCACCCAAGCCGTCAGCGGGGCACGCCCCGAATACCCCAAGGCACGCATCGTCCATGAAATGCAGCGCCCTTGGATGAAAAAATGGTCGAGAGCGACTTGCTTTTGCTCCTCAGAGAATTTGGGCGGTCGCGGCGCTGATGCGATCAGAAAACTCTAATGGCCCACATACTCGCGATAGCAGCCCCTCAGGGCATTCTTCGATGGATATCCCTATTCGCGGATCGTCGCATCCACGCGCTTGCCGAGCTCGATATAGAGGGCGACCGCCAGCATCCATTCTTCGTAAGAATACATGAACTATCTCCAAGATAGTCCAACTTTTCGTCCGCACCCCGGCTTTTCCACCGAGAACTAACCCACCTTTAGAGTATGCGAAGCGGGTCATGTTTGGGTCAAGTCATCGCAGCCTCCTTCTTCTTTCGGGCTGCTACTACAGTGCTGGCTTTGAAGCGGAAGCTGTCGTTACCGGTTTCCAAGATATGACAACGGTGAGTAAGCCGATCGAGCAGCGCCGTGGTCATCTTGGCGTCGCCAAAGACCGTGGCCCATTCGCTGAAGCTGAGATTTGTGGTGATGATGACACTGGTGCGTCCGTAAAGCTTGCTCAGCAGATGGAAGAGCAGTGCGCCGCCTGAGGCGCTGAACGGCAGGTAACCCAGCTCGTCGAGGACCACGAGGTCGAGGCGCACGAGGGTCTCGGCAAGCTGGCCTGCCTTTCCCTTCGTCTTTTTCTGCTCACGGGCGTTGACCAATTCGATGGTCGAGAAGAACCCAATCCGCATCGATTTTCGTGCGCTCGATCCGTTCGCTCATGGCCGCATCGATCGCGGCTTTGACATGGTGCAGCTGCATCAGCTCATGCCCGTATTTGGCCGCGTTTCCGGGGCTGTAGCCCGCATCCAGCGCGGCCTGCTTGGCCTCCATCGTGCGCAGGTAATGCACCACGAACAGCGCCTGCTTGTACGTCAACTCGCGCGGGACGGTTAGTTCCTTCGCCATATCGTGGCCCTTGGTGATGCCTCCGCAACTTTCTGCTTGCCATGGCTTTGGAATAAGCGCCGCATGGCAGCAGGTTAGGAGGAGTATTTAATGGGGAAATCCATCGCGATCACGGACGCTGAGACTCGCCGCACGTTGCTGTTCAGCAGTCCACCCTGGCGCTTGAAGAAGCTTAAGTGCGGGATTGGGGGGTGCCGCGTGACCCTCATTCACCAAGACGGAACGACCCACGGCATTACGACAGGCGCTGACGAGAAGTCAGTACGAGAGCGCCTGAAAGGCTGGTAGCGTCAATGCTCTGCGCCGACCCTCCCCAGCATTAGCCGCCGCAGCTTAGGACTAGGAACGGTTCAACACGCCTCGCAGTTGAGTGTAGCGATGGCCAGTCTCATGGAGGAACGCACATATGTCTCGCCCGAGGTCCTTGGATCTTTTCATTCTTTCTGTCGTCGGGATCGGTCTACTGATCGGATATCTGAACGTCCCAGGCGAATGGTATGCAGGGCTGAGTAAACCGTGGTTCAATCCGCCCAATTGGATCTTCGCACCCGTCTGGACAATCCTCTATGTGCTGATCGCAGTTGTGGGCTGGCGGACGTGGTATATAGTGCAAAGGTCCGATCTGAAGGCGCTTTGGATAGCACAAATGGTTCTCAACTTTTTGTGGTCACCAGCCTTCTTCGGGGCGCAAAAGCCCGCTCTTGGGTTGTTGGTCATTCTTCCCCTTCTGGCGGTGATCACTCTCTTCATCGCGCGAGCGCGGATGGTGGACCCCGTGTCCGCGCTGATGTTCCTACCCTATGCAGCATGGGTTGCGTTTGCGTCCCTGCTCAATGGTGCGATTGTCTCGCTCAACTGAGAGGAGCCATCGGGGGAGCAACCTGCAAGATCTTCACTTCGCTCGGGTGATTTCGGAGGGGGCCGCGCCGATTGGATCGGGGCCACGTCCTCCCCGCTCGGGAGGCGAGCGGATGGGGTAGCATTTGGTCTCTGGGAACTCGCGCTATCTCGGTCACGTTGACAACGCGACGGCCCTGAGGGACATCAAACAGGAAGGAATCCGAAATGAAGACCCTTAATGACGCTTTTGAACATACACTCCAAGACATCTACTGGGCTGAGAATGCCTTAACCAAAGCACTTCCGAAGGTATCGAAATCGGTGAGTAGTGCCGAGCTTAAGGCAGCTATCGATGAACATCTGAAGGAAACAAAGGGTCATGTGAAAACCCTGGAGGCCGTGTTTAAATCCTTAGGGCAAGAGGCTCGGGGAGAAAAATGCGATGCGATGGATGGTCTTCTGAAAGAAGCGGATGGCATTATTTCAGAGGCGTCAGGGCACGCTTTGGATGTTGCAATGATCGGAGCCGCTCAGGCGGTAGAACATTACGAAATTGCGCGCTACGGCACCTTACGCGAATGGGCCAAGACGCTGGGATATGAAGAAGCGCACACGTTGCTGTCGTCGATTTTGGACGAGGAAAAGGCTGCCAACTCAAAACTGACAGCCCTTGCAGTTACAGCTATCAATGAAGCTGGCTCTAAGAAGAAGTGATATCCTGAAACGCAAAGCGCCCGCGACGATCTCTCGTCCGGGCGCAATAATCCTTCTGGCAACAATGCAAGATCCGTTGTGGGGTGTCAACGGCTTCTTGGCCGTGGGCGCGCTTCTCTGAATTTTCCAGCCGATACTTCGCTAATCCCTCACCGCGCGTGACGAGAGAAACTGGTGAGCATCTGACCACCCGTTCGGACGGTCGAAGATGTGACCTGCCATCCCCCATACTCAGGCCAATTGCAGGAGTTTTGACGGCCTAACGGCACATCGCTACTACTTGCTGAGGCGACCTCAGGCTCTTCGCCCTGCGGCTCTTCCTGCCTCTTCCCTTTCGAGGCGTGCGGCTCTTAATCTTCGGGTCTTTTCAACACGTTCTGAGGCCTCAGCATCCCACTCCTGCATTGCTCGGGTTCGGTCTAGGGGCTGAAGTTGCGTCCTGTTGAAAGCTGTCTCCGCAGCCTGCCACGCATTGCTTTTTGTACCAGACATGTTTTTTCCTTCGTCTGTCAGAAAAATGTTCTAACTCAGTCGTGAAGAGAGATCCTTTGTTGAGAAATGTGTGTTAGAGCGCCTAGAAGCATTCTTACGCCTCTGGTTCACTGCGCCGGAGATCGGCCAAGCGAATGACAAAAGTTGCTTTCATTCTAGCACCGGACGCACGTTGTGGGATATTTCTGCGGTCCGCGACGGCTCAAAAGTGCCCAAAACAACGTCACTCCCATGACAGGCTACGATCCTGATCGTCTTCAACGCTATTTGAAATGAAGCCGGCCGTAATGGCTGCAGTGACGAAGGCTCGTCTAGCCATTTCAACTGGCGCAACACAATCCATCGCAGCTTCTACCTGCTTCAAGGCGCTTGAGCGCGCTTCGTCCGCGATCGGCCATCTTTTCTGTAACCAGTACTTTACTTTCTCGATGGTACTGAACTTTTGTACATCCCCCTGAGGAGACGTAACTAAAAAATGGGGTTGCCCCCAGTTAATTTCGATCAATCAGAAATCTTTCTTAAGACGCGGAGGGGTGATGCCAATCGCATCTCTACCGTTCCTGAGAAAACGGGTCCGGCGTCCAGCCGATCCCGCTTTCAGTATTTTGGCCTGGATCTTACGCGAGAGCGAGGTTGGTCGCGGATTCCCGGCCATTGCGATCGGACTCGAGATCAAAGGTTACAGCCTGACCATCGTCGAGACCTCGGATGTTGGCACGCTCCAAAGCGGAGATGTGGACGAATACGTCCCGCTGACCATTTTCCGGTGCAATAAAGCCGAAGCCTTTGGTGGAGTTGA
Organism: Paracoccus cavernae; assembly: GCF_042430175.1. Taxonomy (NCBI): domain Bacteria; kingdom Pseudomonadati; phylum Pseudomonadota; class Alphaproteobacteria; order Rhodobacterales; family Paracoccaceae; genus Paracoccus; species Paracoccus cavernae. Next base: position 22,035 of record NZ_JBHMDZ010000015.1, on the reverse strand, counting down.
ACCATTTCACGGTGCCATTGGCCATCGTGATATTCCTTTTATAAGCGCCGCCCGCAAAATGCGACGGCTTGGCAGAGCTGACGGTCGAAAGCTGAGCCGAAAGGAACAGGTCCGAGAAACATAAGATGCATGATCTATATAGGGTAATCCGCGTTGATTTGCTACGAGCGAGTCGACGAATCCGGGTCGCCAGCGCTTAGCCATTGTTATTGCTATAAAGAATTTGCAGTCAGTTCGTCTGCATTGCCGTTGGGCCAGCTGCCATTGCGCATGGTGCAGGAAACTGGGCGCGAAGAACATGATCGTTGAGGTGGATGACACGACGCCCAGCTGGATCAAGGACTAGGGGCGTTAATGCGTAGCGACCGGCGAGCCAAAGGCTGCACGGTCACTGAACTCTCGCACTCGTTACAATCACCACGCAAACTGGTTACGGGTGGATAACGCCAAAGGCTCGCGCGGGTTGCTTGTCTAAAAAGGCATGGGCAAATCTACCTATGAGCACCTGCGCTCCCTCTCCGCCGCTTATGCATAGGCGAATTCGTATGTGGTCTTCGATGCGATCCCATGCGTCTTGGATCGTGGGCGTGCCCTTGGTTGCTGTGGGGCAGCGGCTTCACAATGGATAAATTTTGCGAATTTTGTTTCGTTTGATAACAGGACTGTGGAAGATAGTTTCGCGCTTCCGTTAGGCGGCAGGCGAGCAGACCACTATATCAAGTTAATCCGCGGCGTATCCCGACGCGGATTTATGGAGGATCCCTTATGGGCCCCGACGACAAGCAAGGTCAAAAATCTGACCAAAGCGCCGCTAAACAGCCGCAACAAGCTCAGGAACGCGACAAATCCCCTCAGCAGGCTGACGACCCTGCGCAAGGGCAAAAGCATCAAGCCGATGCGGATAAAGGCAAAAGCAGCCAGCGTTCCTAAGCCTTAGATTGCTTAGGTATCAGTCGTGGTAGACGGTCTTGACCGTAGCCACGCTTTCTTGGCGAAGTTGTGTGGACAAGGCTGAGTCCCGCCGGGCTGCAGCTGGCACTGCCAATGTTTAGTAGCCGAGAGGCGAAGCGGTAGGATCATATCCTGCCGCTTCGTCCTTTGTGCCGATTTTAGCTTTCTTTGGGACGCGCCGGTTGCCGTAGCGGGCAAGGGGAACGTGGCCGCTTTCATCCGAGATGCCGCTGAGGCTGAGGTCGCCCGCCAGGAAGCTGCGCAGGTCACGCCGAAGCCTCCCAAGGGCTGAAATCGGGCAATTCGTCGGTGATCTGGATGCAGAGCGCGCGCGACAGGTGCGCTTGCAAGTAAATCAGCGCCTTTACCCATCCTTGGTAATTTTGGCGTGTGGCGCTGATGCTGGCTGCGGTCCCGGTGTAGGTGACGGAGCAGAACTCCCCGCGCCTCTGGCGCTTGCGGTAACGCTCGTCGGTCCAGTGCCAGACACTGCCGTCCTCGCGAACCTTACCCATCAAGAACAGATCGCGTTCGTCCATCTCGAAGCCCTCAGCGGGCACGCAGGCCATGCGAACACCCTGCCCCCACTCCGGCGCTTTCCGCGCGCGGGTCAGCTCGACGACCTGCAACGCCATGCGGCGCCCGCCGAACTCGTCGGGCAGCGTCTCGACATACGAGGCGATGATCTGGGCGTCATGCGCGGGCGGGTTCGAGCCGCCGCCCTGGACCATCGTCCCGAGGATCTTCATCTTCGCGGCGCGCCACAGCGGATCGATGCCCACGCGATCGAACTCGCAGGCCCCGAACTGGTCAAAGTCGATGCCCGCGCATTCGTTGACGAATGTCCATTGCAAGGCCTGCTCGATGCTCAGGCGCTCGGGCGCGCGGTACGGCACGCGCTGGCCCATGTTGATCGGGCGGATCATGCTCATTTCAGCGACCTTTTCTTGCCGGCGTTGGTGATCGCCACGCCGCGGCGGTTGCCGCTCAGCGGGTGACCTTTGGTCGCGCGAGCGGACGGTGTTCCGAGATGGAAATGCCCGCACGACTGGCAGCGGTAGACGTCGCAGGCCCACTTGCGGCGCTTGGCAACCTTGTGCGCCTGCTTGGCGCTCGCGAATGCGCCCTTTCCTTCGCACATGGCCGCGATGCTCTCCGCGTCGAGCGGGTGAAACGTTCCGGGGTGAATGCTCATGCCGCTGCCCTCCTCTTGCCTATATCCAGCTCGCTGCCGCCCTTGGGCGCGGCAATGGCTGCCGCGGCCCGATCGATCTCGCGGGGGCCGAATTCCCAGCCGCAGAGGCCCACGACCTCGCGCCCGTCGCGGCTGGCGAGATAGGTCTTGACCTCCTACTCGACGCGATCACGCTGCGAGGGGTATTTCACCCATTCCTTGCGCCACTCTAGCAGAAGGCCGGAGAGGGCTGAGTGCCAGAGGTTGCGCATTCTGATGATCTGCGGGTCTGCGAGGGTCATGGCGTCCCTCGTTCGTGTTTTTTCGTGGTTCAGGCGGTGGGCTGGATGCCGTCGATCGTTCTGACGGCGAGCGGGTCGCGAATGCCGACTTCGGCGAGGATCGCCCTGCGAGCTTCGTCCGACATGCGGGCGCGCGGGGCTTCTGCCGGCGGTGCGATGGCAGCCTTGACCGCCTCGGCATTCCGCTTGCCCCAGCCCTCTTTCAGGATCGCCAAAACATGGCCCGGGTTCGGCTTGCGGTTGGGCTGGTCCTCGCGGTGCTTGCGCAGCGCCCACCGGACTTGCTCGACGGTCCAGCCTTCCATCTCGTCGCACCAGTCGGCGAGGATCATGGCGCGGGTCCGGTCGGCCATCTCGTCACGCCAGTAGCCGTGCAGGACCGTCTCGATCACCTCAGAAAGCTGGGCCCGATGGTGAGCGAGCTGTTGCGGCGGCAAGGATGATGTGTCGATGGCGCTCATCGGCGGCAGCTTCGCTGCGATTACTGGCAAATGGGCGTTCATGGCGTGGTCCTTCTATTTCGGTGGGCTGGAGCGGTGGCGCTTGAAGCTCGGCGGCTGTGCGCTGCATGACTGGGGTGAAGTACCGGAAGGACCTGGGCGGCCCGTCCCTCTTTCCCGCGATAGTTTCGGCCAGCACTGCGAGGATGGTGGGGCGATCGAGGTTGAGGTCGCTTGCCCACTGCCTTGCAGTTGTCATGTCGGCTACGGCACCGATGAAGCGGGAGGGTCCGACAATCCCGTCAGGACCAACGCCCATCGCTTTGAGCATCTGCTCGCGCCAAGTCGGATCGGCTTGCCGTTGAATGCTCGGGCAGCTACGGCGCGGGTCTCCTGCGTTACCTGCGAGCTGCATCTCTGGAGGTTCTTGAAGTGACGGGACCGGACAGGCTCGCACGCAGGCGTCGGGGTAAAAACGATACATTCGATGCAGAGAGCGCGGCTCATGCGGCCTATGCGGAGCGCCGCACGGTGACACCCCGCAGCCGGGATGTTCTGGTGGAAAGCCTCAGAGTTCTAAGAGTTTGCCGAAAGACGGCCCCGCAGGCGCGCCGGATTGCACTGCAGATCATCCAGACCACTATCGTCTGTGCGCCAGACAAACTGCGCGATCAATTGCGGAGCATGACCCGCATGCAGTTGATCCGCACGCTCGCAGCCTCGCGACCGGACATGACGGGTTATCGGCAGGTCGAAGAGGCTTATCGGATATCCTTGCGATCACTGGCACGCCGTTATCTCGAACTCCATGATGAAATCGCGGATCTGGACGTCATGTGCGAGGCAATCGTCAAGGATCTGGCACCTGAGTTGCCTGCGAGACCTGCGGTCGGGGTCAACAGCGCCGCGCAACTCCTGCTGACGTCCGGCGACAACCCCGAGCGCCTCTCCTCTGAGGCGGGCCTCGCGGCCCTTTGCGGTGTCAGTCCAGTGCCTGCATCATCTGGCAAGACCACTAGGCATCGCCTGAACCGCGGAGGTGATCGCGCTGCCAATAGCGCCCTCCACATTATCGCGGTTGGACGCCTGTGTTTAGACGAGACCACGAAGGCCTATTTTCGAAAGCGGATCGCGACTGGCAGCACGAAGATGGAAGCGATCCGCTGCCTCAAGCGCTACATCGCCCGCGAGGTTTACGGCATCATTCAAAGCCGGAGCAAAGAGATCAACCGAACCCAAATTGCGTCTTGACGCTTAGAAGGGCGTCCAGGGAAGCCAGTTCACCTCCACCAACTTCATCAAGGTGCTGGCCGCCCGCGAGATCAAGATCAGCATGGATGGCAAGGGCGCATGGCGGGACAACGTCTTCATCGAGCGCTTGTGGCGGACCGTCAAATACGAGGAGGTCTACCTGCGCGCCTATGCCAGCGTGGCCGAGGCCCGCGCCGGGATCGGCCGCTATCTCGGCTTTTACAACAGCCGCCGGCCGCATTCATCGCTTGACGGGAAAACCCCCGATCAGGCCTACTTCAACCAGCCGATGCCCGATGCGGTGGCGGCATAACTGAGGCGGAAAACCACTTAGAAAACGCCCGGGAACTGTTCAGATCAACCGAACCACCTCTGTTGGAGAAAGGCGGTCGCGACCGGATCCCAAGAGCGAAAGGTCGGGCTAACCTCCTTGCGCTTCCAGCGGCCCCAAGTCGTTTCGGCGACCGAGGCCATGCGGCACATTTCAGCGACCGGAATGCCCCGCTTCGCGAGGGCAATCTCCATCTCTGGAATGTTGTCGGGGTGGATGATGTGCATAGATTGAGCCTCCATGCACAGAATATGTATTACTGCACATCTGCCGTCAATGCATTAATGCAGCGTGACGTTGATGCATGTTTGCACATAGAGTGCAGATATGCCTGATAATTGGACCCTGAATTACATCACCCACGTCATGAGCGAGTGCGGCATGAATGCCACCTCGCTGGCGGCTGCGGCTGGCGTTTCCTCCACGACCCTGACGCGCCCCCTCAATAGTCCCGATCACAAGTTCGACCTGTCCAGAAGGACGCTCGACAAGATACAGACCGCGACGGGGGTTCCTTACCTGCCATTCATGCCGGGAGCTTCGGGAACCATAGTCAGCGCGCCAGCACGCGACGGCGACGACAACAACGGCTCCGCGATGGTTGACGTACACGATGTGCGCGCGAGCGCCGGCCACGGCGCGATAGTCGAGGCAGAGGATGTAATCGACCGGATTTCGTTCCCGCTTGGATACCTCGAGAGGGTCACCAAGACGCACCCGCGCTTCCTTAAAGTGATCGGGGTGAAGGGCGAAAGCATGGATCCGACAATCAAGGATGACGATGTGGTCATGCTCGACACGTCGAAGACGAGCCTTGATTACGACGGGCTGTTCGTCCTGCGCTTCGGGGATGCGCTGCACGTCAAGCGCGTGGGGCGCGCGTCAGATGGTGACGTGATGATTATCTCCGACAACTCGGCCTATCCGCCAAGCAAGATGGCCCGAACGGATATTCATGTAGTCGGCAAGGTGATCTGGCTGGGGAAGAAGGTTTAATTCTGGCACTGTCGGTCAGTAAGGTGGAGCGACTGTAGTCATGACGCAGATAGTCAAGGAATAGAGTCTGGAAAACGATCAGTTCGACGCAGCTGCGAACCACTTGCTTCAAATCATCTATTTGACCACTCAAAATCCTGGGCTGATCAAGCCCGTCGATTTAGAGAAATGGCTCACCGTCGCCGCGCAAGAGCGAGAAAGGAATGGCGATCACCTAGCTGGTCAGCTTCTCATGAAGTGGGCAGACGATGCAGCCAGGGTTGCCAAGAGCACGCTGCCTCACGCTGTTTAACGGATGCGGCACAAGAAGGAACGGATCTGAATAGCCCCATGTTTCGTGGACGCCTTCTTTGCTAATTTTGAGGCAAGGAGGCCATGATGGGCACAGCCACTTTCAGCGACGACTTCAAGCGCGATGCGGTCGCTCAGATCACGGAGCGGGGCTACCCGGTCAGCGAGGTTTCTGAAAGGCTCGGGGTGAGCAAGCACTCGCTCTATGCCTGGAAGCGCAAGTTCGCGAAGACGGCATCAGGTGAGACCGAGAAGGATGCCGAGATCCGCCTGCTGAAGCGGGAACTGGCACGGGTTTCCGAGGAGCGCGATATCCTAAAAAAGGCGAGCCATTGTCCGCCATCGGTCCGAGGACAGTGGCGAGCGCGTATTTCGCTCGGTATGCAAAGTGAGTGGAGCCATTGGAGCGCCATTGGTTCAAGCCCAATGGCGACGGCGTTCGTGGCCGAGCATCGGGGGCAGGTTTCTGTCCGAGCCATGTGCCGGTGTTTGCGCATCCAGCCGAGCGGATTCTATGCTTGGCTACAGGCCCCGATGAGTGCGCGAGCTCAAGAAGACAGGCGCCAGACTGAACTGCTGCGGAGCGCCTGGACGGAGAGTGGGAAAGTCTACGGATATCGCAAGCTGCATGACGATCTGGTTGAGCAGGGCGAAAGCATCTGTCCGAACCGGGTGGCCAGATTAGCCCAGCTTGCGGGGATCAAGGCGGAGATCGGCTATAAGCGCCGCCCTGGCAGCTATGGTGGCAAGCCATCGGTCGTGGTCGACAATACTCTCGACCGGCAGTTCGACGTCGCTGCGCCAGACAGGGTGTGGGTGACGGACATCACCTACATCCGGACGCAGGAGGGCTTTGCCTACCTCGCGGTGGTCATCGACCTCTATTCCCGGCGCGTGATTGGTTGGTCGATGCAAAGCAGGCAAACAACGGATGTCGTCTTGCAAGCTCTGCTCATGGCTGTCTGGCGGCGAAAGCCGAAGGGAAAGGTGCTGATCCACTCCGATCAGGGCAGCCAGTTCACCAGCATGGATTGGGCTGCGTTGCCTCACGCGCCCACAACCTTGAGCATTCGATGAGCCGCCGCGGCAACTGCCACGACAACGCAGTCGCCGAAAGCTTCTTCAACCTCCTCAAGCGCGAGCGGATCAGGCGCAGGACCTACCGGACCCGCGAAGACGCAAGGCAGGACGTGTTCGATTACATCGAGATGTTCTACAATCCGAAGCGCAAGCATGTGAGGAACGGAATGCTGTCGCCTGCCGAGTTCGAGCGGCAGCAGATGATGAGACGCGAAGGTGTCTAAGAAACTCGGGGCTATTCAATCTGATGGATTACCCCGAGCATCCCGACCAGTGGTCGGCGGCAACCCGCGTCATTCTCGGGCTGCTTCGGCTCCAGACTGAGCAGCCGGGGCGGTCGACATCGAGGAGCTCCCTGCCCTCCTTCAGATGGCAGCTGACGAGCGCGTGAAGCATGGCGACTTCGGGGCCGCGCGGCTGCTGGAGGCTTGGTCGGTGAGGCTGACGCGGCCAACGACGGAATGGGATGACTGAGGTGTCGAAACCAACAGATAAGGAGGCAATCGAGGCCTTCCTACTCGATTTCCTGCTTAATCCACCTCAACATGCCCCAGGGCGCTGGCAGGATCTGGCGAGGCACTATGAGGCAGCTGCTCACGCGGTACACCCTGCAGTGGCGGAGGTCCTGCTGAAGGCGGCGAAGCTGATCCGGAACAGTTGACGGCATCGGGGTTGTAGTGGACACATGCCCCCAACCACCCCGCCCTTTGGCGGGGTTCTTATTTTTTCCCTCCTTGCCTATAAAACCCTCTTAAGTAAGGAGATCTGCATTGAGCGAACATACGCCAGTACTGAGCTTTCCCTGCCCCTCCTGTGGTGACAGCCCTGCGAAAATCACGCTTCCAGATGGTTGGAATGATGACACCATGGCGCACTGCAACAGCTGCGGCGTCAGCTTCGGGAAGTATGGAGAAATTGCCGAGCGCATAAGGCAGGCCCAAGAGATAGAGGGGCGCCGACCACCCCTTTCTGCCTGATAAATAAAATTCGCCTGTCCAACAGCTTGCCCTAACCGGCGGGCTTTTTGGTGCGCAATTGAAAAGCGGCGAGGTTTCCTCGCCGCAAACTGCTTCAACCTACCAAACCCAGCCACATCAACACATCACTGTGGCGCTTGGCTATAGCTACCGCTGAGTGGTCGATTATATGCTGTTCGGCAACGTTGATTGATAGATCCAGCCTATCGATGGCGCGTTGGTAGGCAATGTCAGCCTCTAGGGCTGTCATTTTGTGGCTCAGGTAACTAGCGGCCGGGATCTGGCTACCATCCCTATGCTTGCCGCTTCTCGGATTGTGACCCATGTGCAGGCCTTTCCATAGCACCGCGTAGCGATACCGCGCGGATGTATCGATTATAGCATATAAAGACGAATTTGAGTGAGATGTATTGGCATAACCGGCGGAAATTTTGTGCTATCGAAAGGCGGCGAGGCGCTCCTCGCCGCCTTTCTAGATGCAGGCTATGATCCGCCAAGCGCATCGAAATGGCGTTTCCAAGTCGATATACGGTCTTCTTCAAGCTTTACTTGCATTGCGCTGACCTCATCCCGATCAAGTTTGTCGACTGCATCTTTAAATGCCTGATCAACTTGTTTGTTCGTTCTGAGGTTGTCGATCTCATCTGCGGACGGTTGCAAGGCGGAGTAGCGTCGCCGACCATCTCTTGGATTTTGGCCCATAAGCAGGCCCTCCATAACACCCAGCGGGCATACCGTCGGGATAGCCTAAACTATCATAACGACCCGAATTTACCCACAACCAAATAAGACGCGATATCAGCGCACCTTGCTCAGATCGTGGATGCCTCGCCATGCAAGATCTCGCGTAGCTTCTTCCCGTTTCGCCTTTTTGGCGATGCGATCGCTCTCACGGCGCACTACAGCTCGTGCTGCAAACTCATCCCTGCGCTCCATCTCATCCAATGTTCGTGATGCGCGCTCATCGAGTTCGATATCTGAGGGCGATGGTTTCAGCGCCTCGCTTGCGCGGCGCAACATCGCTCTCTCTCTCGCGCGCTCTTCTCGTTCGCGGACCATGTTTGGTCCTCCAATAGCACCGAACGGGCATACCGAACGGATTACTGATCATACACGATTACGGGAAATTTTACACCCCATGTCGGAGTGATCCTGCTCATTCACCGACGGGCTTTTTGCTGTCCGATCGGTGGGCGCCGGTTAGGGCGGGGCAGAATGTGCATTTTGGCTACGCAAAAATATGTATTAATGCATTTTCCTCCCCATCAGCAGCGACGAACCCGAGCCTGCTGAACCCCATTTTCACCGGGAGAATGCAATGTTCGACACCCCCGACAGAACCGGCCTGATTGCCGATGAGATCCACGCCCGCGCTATGGCCCGCGAAGCAAGCCGCAAAGGCGATGCCGAGGGCCGCGCCTACTGGATCGACCGCGCCGATAAGGTTTCGGCGATGATCGACGCGCTGGCCGATTTAGCCGCGCCTGCTTACCGCACCGGCGTTGCCTATGCGTGGAAGGGTGGGGAATGCCCCGTCGCCCCTGATGCCCGTGTCGTGCTGCGCTACCGCCTGCCGCGCGACCATGCTCATGCGATTGCCCCGCGCATCGCCATGCTTGCCAGTGCGGTCAATTGGGCGGTCCCACTGTTCGCCTCGTTCGAGGTTCTGCCTTCCGTTTCGGAGGCCGAGGCATGACCCATTTCCACGGGCGCTGTTGCGCAAATCAGCTGATGACCGCACTTCCCCTTTCCCCGGATACACTTATCGTGCGGCCACGGTCATGGGGATACCGAGTGCCGTGAAGCGGTTGAGGACCGCCGCGCGGATCTGGACCTCTGCCACCTGGCGGTCGAAGTCCCGCGACATCAGCCGCTGGCCGAGCAGCTTCACGCAGTTCATTTTCGTTTCGACCCGGCTGCGGCGGTGATACCCGCTCCAGTTCCGCCAGAGCGCCCGGCCCAAGTGCTTCGATGCTCGCAGGATCTCGTTGCGCGCCCGGGCTCCGGCTGTGTCCGGCTTCCATGGCCTCGCATTCCGTCTCGGCGGGATGATAGCTGCAGCATCGCGGGCGGCGATGGCGTCATGGCAGGCGCGGGTGTCATAGGCACCGTCGGCGGTGACGCTGGCGATCTCCTCCTCCGCCGGGATCTGGGCAAGCAGGTCCGGCAGCATCGGCGCATCACCGACATTGCTGGACGTGACCTCGACGGCCCGAACCTCCAATGTTTCCTCGTCGATTCCGAGGTGGATCTTGCGCCACACGCGCCGTTTCGAGCCGCCATGCTTGCGCGTGTGCCACTCGCCTTCGCCTTCAACCTTGATGCCGGTGCTGTCCACGAGCAGGTGCAGCGGCCCCTTGGAGCCGCGATACGGGATGGTCACGTTCAATGTTTTCTGGCGGCGTGACAGAGTGCTGAAGTCCGGCACGGACCAGCCGAGCCCGGACAGTTCGAGCAGGCTCGCCACGAAACCGGTCGCTTGGCGGAGCGGCAGCCCGAGGAAGACCTTGAGGGTGAGGCAGGCCTGGATCGCCGCGTCGCTATAGGCCTGCTGACGGCCGCGACGCCCCGACGGAATGGCTTCCCACTGCATCGAGGGATCGAACCAGACAGTCAGCGACCCGCGCTGCCTCAGCGCCCGATTATACGCTTGCCAGTTGGTGGTCTTGTAGGTCGGCTTCGAAGGTTTGCTCATGCTGCCCAGCTAGCATGCTGGATTCACGAGATGAATCCCCCCGGATTTGCGCAACAAGGCCCTCCTGAAGCGAAAGTAGCGTCGACCTCTGTGCACACCGAACTGAGCTCGATAGGTTTGCGGTACAGTCTATCTACTTACTGCCGCTTCAAGTAGATAATTGCAAATATTATACAAACCGAGGACCCGATGCCTGTTGATCGTCTTGATCTTACGGAACTGAAAGCCAGAGGGCTTGATGTGAATATTCGCAGCATTAACTCTCTGGGGTCTCTTTCATTCGAGCCTCCGGCCCGCAGCAATCGTGCCTCATTCAGCGGAAAGTGCTGGCTGGGTGCATTTACCTATCTTGCGGATGGTCGGGTATATACAACTGATATTGGCCGTTACTGCTCTATTGCAGCAGGAATTGTAATTGGGCAGCCAAATCACCCCACCAAGTGGCTCTCGACAAGCCCATTCCAATATCAACAAAGCTATCGCTTTAATATGAATGAAGCCAAAAAATGGAGTAACAGAACGGACTATCAGACCGATGCAGTTGACCCGCAACTGACTAGGAAGGCACATGCCGAGGTATTGCGCCGTACGGTCATCGGGAATGATGTCTGGATCGGAAACAACGCGATTATCATTGCGGGCGTTAATGTTGGGGATGGAGCTATCATTGGCGCAGGAGCTGTGGTAACAAAAGATGTGGCCCCCTATGACATTGTTGGCGGTGTTCCTGCCCGAAAGATAGGCGAGCGCTTTGATGAAAAAACCAAGAAGCGGCTGCTGGCGTTAAAGTGGTGGCGCTATGCCCCTTGGCAAATGCGCCATATCGTTTTTTCTGATATAAACGCCGCGATTGAGGCGGTTGAAAAGATGAATGCAGACAATGCGCCTCAGTATCATCCAGAAATCGTGAGTGCGGTATAGATTGCGCATGTAGAGAAAATTCATTGTGCAGTGAAGCTTTCACTGTCTGAATATTATAGTTAAAGATCAATCGGGTGCCGTCACAAGACGCGACGGCACCCGATATACTATGCGGAAGCGTCAATGTGTTCGGAGTGCTCAGGCTTGGTAATACGGTGAGGAATCCTCGCCTGCTGTAGCGTTTCTAGTAAGTTAGCAGCCAAGGTGACAGGCACGGCGTCGATCTGCACCAGAGCGCCGTCTAGACTGCCAATCTCCAGATTGGCCAACAGTGCTTGTGCCGACATAGCAACACAAATGCACTCGTCTTGTGTGGTCGGGTCCACCTGTTGCCAGACGCCACCTCCTGCTGACAGTGCCTTATCCTCGGACGCCGACACAACGCCGACCACCGGCAGGGTATTTTGTCCCTGTGCCCTGCGGTACAGGTTCAGATAGCGCGCAGCCATAAGCCCGGTCGATTCCGCCATTCCTGGCCCGCTCTGCCAGGCTGCAACCGCCAGATCAGCGCGATTCTGTTCAGCAGTATCAAACGCAATTTCAAGAAGTTTACGGTAAAGTTGCTCGATATCCTGATGTGGAAGAATCCAGCCCGCACCGCTGGCGCGCACACGACCCGCCACTGTTGGGAAATCAAATACCAGCGCTGGAACGCCCGCTGACCACAATTCGGTCAATGTGTGGCAATAGGTCTCGTCCCATATCGAAAACACCGCACCCAGATGGATGTTCAAGCTCTGGACACGGCTGGTGAATTCCTCGCGGTTATAGACGCCATGCCCGATGAGCCGGGGGTCGTTAATCTTCACCGAAGACTCTGTGCGACCCAGTACGTGAAACTCCAACAGGTGCTCGCGGTCTATCTCAAGCAACGCACGGATCACGCCCAGCCCTTTCGCTGTGCTTATATTGCCCGGCACCAGAATGCGGATCGGCTGCCCATGTCGGGGCACCTGCCGAAGCCGCAGCAATTTAGAGAAATCGCGGCCATGCGGGATGACGAAAAAACGCGCGGGCTCAATCGCCGGCAGTCCCGCCAGAAGTCGAGCTCTGGCACTGTCCGAAGTGGTTACAAAAGCATCGCAGCACGACAGTGCTCGGTCGAAGCGTTCGCGCCAGAAGCGGATCCAACCCATTCCGGCGGGCGGCATGGTATCGGGCTTCCAAAGCTCGGGGGTAACCTCGCCGGTCAGCTGTTGCAGGTCACCGCCGTAGAAGACCCCATCGTCCTGCAACAACTTGATCGAGGGGCAGATCGTATAAAAATCATGGAACGAGAACACCACCGTACAACCTGCCAACTTAGCCAGCTGCGGCAAATTCAGGCTGTGCCAGGCCAGATGGCGGATATGAACGACTTCGAATTCAAAGCGTTGCAGCCAGCCCGCCACTGTTTCATCATATTCTGTCGAGACATGGCGGATAGGTTCGATCGGGTCGCTAAGTTCACGACTGGCAATCTCGACCAGCTTGCCATCCTGCAAATGTGACAGCACTAAATGCTTGGAATCGCAGCGTAGCAGCCAGGCATCGCGGCTGTCTTGTAGTGCGGCCATTAGATCCAGATTGGTCTGCGGAGTGCCGCCCGTCTGGGTCGCCACGACATATAGCGTCCGAGGCAGAGAGACGCGTGGGTTCAGGCAATCGGCTTGTGAGCGGCGCGCCTGCATCCGGGCCAGTGCCAGGTCATCCCCATGCGAAAAGACTCGGATGGCCTTCTTGTATTCAGGGTAGCGGGCGTCGATCACTGCACGACCTGCCTTCATCAGCCCATCTTTGGCACTGCCAAAGCTTTTCGAGCGGTCATGAAACACATAGGTACGATCGTCAATCAGATGCAGCCAACCCGCGCGACCTGCTCGCATACAAAAATCGTTTTCTTCGCCATAGCCGCGAGGAAATGCCGCGACATCCAAGGCACCGACTTCATCCAGACAGGCGCGATGAATGAACATGCAAAAGCCGTTGCCGGTGGGCACTTGAGGATAAAGGCCAAGCGCGCGGCGCCGGAACGCACGGGCAAAGGTGATTTCATCAACGCCTGGTGGCAGGCCGTTGTCATTGCCCAACTCAGGCGCAGAAAAGGCACCGGCGCGGTCCGACATCGGCGTCACCGTAGCGACCCGCGGGCGTGACCTTGCGGCCGCCAACAGGCCGGCAATCCAGTTCGGCGTTACGCGAGCATCGCTGTTCAGCAAGATCGGATGCTTGCGCCCAACCTCTGCCATGCCTCTGTTTACAGTGCCGGTGAAGCCCAGATTGTGGTTATTGCGTAGTACGCGCAAATTCGGGATATCTCGAGCCTGCTCCAGCAGCCTAGCAATTTGCGGATCGGGCGAGGCATCGTCGACGAACAGGATATCGACCTCGGGCGGGGTATAGGCCCGCAGGCGTTCTAAACAGATCGCCACGTCCTCAGCTGCGTTATAGACCGGCACAATTACCGCGCAATCGGCAGGCGCGATCCGCGCGGTTGGGGCGGGTCGATAGTGATCGCCTCGGACTTCGACGGTCTTGCTGATCAGCTTGCCATCGGGAAATTGCAAAGAGACTTCATGCGTCCCCCTACCAAGCTGGCGCAGAGGCAGGGAAATCCGCACGCCGCCGGCCCCCTTGGACAGACCCTGACGCACAAGATCGTCGCGGGGTTGATCATTCAGCGCCTTGCAGAAAAAGGTGCCGTTGATCAGCACATCCGCTCGCAAGATCTGGCTGACATTCTGGCGATTGGTCACCCAACCACGCAGGTAGGTCTCGGTTAGCTTTTCAATGCGGCCATCGCAGTCCAATATGGTGGCGTCTGTTTCGGGCGAGCGCAACGTGATTTGCTGTTGCATGAGTGTTTGCGGCGTACCGGCAAGGCGTAATTCGATAAGCACGCTCTGGCCATCCTGCCAGGGTTGGCCATAACCATCGGTCGTGGGCATGGTACAATGGAAGCCGTGACGGCCATCGCCGAACCCCGCTGCCTCGACATCAGAACGATGATCATCAGCCGTAATCGTCAAGGCGACTTCCTGACCATCTACCAGAAGATCGATCGTCAGCGGTTCGGAACGCCCATTCATGTGGATCCAGCCGACGATATCTTGGTCACGGATGCCGTCAATATGGCCCGCGATCTCGGGCGGGGTGGCGCTTGTCTCGGACCGGCGGAATTGAAGCTTACTGATAATGCGGTTCATGTCGAAATCCTTTGCAACAGCCCTAGCATGAGGCCTGGCGAAAAAGCGAAACCACCCTAGCGGACAAGGTGATGTGATTTTGATTGCGGCCAAATCGTTGGCGTCCATATTCCCGTGCCGTCGGGCTGCTTGAGTCAGCGGTCATGTCTTTGCCACTTACACGGGAGGGAGATGGGCGGCTAGGCCATTGAGTGCACCTGCCACATCTTGGCGATTCCAGTAGGATTTGCTGGATTTGTACGACAGCGGGCTGTGAAACTGGACGATCCGTCCCAATTGCCAGCGGGGCAGAATACGCAGCGACGGCGCGTTGCCAGACGCTGCGGCTTTCTGGATGTGCCAGGCGACTGCCCGGGTCAGAAGACCCGGCCCGGTTTTTCCCCAGATGGTTTCATTGTGTCGCTCCTCCAACGCGCGCTTCGCGCAGATCGCTGCCCACAGGATTGCCGGATGCCGAGGCGGAGCGACGATCAAATTGTTGCCGACCGCCCCCGTCGGTTCGCGAAAGACCGTCAGACAAGAGGGGCCGCAGACTAGTTGGGCAGCATCTCCGGTCAGCCAGTCATCGCAATCGGCGTAGATTCCTCCGAGCAAGCCGAGATGACACAGGCGGAAGAAATCGCTTTCCTCTGTTGCAGAACCGGCTCGGCCAAACGCACGTAGCCAGTCAGCGCCCAACCGCTCCAGCAGGAAATCTTTCGCGGCATCACGGTCAAACAACTGATGCGCAAAGCCTGCCGCGCCCTGCCACGAAGTTACGGCTCCGGCGACCTGTGGTGGTGGCGTGCCCTGACTCCAGAACTGCACGATGCTGTGCGGCACCGGTCGGGAGTATGGCGCAGGGTTGCGTTCAGGCCCTTCGGTCCAACGCGCAACAACCGCCATGGCGTGTAAGGTTGTCTCGGTGGCGTCAAGGGCCGGGACCCCGAGCTGCACCGCCTCAGCCAGCAGAAACCCCTGTATCGACGGCGCGAGATGCCGCCGCGAGTTGTCCTGCCATAGGCGTTGACGTAAAGGATTCAGCGCCTTGGCCTCCGTTCGCGACAGCGCATTCGCTACATACCAGTCGGCATGCGGGATCATTGCCGCATCGCCTTCGGCCCAAAGATCTGTGGCGCGGGACAAGTGATCCAACTCGGCCCAGCCCTGTGCGATGACTCGGCGCCAGTTGGGCGACATCTCGGGCTGACGCAGGGTCGCGGCTGCCAGCACTTGCTTGGCGCGGGCACCCAGTCCGGCCCCACAGAGGCTGCTGATATATTCCCGCAGCACAGTTGGATCGTCGGGGTTGTGCCGCCAGACCAGCCCCAGATATCGGGCTGCTACTCGCGACCGGCCTTGTTGGCGCAAGAGCATCGCAATCTGCAGCCCTGCATCCGCTCCTGCGCGCGCCGGACTCTTGTGCCGAAGCGCCAGCGCCTTTGCAGGCAAGCCCGACAACGCCGCCAGATCCATCAGCACTCGGGCGCGATCGATGGCCGGGACACGATCGGAAACATGCAGGCCAATCCGGTGCCAATGTGGTATGCCTGCGCGATAACTGGCTTGCAGGATAGCTCGAGCCGTGCTGAGCCCGATCTTGTCTTTATCCATAAGTGCGCGTGCCAAGGCATCAAACTGCGGTCCGTGCCCCATAAGATCGGCCCGGCGGTAGATCGGCCAAATCAGATCAACAGACAGTTCAGTACCTAAAGTGACCAGCCTATCGCGATTGCGCCGCAGCAGCTCGCCCGCCTGATCATCTGCAAGATGGGCCAGACCCCGGCACAGCAACCTGCCAAAAGCCAGACGCTGCGCCGATTGCACAGCAACCGCCCAGTGATCCGCTAGCTCTTGCACGAGGCGCGATAGTTCTTCGGCATGTCCGGCCAGATGAAGTGTTTCGAGCTTTTCCTGAAGAGCGCCGCAATGTTGTGGATCTTGAGCCAACAATCGGTCCAGAATCGCAAGGCTCGCGACATGCTGCTGCCCATGGCGATAGGCACGCGCCAAATTCAGCAGAATATGGGCATTGTGCGGCTGCTGCTGCGCCAAGGCTGACAGAAACCTGATGCTCTCTTGCGCGCGCCCCAGTTGGTAAAGCAGGCAGCCCCGGCGTAGCTGGATGGCGGGATGATCCGGGGTAGCTGCAAGAAAGGCCTCGGCCTGCGCGAGCGCCTCGCTATAACGGCGTAGAGCAGTCAAGGCATTGATCTTCTCCAACACCAACCGCGCATCGCCGGGCGTTTGCGCCAGTGCCGCCGAACAGGCCGCCAGACAGTCGAAAGGACGGCCATCAGCCTGGGCGATGAAGGCTAGTTCGGCCTGAAGACCGGGCAGATCGGGTTGGCGCTGGTGCAGCTCTACCGCTAGATCCTGCGCACGTGCGATCTGCCCAGCCTGCCGTAGCAGTCCGCAGCGGCGAAGCTGAAATGGCAGGTGATCCGGAGCGGCGTCGCATGCAGCGCTCATATACTCCAGCGCCTGCGATAAGCGGTTCAGCCGCAGGGCGGTGTCCACCCGCCCGCCCAAAGCGGCGATATTGCCGGGTTGAACCGCAAGGATCTGATCGCAAAAGCTGATGCTGTCGTCGTAATTCCCCGCCAGCCGATGCGACAGCGACAGCCCGTACCAGATTTTCCCATGACGGGGATAGATGCGCAGAAGATCTTCAAGGCACAAGATACTTTGCTCGTGTCGCCCCTGCTGGCGCAACTCATGAGCGCGCAATAGGCCTGTCTCCACTGGTGCGGAGAGTGTGGGTGCGGACGAGCGTGATTGCGCTGTTGAGGTCATGGTTCGCTCAACCCGCATTCAGGCGCGACGGTCGGGTTGGCCGCGGTTCTGGACCAGTGATCAAATGGGGGCAGAATCCGAAACATAGTGTAATTGTGTAAGTGATAATTCAGGCTTTAAGGCGCAGCCGGCCACCTTGAAGATGGCCGGCCGTGATGTCGAACAAAGCGTAGAGCTTAGGCTGCCTTGCCAAATGCCTCGATTTGGGCCTCGACCCCGTCGCTGAATGCGGCAATCCCCAGCTGGTCGCGCAGTGCACTCGGAAGCTGACGGCGCGAGGCAATACGCAAACGCTTCATTTCTGGGATGATTCGATCGCAGCCGTAAAGGTCCAGATATTCCGCGTAATTGTCGAAGCCTTTGCGACCGATGTAGTCGACCAAGGTTTCAGCGCGCAGACCATTAGCCAGAATTTCGTCATGCGCTTCGGTTTCGATATGGTAATAGGTGAATTCGGAAGGCATATCAGCTAGATCGACGAAGCAGATCGTGCCCCCGTTCACCAACGCCCCGGCATTCACCACCATACCGGCGACGATCAGCCCGTGATCGGCCGACAGCAGCAGATCGCTGTGCGGCAAACCACCGCCAAGTGCCCCCGCTGCAACGCGAACTGGCGCGGCCTTGTCCGACAGCATGACGTGATTTGTGATCAACTTGCGCCCGATCCATTTGACCGGAACGGACCGTCCATCTGCACTCGTGATCAGATCGCCGATGGCCAGCTTCTCAACTTCGGTTTCCCCCGCTGGAGTGGCGATCATCGTACCGTCCAGGAAGCAGGTGATGACCAGCTTCAACAGGTCAGAATCACTGTTCTGGTTGGCATATTTTCCGACGAAGTAAACGTCATAGTTCTGCCCAGCAAATTGCTGCAACTCGGCGACAGTGAAGCTCCAGTTCATATTGCCAGTTTGCAGATCGACGGAGAGATTTCCGAAGAACATACCGCCGCCGGGGTTCGGAATCTGTGCCGCGACGTATTCGCCGCCGTTCGTCGTTTCGTCACCATCAAGGTCGGGGTTGTCCGACCGACCCCAGTCGCCGGTGATGGTGATCACCTGGCTGGGGTCGCTGAACTGGTTGATGTCGATGGTGTAGGTATAATTATCATAGTTCCCAGGGCTTTCCTCAGTCCCATGGGACAGTACGATAGCCGGGTTATTGGTCGTATCCGTAAGGTTGATACCCATTCTTAATTCCTTTCAGCTTCAGTCCTAATGATTTTTGCCCCCCACGAGCCATCACGCAGGCGTGTCGACTTCACGACGCGCCGCACTTTGCCCGCAGCGCTCACTCGCAAATAGTGGAAGCTTTGGATGCCATCGGGAATGTGCTCCATGAATGCTCTAAAGGCGTTGGCCCCGGTGCCTTGTTCATAGGGTGCTATGATTTCCATCAGCCATAACTGCGGTCCACTGCGCCATTGAGCAGGTTTCAGAGAGGCCCCGGCCAGAAGCTGACGCTCGGCCTGGTCATTAAGGTGCGCCCAAGTACAAGCCGCGCGGGGCACACCGTCGTAATAAAAAATCCGGGTCTGTTTCAGGTCGACAGGCGGCTGCACGATCCGGCGAATATCGCGTAAGGACCATTCTGCATGGCGCGAGGAGTGCATATAAAGAAAGCTAAGGGCGCCGTAGGCAGAGATGGCTTCTGGGCTAGGAAACTCAGGTTGGATATTAGGGGGGGACGTCACGGGAACCTCGGATATCTTGCCATTTTTGTGTCTTTTTTTCGAGCCAACCGTATTTTACGTTTCGACTATTCCAACAGGTCGGAAGAAGCGACAGCGACAAAGGCGTCTACCATCTCAGAACACGCCATCTTAGTTTTTGCTATCCATATTCCGCACGAGATCAAACTTAACCTGACCTGGTAATCCTCCCCGTCTTAACGGGGTTTGGCCGTAGACTTCACGCAGCCATTTTCAGTTTCTGGGCGGGTGTGATGCCGGTGCTGTCCACCAGTAGCTTCAGCGGACCTGGCGCCCGGCGGCTCGATATCCCGACAGAGATACTCTTCTGCCTGCGGCTCAGGGTGGAAAAATCGGGAACCGGCCAGGCCAGTTTTGCCATCTCCAGGATGCTGGATACCATCCCGATCGTCTGCCGGAGAGGCAGCCAAACAACACCTTCACCATCAGGCAGAACTGTATCGCAGCATCGGAGAACACCGGCGGTCGGCCCGGACGCCCAGCCTTGGCGGCGAGCCAAACCATGTCCTTGTCGAGCCAGATCAACAGCGAGCCACGCCGCTTCAGGGCTTCGTTGTAAGACTTCCAGTTCGTCGTGCGGTAGCGGGCGGCTTCAGGCTTGCTCATGACAAGCCTCTTAACCTACCGGATTCGCAAGGTGAATCCTGCCGGACACGAGTTCTGCAACAACGCCATTCGAATCTCCTCAGCGCTCGGCTCACGAGAAAACTCTACTTATGCAGCACCTTAATCATAGAGAGGATTATCCACCTGCCGAGTCAACCGACCACCTTATTTTGCGCACGTGATGGAGGACGGCGGCTCGGCATTATCGCCAATCTGGACAATTCTAACCAAATGAACAATACCATACCGCCTCGCCATAGTCTATTTTTCGTATGTGGATTGCTCCTTGTACCGGAGCAATCGGCGATGCACAGTCGAGAAAACACCGGATCGGCTCCCAGGGAACTTTCCGACAAACCGATGCTGTACCCGGTAATCCTTCCCATGATTTGAGATTCAGTGAATCTCTTCTTCTTTATCAGGAGGTCTTCATCGATTCTGCTGAGGAAGTTCTACTCACGCAGCCCTTATCATGAGGAGGACTACTGATTAATCTCCCAGTAGCCTTGCGCAGTGTTTCTGACGGTAATTCGCCGTACATCTGTCGATAGAAAGCCGAAAAACGACCCAAATGTGTAAATCCGTGATCCATAGCGATAGAGGTAACCGTCCTTATCTCGCGGGGAGTCAGCAGAGCCTGGCGCACACGGCTAAGACGACGCCGTTGCAAGTAGGAATGCGCGGTCATACCCATACGGCGGCGAATGATCGATTCGATAGTTCTCAGCGAAAGCCGGGCACCTTCGCATAGCTCTTGCAATCCGATCAGGCAATCACTGTCCTCATCAATCAGCTGATCGATCCTACGCATTGAAGCAGTTTGCAGTCGATGTGCCAAGTGATCGATCTTCAAGTCGCCTGTATCAAGAAGCTTGACTATACCGGTGATGATTCCATCACCTGCAAAGTCCGTCAGTGCCCTGCTATTTGCGGCGGTGCCCCACCTTCCGGCGTCGACCATGGAGATTATGTCCGAGTATCGGCAACGTAGGTTAGCCATCTGAACCATATCGGCATTTCTCAACATACCTCGAACTAACGGCGTCGCCATTTTTTCTTTGCCCGTCAATGCTGACAAGGCACGCTGAAGAGTCAAATCCGGGATACACACCGCGCCTATATCGAGTGCACTCGACGTCTTGAGGTTCGAAACATCTCCGCTACGGCGCATAAGAACGGCATTAGTTCTCAGGTGAATACCATCTACTGCTGATTGCGGGTCTGCAGCGTTGTTACCCACAAAGAAAAAAGAGTGAGTTGCCCCCCCCACACTAGCCAACTCGGTTCTAAAAGAAACCGGAGCGTTAGCCCAAGCAGATTGCAGCGCGATATTGTGCCCAAGCTCAACCAATCTAGCTTTTCCGAGGAAATCAACATGCCCTGTTGGCAGAGAATCCACCTTTCCCCCAGGAATGCTTGCCGCTAAGGATTCGCTATCAGTAAATTTATTTGAAAAATATTGAAGCTGAGTGGGCGTGAAACACTCCTGCTCGATCATGCGTCGCGCTTTCCTTTTTGCGATTTCGATCTCGCAATTTCAAGCAGCCTCATGAAGTGCTTGCAATGCACAGGCCACTCAGTGACCGTTATCTGCAGACGCTTCATGGGCTGGAACTCGACAAAGTCCATGCGACCTCTAATAACGCTTAACAACATAAAGTTGGTTATAGTTTGTGCTATCAGGCATTCTTTCGAGTGCCCTCGTGCGTGATAATTATTCGTTGCTATAGGCACAACAATAACCATCAACTTGCACGCACAAATGAATGCCCTAAACCTACCGGCGGCTGTATGCTATCCATATTACGCATCATTTTTCCTTCCCGTGGAGTTAATCCCTCTTGGGGTCAGGCCCATTGGTTCTAGGCTTCTGGCGCGACTCGGTCGCCGCAAAGAAATCTGATCGATCAGCAATTTTTTTCTGGCTGAGCGACGCAGCGTTGTTGCAGAGCTGTCCGTTCGGCAGGATTCGTCAAGCGAATCCTGTATGTTAACATCTCGGCATGACGAAGCCTGCACCAGCCCGCGACCGCACGAAGAACTGGAAATCATATAACGAGGCGCTGAAGTGGCGCGTCTCGCTACTTGTCTGGCTGGACCGAGACATGGTTTGGCTTACCCTCAGTGCTGGACGTCCGGGGCGTCCGCCGGCGTTCAGCGATGCTGCGATACAGTTCTGCCTGATGGTGAAGGTGTTGTTTGGCTGCCTCTCCGGCAAACGACCGGGATGGTATCCAGCATCCTGGAGACGGCAAAACTGGCTTGGCCGGTTCCCGATTTTTCCACCCTGAGCCGCAGGCAGAAGAGTATCTCTGTCGGGATATCGAGCCGCCGGGCGCCAGGTCC
>NZ_JBHMDZ010000014.1:0-68266 GCF_042430175.1 Paracoccus cavernae | reverse complement strand
GTGCCAAGCTGGTCTCCATCGCAGATGCCAGCTTGAATCATACCCTACGCCCGAGGGGAATCCCTTTTGTCAACACGACCTAGGCCCGAACGCCATGACCGAAGGCGGTGCGATGATCGGAGGCATGGCCCGCTCTTTCCTCCCGCTGCTTCGCCCCGTCGTGGCAGGACTTACACAGGCATTGCAGGTTGGCCGGATCCCAGAACAGCCGCTCATCCCCGCGATGCGGCTGGAAATGGTCGGCAACGAGATCGGGGCTGTCGGCGACTCGCGCGCAGCGGGCGCAGGTGAAGAGCGCAGCCGAGATGCACTGCCACCGCAGCCGCTGCCATGCGCCGGTCTTGTACCACCTGCGCCAAGCATAAACCTGATCGCGCACGCGAGCTTGCCCTTGTGGCTGCCGCACGCGCTGCTGCAACGCACCAACCCGAGGGGTCAATTGCTTGAGCCTTGCCATTACATTCCGGCCCTTGCGCTGCTCAACTCGAATGCAACCGCGCAGCGAGCCAGCGCCCACCTGGCACATCACATAGCTTGCACCACGTCTTCCAACCGCGTTGGCTTTCACCGCGCACAAAGATTGCAATCGGTATCCAACGAGATCTCTGCACGAGAAACCGGTCCATTAAATCTAACCTTGTCGTGAAGGGCCTGATCGTTATCACGTTCCTTGCTCACCAAAGCGAAGGAACCGATCATGAAGAACTACAAGGGCGCAGCCACACTTAGCTTCGCGGATGGCACAACGGCCAATGGCCAGGTGGATATCCGGTATGCTGCCACCCAAGGACAGATGTCAGGAAAGGGCTACTTCTCCACACGTGACGCCATGGCGATATTCGGGCGGTCGGATAACCCGGTCCTCAGCTACGAAGATTTCAGGATTGAGGTCATAATCGCGGAAGCGGGCATGGAAGGCGCAACGATCATGACAACCGGCGCGCCCCTCTAACCCCGAAACGAATTGCGCCCGCTAGGGGGTTATCCCTGCGGGCGCAATTCCAGATACTATCCAAATATCTCTCATAGAGTGCCATAAGCGTCAAGCATCGTTTTTGAGGTCAATATCCCTCCATCCTAACCAGCGCCGCTCTCAGCGCCTCCAGCACGGCTTTCATGTTGCGACTGTTGTACTGCCACCGGTAATGCCGCAGCACATCGCCGACCGAGAAGTCATCGACACAGACACGCTCGACGACATCGAGGTTCGAGAACTTGCAGCGCGGGTCTTCGCCCGCATCGCGAACCGCACGCAACGACGGGCGCACCCGCCGCACCATCAGCGCATCCTGCCCGCCGATCCGGCGGCGCAAGGCTGCCAGCTCGCCCGAGATCTCTAGGCGGCGATCCATCCAGTTGCCACCGTCCGCTGATCCGCTGGAACCATCGAGGCTTGATAGCTTGCAGCCGTCCGCGTTCAGCATCTCAACAAGGCTGCGGTAACGACGACCAATCGCCACCTGCCCCGGTGTCAGCTGCATCGGGCGCTTGGCGCGCAGGGCCTGCGCCTGCATGCGGTCGAAGATATCGGCGGCGCGGATGGCCGAGCGGTGACCGTAACCGGTCGGCGCAACTGCCCACTTTTCCAATCCATTCTCATCGACGCCGTTCGGCACCATGGTGAACTGGCGATCGACGCGGAACCCACCGCGTGCCGGAGCCGCGATAATGTCGGGGCCGCACTCAGCCGGGATAGCAGCAGCATCGAGCACGGCATCAAGGCGGGACCGTTCCGAGTTAACGCGGGCAGCCTGTGCCTTGGCATGTTGCCGGACGATCTCGCGGCTTGCGGTCAAATCCATTTGCGCGGCAACGCCATTGCTATCGACAGAGAACACCACGCCTTGGCCGTTTTCGATCATCATTTTGCGGTCCCTCTTATTCATTCTACTACCTGTTGTGGTCTGGTTTTCTAGGTTGGGCTTGACGGGCTGGAGATTTGGAAAGGTGGGTTTGAAAATCAGGCCTTCCGGCTTTTCTCGTTTGTTTCTTTTCAAGGGGTTAGATTGCTTTTTTGGGCTTGAGGGCTTGAAGGGCGAGAGATTTGAACCTTTACGGGGATTGCTTTCCCCCTAACCCCTTGGGGAATACGCGCGCGCATACATGTCGATTTTTCCGGCCCATCTGGCCCTCAAGCCCAAAAACGCGGCGTAAGCGTTTGAATTTCCTAGACCGCCACCCCCTGACCCCGCGAAAGTCTCCGGCCCACCCGCTTCCGGACTCGCGCCCGTCTGGCCCAAATTCGTGGCCTAACCCCAGAAATGCGCGACGGGCCCGCAGGCCCGCCCAGTCGATAGGTGTGAAGGTGGGGTGCGGGGTCATCGCGGCCCCCATGCGTTACCAGTGTCGCGCGACTGCGCCTCGCGCATGCGCTGTGCGAAGATCGGATCAAGGCGAATGCCGCGATATCCCGTGACGCCGCTCTTGCCTGATGCGAACGTCTTGTTGTTTTCGGGATGACGCCAGACACCGGCTTTGGCCTTGAGCTTCAAGGAAACCGTGCGCGGGCCCCATCGCTGCTCGCCCCGCTCTTCGATCCAGTAATTGAAGGCATCACCCAACTCGCGCGCGGTCATGAAGTCGCCTTCATAGCCGGTGACCATCGCGGCATCGGCGAGGAAGGTGCCGATCGGATCGCTGTCCTTGCGGTAGCTGCCCGTCGCCTCGAGGACCTCGGCCGGTTCGGCAAGGCCGCGTTCGAGATAGGACAGCAGCCCTTGGACCAGCCAGTTGAGAATGCCCGATCGCTCGGACCACAAGATATCGTCCAGCTCCTTTTTCGGGATCCGCTTTTCCTCGGGGATCTGGACGGGGAAGTTGACCAGCATCAGGCGCCGCCAGATCCCGTCGTCACCGCCCCTGATATCGGGAAGGTGGTTGCCCGAGATGGTCAGCTTGAAGATCGGCCGGAAGGTGATGAAATCGGCATAAAGCGCGCGGATCATCATCGGCTCGCCACCAGTCAGCGCCTTGATCAAGCCCTCTTGCAGGCGCTCGCCCTCTTCGGGCTCCGAAGTCCGCACCATCCGCGCCGCGATCAGCGGCATCAGGTCCGGCTGCGAATCCGAGCCGCCTTTCTTGTTCTTGCCGGTCAGGGATTCGATACGGGCCGAGGCGGAGTAATCGCCCATCATGCGCCCCATGAGATCGACCAGGACCGATTTACCGTTCGCGCCGCCACCATGGAAGAATGCCAGCTTCTGGACATCGAGGCCGCTCATCGACAGGCCGAACCAGCGCTGAATGAATTGCCGCATCGCGATGTTAGGCTGGATCTGCTCGAGGAAGGCGTCAAACCGCGGGCATTTCGCATCGGGGTCATACTCGACGGGCATGACCTTGGTCAGCAGCTGGCCGCGATCATGCGGGATCAGCTTCACATCGGACATCGGCGAGAAGCCATCCCCCGTGATCCGCTCGAAGCGCAGCACGCCGGTCAGGGTGTTAACGTCGAGATCCCCCTTGTCCATCTGATCGACCGAGCGCGCGAGCATGACGCGCGCCTCGGAGATCAGATTGGACATCGGCCCCGAGTTCCCCGCGTTCTTGGCATGAGTCAGACGCCGACCGATCAGCGCCTTGTGGGACTTGAGCGCGGCATCGATACTGCGCAGACGGCTCGCGAGATTTGACAGCTCGGTCATGAGGCTTTCGTCATCGGCGTAACCCGCGATCCCCTCGATCTCGGCCCGCCGCTTGCGCAGGTCGCGTTCCTCGTTGATCAGCTGCCGATCACGGGGCGAAGGCTGGAGCCAATCGATTTCCTGCTCGATCAGCGCGGACATCTGTTGTGCGCGGCCACGGATCAGCGGCGAGACATCGCGGCTGATTTCATCATCCTTGCGCCAGCGCGCGCCGTCCCAGACGAACCAACCGACCTGCGAGACGAACAGGATGTCGTCGCCGAAATGGATCACGAAACGCTTGCCGTTGCCCAGATCGTTCAGCGGCTCCCGCGAGGCCTTTTCGACCGGACCCTCGGGCTCATGAGCCTGATCCGCGTCTGCTTCCGGAGGGGGCGGCGGGGGCATATAGTTGTCGGGATAATCGACGTGATCACCCTCGCCGGCCAGGCCGTCGGGCAAGGACACATCTTCGGCCGCGCCCATAACGTCGCGAACGGCATCCACTCGGTCAAACTCGTCATCGTCAAAAGTCATTGATGCTGCCCCATCAGGATATCGTTGAGGTCTCGGCCTTCACCGGCATGCACGATCTGCCCCTTCAAACCGGGGTTCTTGATCATCGCGCGCCGCAGGCCCGCCTCGAGTTGCGCTCGGGTCAGGCGGGGCTCACTGTCCCCGTCCTGCACAAAGATCAGCCGTTTCACCCATGGCGGCGGGACAAAGGCCTCGCGATCGCTCATGTCTGGCAAGCCGGCGTATTTCTTGCCTGGACCGCGCTCGCGCAGGCCGGACATATTGCCCAGATCAACGCCGCACCAATAGGCCGCTTGGCGCGGCTGGCGCTCCGCGATCAGGGCGGAAAGGGTGGTTTCCACCCCCTCGGCCATGATCATGGTCGTGGCATCCTTCGGGGTCGTGAGGCGGATGACCGCGCCTTTCTTGGACCCGAGAACTTTTCTAGATGGCAGGAAGACTTCGGCATCATCGGGATCGCGCAAGAGCAGCTTGCCTTTGGGCTGATCGAGGTCGATCCACGTCCGATGAATCGCCGTCACGCGATTGGCGGCGTCGACCACCGCGCAGATCATCGCGGGTCCGACATGTAGGGTCTGCCACTTGCCGCGCTCGCCCTTGACCGGATGCACATATTTGGCAGCGGGATCGAAGCGCATGGCATTGGGCAGATCCTGCAACAACTCGGCCGCAAGTCCGCGCCGCGCGAGATAGTCACGCACCGGCGATCCTTCGGCATCCTTGGACGCGAACCAGATATCGCGCGCCGCCTTGATGGTCTTTTCCCGCTCGCGCGCGCCGATACGCTCCTGCTTTTCGCGGGCGGCGGCAGCCTTGCGCTGGCGATCTTCCCGCTCTGCATCGCTTAGGCCCTGCGCGGGACCGCAAAGCCATTCAAGTGCCGCGCGGAAATCCATGCCGAGCGTCAATTGGACCAGGGCGAGCTGGTCGCCTTTGGCATGGGGCGAACAGTCCTTGCGGCACTGGAAGATGTTTTTCTGCAGGTTGATGCCGAAGCGGTCTTTGCCACCGCAGTTCGGGCAAGGTCCGACAAGCTCACCACCAGCAGGCACAAGGTTGGTGATTTCGAGGCGCGCCGCGACATCGGCGATCGGCATTGCATGCGCATCTGAAAGGCGGTGATCGTCACGCATCATGCACGCCCGCCGGAATTGATGCGGTCCCATGCTTCGGCCATGCGATAGCGGTCCCAACGATTCATGACCTGCGCCGCCTCATCGTGCAGCGAGCCGTAACAACCGGCAATCCGTGGCGACATGGAGGCGATGCGCTCGGCGAGCGAGATCAGCGGCTGGAGCGGCAGAAGCCCGCGCGAAGCGGTCGGCAAGACAGAGCGCAGGATATCGACTTCGAGCGAAAGCTCATGAGGATCGATGCGCACAGAGGTGGGCCGAGAAATCAGGCCCAAGGCATGGATGACGAGATGATCAGCAAGAGAAAGCTTCATGACCTCACCCATCGATATCGGCACGCTGGACGCGCTCGGGCCAGCAGGCACGGACAACCGAGGACATCAGGCGATCGCCCGCACCACTCAGCGCGTCCGGCGCATACCGCAACTCGGGATAACAGGAAGCAAAGGCTGCAAGCTCTACCGCAAGTGGATGCTCGCAGCCATAGGCCGCATCGACATCGCGAACGGCACAGCACAGCGAGCGCGGATCGACGGCTTTTGCCTTGGCTTGGAATGCGACCGTCAAAGCCGCCATCCGCGCGCCGATCCTGACATGGTACGGGCAATGATGCTGCATTTCCTGTCCCTCTCGCGTTCTGCGATTTCTAGAAAAAGCGGGGCGATCTGAGCAGAGACCGCCCCGCAGGTCTCACCGGCACGAAGCAGGCTTCGGTGAATTTTTGCCCCGACGGCTTTCAGCCGCCTCTCGGATGGGCCGGCCGCAGGTTCCGGGGACCGCGATGAATTGATCGCCACCAGGGCGGCGCGTCCCCGGCAAGGTTTCAGCCAGGCGTTGCCGCCCCGCATTTGCCCCGCCCGGTGGACCCTGAAAACCGGACATTCATTTTCCCCACATCACTGCGGCATAATTCGGCAAGGAGTGCGCGGCGAAGTCGACGACATCGCCCGTCGGTGTGCGGAGGCCATCGAACCAGTTGCACGAGGTCTGGAAAGTCACCCCGAAATGGACGGCGCAAAGTTCACGCGTCGCGAAGTTCGAGATCAGCAACAGCGACCATCGACGGCGAAAATCCTCAGGCTCAAGTCGGCCGACGGCGCCGTGATTACGGCGCCGATCAGCGACCGACCGACCCCTGCCATCAAAGGGATTGAGGCGGGACGTTTGAGCCCGAGGGATGCGATGATGCGAATGCTCGCTTTTAAGAAGAGATTGTTTCATGGGGCTGCTCTTGGGTTGGGGCCGCAGGTGCGGCGGGGGAGGACATAAAAATAGAGGTGGCAGGCGCCCCGATAACCCACGAGCCAACAGGGACCCTACCGCCAGTTGCAGCGTCAATTCTTTGAGCCAGCTTCAAGCTCGGCAGAATCCGCCCGCTAATCAGCTTCGAGACGGTGCCCTGCTTCACAGCAACAGATGCGGCAAACTCCGCTTGCGTTACTTTTGAAGACTGGAGGTATGATTTGAGCGTTTGCATAGACGGCAATATGATTGTCAGGAATATTCCTGTCAAGCATCATATTCTTGCTGGTCGTTTGCTAGTCGCCACGAACTTGGCAACTATATGCCCATGAACTTAGAGAAGATCAGATCTGAGAGAGGGCTGACGCAGGGCGACCTTGCCGACATGTCCGGGCTTAAACAATCAACCATCTCGAAGATCGAGAGGGGCTATGACGGCGTCACCCTCCGCTCTCTTTACAAGATCGCCGATGCTCTAGAGGTAGACCTGTCGGAACTGTTTGCTGATAGTCGCGGACCAGCAGAGGCGGCGCTTATCCAAGCTTTTCGCTCACTTCCCGCAGAGAGGCAGCAAGGATGGCTTGAGATGGCTCAAGCGATAGCTCGCCCGAATCCTGAAGCCAGCGCATAAAATCGGCAAACTGCCGATCGCTCATGCCTGCGATAACCTTCGAGAATCGAGCATCAACGTCCAAAGCAACCACCTCAAGAACATTACCAGAACAACATGCCGCAATGAAAGCGAGCATGGCAAGGCCACCACAACGCAGAGTGCCACTTTAAGTTGAAAATTCCCATTGTGAATATTCCTCATTGACAGAATTATTCCTGTTAGGCATTTTAACTCCATCCCGATCTTCCGGATGGAGCCCGCCCATGCACATTCCCACCTTCCCCACGGCCCAAAACGCCGAGCCGGTTATAGCGGAACACGATAGCAGCGCGATCAGCGCGGTTACGGATCTGCCCTGCCTCGGCTTCTTGCGCATCGTCTTGAAATCCGGCGCGATCGAGACCCTGCATCACGTCGAGGGTGCGATCTGTCCTGATCTGTTCAATGCCCTGAAAAGCGGCGACGGCACATTCGTCGTGCCTTATGGAAAGCGCCGCGCGCAGATGGGCTTCATCGACATCGGCAGCGTCGCGTTCATTTCGCATGACCTGTATGACGACGCCGCGCAGGCAAATGGCGGTGCCGCATGAGCACCGCTCTCGCCCGCCCCGCAAAGCCCACGGCCGCCCCATCGCCGCAGCTGCGCGGAGCGGTATCTGGCGCACTGCGCGCTGCCGCGATCGGTGCCGCCGCGATCGCGACCGTCATCATCGCTGCAGCAGTTTGGCACATCGCGAGCAGCACGATCACTCCCGAGAGCATCCGCGCATTCGCAGCACCGACTTCGCTGGAAAGCCAGTCCCGCTCTATCGAGCAGTTGGTCGAGGGCGCGCGGTGATGAAACCCCGCTTCTTTGAAACGCGCGGCGGCTGGATCATCGACCGCATGACCGGACGCTCGATCTGCCGCGTTGCGATCGAGGACCATAACCTCGACACGTCGCAGCGCGTCATGTCGGCTTTCATCGGCGCACTTCATACGGAGTTCGGACCGACCAATCCTGAAATCGAGATCTGCCCCGCTCCCGCGTCAAACTGAGCGTGGCAGAGCCGCCGGAGTGGCAGCCTCCGGCGGCGCAAGATCCCGCTGCGCGATCCTCCTTCAGCGCAGCGGGCAGCCCCCGAGGATGGGTGGCCTCGGGGGCACCATTCCCCAGATCGGCCCCAGAAACTCGCGCCAATAACGCCCACGAGTCCGAGAGACATGACCAGCATCCTGCAATCATTCGTCAACATTCGTCCCGCCGGCGGCTTCGACATGATCATGGCCGACCCGCCTTGGCTCTATAAAAACTTCAGCGAGACCGGCACCGAGAAGAATGCCGCCGCCCATTCTGCGCTCTGATTATCGTCGGTGTGATCGCAGTCGCGGTCAAGGATGCTAGATCCGGGACCTTCACCCTGCCCAAGAACAACTGGGAATGCAGCGACACGCGGATGACGATGATGCTCATGCCGGCGGGTAAAGTCATGGTCCCGACAACCTTTTCCGAATGCGTCGAGTACAGGAGAGTTGATTGATGGCTAGGGACCGGTCGATTTCATTCTTGCCACGACTGCTGCCCGCACCAGAGGCCGCCTACTACCTTGGCGTCAGCGAAACTACGCTCCGGACGCTTGCACTGCCGCGTAAAGTCCTGCGTGGCAAGCGTCTATACGATCGCATGATGCTGGACGAATATGCCTCCGACCTGCCCTCTGAAGGGCGAGAATCGGAAGAGGTGAATTCGTGCGACGAAGTCTTGCGAGGAATGCAGTGAAGCTGAAGCACGTCAAGACGGTGACCAAGCCTTCTGGCGCCACGTTCACCTACCTCGCCGTGCCGGGGCAAAAGCTGGTCCGCCTTCCCGACGGACCAAGGGATAGCCCGGAGTTTCTGCTGGCCTACGCCACAGCCATGGCAACCGCAGAACCGGCCGAACGAGGCCGCAAGCTTGCCACCGGCAGCATCGCAGCAGCAGTCAAGGCTTACCAAACGAGCGCGGCGTTTAAGACACTCGCGCCGAACACACAGACCCAAAGGCGCGGCCATCTCAGCAAGATCGTCGATCGGTGGGGCGATGCTCGCCTTTCCGACCTGCGAACCAAACACATCCAAGCCGACATCTTCACGCTTGCACCCCACCCCGCAAATAACCGTCGGAAGGTTTGGCGCGGCTTTTGCGCCTGGGCAAAAGCGACCCAACAGATAGCCTTGGACCCTTCGCTCGAGGTCGACAAAGTCGCGACAGTAAAGACGGACGGATTCACGCCATGGCTTCCGTCCGAAATCGAGACCTTCCGAAAACACTGGTCGATCGGCACAGCCCAACGGCTGGCATTGGAGTTGATCTACTGGACGGCCGCGCGCGCATCAGATGCAGTTAGAATTGGCCCTGGCATGGTACAGCGTGACGGTTGGCTCACCTTTCGGCAAAAGAAAACCGGCGGCGAAGTCTCGATCCCCTTCAATCGCGCCCTACCCCCGTTTGCCCTCAGCATGCAGGGTGATCTGGATTTTCTGAAGGCTGCGATTTCGGCCGCGCCGCGCCACATGACATGGCTTGTGACCCAGAACGGGAAGGCTCGGTCAGACAAGGCGTTCAGCAGCTGGTTCGCGGGGGCCGCCGCAGCCGCGGGAATCATCGGAAAGTCCGCACATGGCCTACGCAAATCACGGGCAATGGCGATCGCCGAAACAGGCGCGACGGCGCACCAAATCGCCGCTTGGACAGGTCATGAATCACTGACCGAAGTGCAGCGATACTCCAAGGCCGCGGACCGCAGACGCATCCTCTCGGGGGCAGAACCGGAACAGAATTTGGAAACCGCCCCCACCCAGAATGGAAACCGGACCGCAAGAGGTTGAAATATAATGATTAAATTTAGAACTGGTGATCCCGACAGGATTTGAACCTGTAACCTGCCCCTTAGGAGGGGGCTGCTCTATCCAGTTGAGCCACGGGACCGCCGCGATCTTTTTGCACGGCGGCGGATGGAATGGCAAGCTTGCCGCGCATCCGGTGGTTTGGTAACGATAACATTATTTCAAAGCGGAATTCCCATGTCCCCCAAGCGCCCGCCCCGTCCCCTGACGCTCCGCGACGTGTCCGAGGCCGCCGGTGTCTCGGAAATGACCGTGAGCCGCGTTCTGCGCAACCGCGGGGATGTTTCCGCCGCCACGCGCGAGAAAGTGCTGACGGCAGCGCGCACGCTCGGCTATGTGCCCAACAAGATCGCGGGCGGCCTCGCCAGCCAGCGGGTGAACCTTGTCGCGGTGATCATCCCTTCGCTCTCGAACATGGTCTTCCCCGAGGTGCTGGGCGGGATCTCGGCCGAGCTGGACGATACCGATCTTCAGCCGGTGGTGGGCGTAACGAATTACTCGCCCTCGCGCGAGGATCAGGTTCTTTACGACATGCTCTCCTGGCGCCCGACCGGCGTCATTCTGGCGGGGCTCGAACACAGCAAGGCGGCGCGGGCGATGCTCGACAATGCGGCCATTCCGGTGGTCGAGATCATGGATGTCGACGGTGATCCGATCGACACGGCGGTGGGCATCTCGCATCGCCGCGCCGGTCGCGACATGGCCGAGGAAATCCTTGCCGCCGGTTACCGCCGCATCGGCTTTATCGGCACCCATATGCCCGAGGACCACCGTGCCCGCAAACGCCTTGCCGGTTTCGAGGAGCGCCTGGCCGAGGCCGGTGTCTCGCTGGCCGCGCGCGAGTATTATCAGGGTGGTTCCTCGCTTCAAAAGGGCCGCGAGCTGACCCAGCGCATTCTGGCGCGCGAGCCGGATCTCGATTTCCTTTACTATTCCAACGACATGATCGGCGCGGGCGGCCTGCTTTGGAGCATGGAGCAAGGGTACGACATTCCCGGAAAGCTCGGCCTCGCCGGCTTCAACGGGGTCGAGCTGCTCGACGGTTTGCCGATGCGTCTGGCCACCACCGATGCGCGGCGCGTCGATATCGGCAAGCGGGCGGCGCGGATCGTCGCAGGCAAAGAGCCGGCCCCAGAGGACGGAACCATTGCGCTGACGCCGACCTTCCTGCCGGGCGATACGATCCGCCAGCGCGGCAAATAGGCGGCACCAAACGGGACATGAAAAAAGGCGCGGCCGAAGCCGCGCCTTTTTCGTTTCGATCCCTGCGAAAGCGCCGCGCTCAGGCGCCCAAATCGGGGTAGAATTTGCCCGAAGGCGAAAGCGTGAAGATCTCGCAACCCGTCGCGGTCACGCCGATCGCATGTTCGAACTGCGCCGAGAGCGATTTGTCGCGCGTCACGGCGGTCCATTCGTCGGCAAGCGTCTTGGTCTCGGGACGGCCGAGGTTGATCATCGGTTCGATGGTGAAGAACATGCCCTCTTCCAGCACCGGACCTTTGCCCGGATGGCCGTAATGGAGCACGTTCGGTGCCGAGTGGAACACCCGCCCGATGCCGTGGCCGCAGAAATCGCGCACCACCGACATGTTGAAGCTTTCGGCATAGGACTGGATCGCATGGCCGATATCGCCGAAGGTCGCGCCCGGACGGACGGCCTCGATGCCCTTCATCAGGCTGTCGTGGGTGACCTTGATCAGGCGCTCGGCCTTGCGGCTCGCTTTGCCCGCGACATACATCCGGCTCGAATCGCCGAACCAGCCGTCGAGGATCACCGTCACGTCGATATTGAGGATATCGCCGTCATGGAGCACTTTCTCGCCCGGAATGCCGTGGCAGACGACATGGTTCACGCTGATGCAGCTTGCATGCTGGTAGCCGCGATAGCCGATGGTCGCGCTGACCGTGCCCAGCTCGACGACGCGGCGGGTGATGAAGGCGTCGATTTCGCCCGTGGTTGCACCCGGTTTGACCAGCGCGCCGACCTCGTCGAGAATTTGCGCCGTGATCTGGCCGGCAGCATGCATTCCCTTGAAGTCTTCAGGGTTGTGGATCAGGATCCCCTCTTTGGTCCGAACTTCGCTCATCACTTCCTCACATTCTGTTGCCTGAACAGATAGACCTCGCGCGGGCCTTGTTCCACCCCTGTGCGACCACCTATACCCTGAATGCATGCCAGCCTGCCTGAGAAGAGGGACGAATGATGCAATCGGACAACCCCACAGCCGCCATTCTGGTCATTGGCGACGAGATCCTTTCGGGCCGCACCCGCGAAGGCAACGCCCATTACCTGTCGCAGGTTCTCAACAGCATCGGGATCGACCTGCGCGAAGTCCGCATCGTGGCCGATGACGAGGACCAGATCGTCGGCGCGATCCGCGCGCTGGACAAAAGCCTCGGCGGCAGCTGCGACATGCTGTTCACTTCGGGCGGGATCGGGCCGACCCATGACGACATCACCGCCGATGCCGTGGCGCGCGCTTTTGATACCGGCATCTCGCATAACGACGAGGCCCGCCGCATCCTGACCGCGAATTGGGAAAGCCGCGGCGTCGAGATTACCGAAGCGCGCCTGCGCATGGCCCGCATTCCGCATGGCGCGCGGCTGATCGAGAACAAGGTCTCGGCCGCGCCCGGATTCCACATCGGCAATACTTTCGTGATGGCGGGCGTTCCCAATGTCTTCACCGCCATGGTCGAGGCGGTTCTGCCCGAGCTGACCAAAGGCCGCCCCTCGATCAGCGAGGCGCTCGAGGTCATGCGCCCCGAATCCGAAGTCGCGGGGCCTCTGCGCGCCGTGGCCGAAGAATTCAGCGACCTCTCGCTCGGCTCCTATCCTTTCAAGCGCGGCGAAAGCTACGGCACGAATTTGGTGATCCGCGGCCTCGACGGCGCACGGGTCGCGGCGGCTATG
This sequence comes from Paracoccus cavernae, assembly GCF_042430175.1. NCBI lineage: Bacteria > Pseudomonadati > Pseudomonadota > Alphaproteobacteria > Rhodobacterales > Paracoccaceae > Paracoccus > Paracoccus cavernae. The sequence continues at coordinate 55,340 of NZ_JBHMDZ010000014.1, read as the reverse complement.
ACCGCTTTGCGCAACCATTTCGGCTGAGCCGCCCATGGCGATCGACCAAACCCTCGCACGCGCCTTCGAGACGACCTGGCCCGCTGCGGAGTACCGCGATCTGGGCGGCTTCCGCATCGGGCGGGGATTGGGCGGTGGCGGGCGGATCAGCTCGGCGCTGGCCTTGGGCCCCGATTGGCAGGAAGACGCCATTCCCGCCGTCGCACGTATCCAGAAAGACTGGGACCAGATCGCGCAATTCCGCGTCTGGGAAGACGACACGCGCCTGACCGAGGCCCTCGCGCGGCATGGCTATGGCGGGTTGCGTCCGACCGAGCTCCATGTCGTGGAGATCTCGCGCCTGACCGACCGCGTGCCGCCGCCGCTCACCGCTTTCGAAATCTGGCCGCCGCTTGCGATCCAGCGCGAGATCTGGGCCGAGGGTAATATCTCGGCACCGCGCCAAGCCGCGATGGAGCGCGTCACCCTGCCCCGCACGGCCTTGCTCGGCCGACTCGACGATCACGCTTCAGGCGCGGCTTTCGTGGCGGTGGACGGCGATGTCGCGATGATCCATGCCGTCGAGGTCGCGCCGAAAATGCGCCGCCGCGGCATGGCGGAATGGCTGGTGCGGCAAGCGGCGATCTGGGGCGCGGCACAAGGCGCGCGCCGTCTGGCGCTGGCCATGACCGCCAGCAATGCCCCGGCGGCTGGGCTTTACGGCAAGCTCGGTTTCGAAAAGGCGGCAAGCTACCGCTATTGGGAGCACCTCCCCGCAAAGGCCTGACCCAAAGGGCCCGACCTCAAGTGCAGGTCGCGCAAAACGGCGCGCGGGGCCTATTGCCCCGCTTGCGCCAATCCGGCCGCCATGCGGCGGAATTCGCGCTTGAGCATATCCAGCTCGCTGCGCAACAGGCCCAGCTCGGCCAGCAAATCCTCGTCCAGCGCCCCGCCCGCGATCATCGGCAGGCTGGCCAGACGCAGGGCATCCGCACCCAAAGGCTCGAGCCCCTCGCCGCCATCCTCGAACAGCAGGAAGGTCTGGACCCCGTCGAAAAGCCGCTCGGAGGGGATCGTCACCGAAATCCGCCAGCTTTTCTCGCCATCGGGCGAGACCGTCGCCACGGCAATCACCTCGCCCAGATGGGTCAGGACCACGCGGCCGAAGGGCTGCTCGCGACGCACGACGCCCTGCCAAACGCCACCTTTGAGGCCAAGCGATTCAAATCTGTCCATATCGGTCATCCTCTCGGGCGGCTCAGAACTCGGCGCGCAAATGGCGCGAGACGAAGAGTTCGCGCAGTTGCAGCGCATTCATGAAGGGGCTTTCGAAAATCAGGTCGATCCAGATCTTCTCCAGCCGCTTTTCGTTGATCTCGGTATAGGCGAGGTCGAATTCCGTGACCTGATGGCCGACGCTGTTGGTGCCGAGCTCGGCGAGATGATGCGTGACCTGATCGGTATTGGGCCCGCTCAGCACGTTCAGCCGCGCATAGACATTCATGGCGCGCTCGGCCGAAAGGCCGGTTTCGAGGCGCAGGATATGGCTGCGCGTCAGCCCCGAAAGCGCATCCTTGGGCAAGTCGATCGAGAGCGACAGGAAGCTGCCCGAAAAGGCGAAAACCTCCATTTCGAGACCGAAGGGCGCAAGGTCGGTCTCGCGCAGGTTGGAGATCTGCTTGAGGATCAGCGCGCTGTCGCGGCAATCGTGCCAGACGGCGGCCTCTTCGCCCAGACGGTCGCCGCTCTCGGGCGAGGCGATGCCGGTCGGGCGGATCGGAGTCGACATCAAGCCCGGACGCCAGCGCCAGTCGGTCCCGATCGGCAGATGCAGCGCGCTGAGGGCCTCGCGGCCCAGCTCGATCCGGCGGTCGGTGCGGATCAGCACGAGATCGAGCTTGCGGCGCAGCACCAAGGCCTCTTCGCGCAGGCTGCGTTTGCGCACGGTTCCCAGACCGGCGGCAATCTCGGCCACATGGGACCAGCGGCGGTAGGCCGCCTCGCGCAGTTTTCGGTCAAGCCATTTGCGGGGCCGGATCGCCATGCTCTGTCCTCATCTTCATCTTCGGTCGTCGCCCGCTCCCCCCCACCGGACCAGAAATTTCCGGGCTTTGCAGCCGCGTTGCGCAGCGGCGCGGGGATCGGGCATGAAATTCGGTTGTAATAGCGCATCCTTATGCCGACTGGTGGGGCGGCTGCCAGTCATACTTGCGCCCAACAGAGAAATTCCTTGCTGCCTGTCGCCGCAAAGAAACGCGCAAATTACCGGAATCAAACAAAAAAGAGCAGGAAGCTTCCCGCAGGCAAGCCGATTGGCCTAGCCGATGGCCGCATTCACCCGCGCCGCGCAGATCAGGTCGTTCATCGTCACGCCGCCCGCCGAATGGGTGGTGAAACGCAGGCTGCAATAGCCCCAGCCATAGCTGATATCGGGGTGGTGATTGGCCAGATCGGCGATCCCGCCCGCGACCATGGCCAAAGCCTGCGCGCGCAGAAAGCTCTTGGTGTCCAGCCGCCGTCCGATCGCGCGGCCCTCTTCGATCAGGCTCCAGCCTTCGAGCGCGGCAAGCCCCCCCGCCAGCGTCTCCTGCGCCAAAAGAGGCGCACCATCGACGATCCGGCCAGCAGCCAGGGCCGGTACCGAGAAAACGCCATTCTCCGGCGCGAAATCAGAGGCGGAACCCGTCATCTTCGCAGTCATGCTTTCCTCCTGCCACAGCTCAGAGCAAAGGCGCAGCCAGCGCCAAGAGATTGTTGCGCAGGCGCCGCCACACCGACCATGCCTTGATATCCTCGCGGGTGATCTCGACCGAGCGCTCGACATAGCTCATCTGGCGCTCGAAAAGATCCATCGTCACCTCGGTGCTGAGCGTGAAGATGTTCATCTCGTAATTCAGCTCGAAGCTGCGGCGGTCCATATTGGCGCTGCCGAACATCGCCACTTCGCCGTCGACCGTCATGATCTTGGCGTGCAGAAGGCCCGGCTTGAACAGGAAAAGCCGCACGCCCGCCTGAACCAGACCGTAGTAAAAGCCCTCGCTGGTGGCGCCCACAACCAGAGAATCGTTGCGCTCGGGGACGATCATCCAGACATGGACACCGCGCCGCGCCGCCGCGCGGATCGCGGCATCAAGCGTGCCGTCGGGCACATAATAGGGCGTCGTGATCACCACGCTTTCGCGCGCGGCATGAAGCATCGCGACCATGCTGTCGGCCATCGTGCCCTGCCGCAGGTCCGGACCCGTCGCCACGACCTGCGCCACCACGCCCGGCTCTTCTGCGGGCGGCACGAATACCAGCATGTCGCCCAGATCCTCGCCGGTATAGCTGATCCAGTCCTGCAGGAAGATCACCTGCATCTGGCGCACGACCGGCCCCTCGATGCGCAGGAAGACATCGACCCATGGCGCGAATTTCGGTTTGACCGCAAAGGCCTTGTCCGAACAGTTGCGGCTGCCGGTGAAGCCAACGGAATTGTCGATCACCACGATTTTGCGGTGGTTGCGCAGGTCCATGCGCTGGAAAAGCGCGCCGATGATCGGCAGGCCGAGCGGAAAGGCCTCGACGCATTCGACGCCGGCCTGCTTCATCTGCTGCCACGAGGACGAGCGCGAGAAAGCCCGCGAGCCGATCGCATCGATGATCGAGCGTACATGAACGCCGCGACGGGCCGCGCGGATGACCGCATCCGCGACCTTGCGCCCCGACACGTCGTCGAGCCAGATGTAGAACAGGATATGGACATGATGGCGCGCGGCATCGATCGCCGCGACAAGATCGTCGATCGCATCATCGTCCTCGGACAAAAGCGTGACGCGATTGCCCGCAACGGCCTGCAAACCACCGATCGCCTTGTTGGTCGCCAGAACCGGTCCGTTATCACCCTCGGGCGTGTCGATGTGATAGGGGCTGCTCTCCCAGCCGCCGGTCAGGTGGTCGCGCACGTCGGCCATCTTCTGGACCTCGGCACCGCGCATCCGCACTTCGCCGAAGAGGATATAGGCGATGATGCCGACCAGCGGCACCAGCTCGATCACGAGGATCCACGACAGCCGCACCGTCGGTTCGAGCCGCGGGCGCAAAAGCACGCGGATCGAAACCGCCAGCGCGAGGGCATAGTGAAGGATGGCGATTGTTTCTGTCCACATATGGGCATTAAGACTCCGGCACAGCGGAATTGCAATTCCCCGCTTCTCGGCCTATCTCATTGCCCGAGTGCAGAGAAAAAGGCTTCCGATGAACTGGATCACCAACTACGTCCGTCCGCGCATCAATTCGCTTTTCTCGCGTCGCGAAGTGCCCGAGAACCTTTGGACGAAGTGCCCCGAATGCGGCACGATGCTGTTCCACCGCGAACTGGCCGACAATCTCAATGTCTGCACGACGTGCCAGCACCATCTCGCCATTTCGCCGCGCGACCGTTTTGCGGCGCTTTTTGACGGCGGCGTCTTCGTCGACGTGAAAGTGCCCGAGCCGGTCGCCGACCCGCTGCATTTCCGCGACCAGAAAAAATATCCCGACCGCATGAAGGCGGCACAGAAATCCACCGGCGAAAAAGAGGCGATGCTGGTCGCCGAGGGCGAAATCGGCCGCACGCCGGTCGTCGCCGCCGCGCAGGACTTCGCCTTCATGGCGGGCTCGATGGGCATGTATGTCGGCAATGCCATCGTGGCTGCCGCCGAACGCGCCGTCAAACTCAAGCGCCCTCTGGTGCTGTTCTCGGCCGCAGGCGGCGCGCGCATGCAGGAAGGCATCCTGTCGCTGATGCAGATGCCGCGCACCACGGTCGCGGTCCAGATGCTCAAGGAAGCGCGCCTGCCCTATATCGTCGTGCTGACCCATCCGACGACCGGCGGCGTCACCGCATCCTATGCCATGCTGGGCGATGTCCAGATCGCCGAACCCAATGCGCTGATCTGCTTTGCCGGTCCGCGCGTGATCGAGCAAACCATCCGCGAGAAACTGCCCGAAGGCTTCCAGCGCGCGGAATATCTGCTCGAGCACGGGATGCTCGACCGCGTGACGCACCGCAAGGAACTGCGCGGAGAGCTGATCTCGATCCTGCGCATGATGATGCGCCAGCCCGCACCGATCGCGGCCGATCTGCCTGCGCCCGGCACGATCGCGGCAGCCCATGCCGAAGCCGAAGCAGATGCCAAGGCCGGTTGAAACCGGCCTTTCCTGCCCCATAATCCAGACCGTCTTTAGCCAGGGTGTTGCCATGTCCGGCTCCGATGCCATTCTTGCGCGGCTGATGTCGCTTCACCCCAAGGTCATCGACCTGTCGCTCGACCGGATGCACCGCATCCTCGACGCGCTCGGCAATCCCGAGAAAAAGATCCCGCCGGTGATCCATGTCGCGGGCACCAACGGCAAGGGCTCGACCCAGGCCATGATCCGCGCGGGTCTGGAATCGGCGGGGCTCAAGGTCCATGCCTATACCTCGCCCCATCTCGCGCATTTCCACGAGCGCATCCGCGTCGCGGGCGAGCTGATCTCCGAGCCGATGCTGGCCGAAATGCTGGCCGAATGCGAGGCCGCGAATGCAGGCGAGCCGATCACCTTCTTCGAGATCACCACCGCGGCGGCCTTCCTCGCCTTCTCGCGCATCGATGCCGATTACACCCTGCTCGAGGTCGGGCTTGGCGGCAGGCTCGACGCGACCAATGTGATCGAGGATCCGCGCCTGACGGTGATCACCCCGATCTCGATCGACCACACCCAATATCTCGGCGACACGCTCGAGGCGATCGCGGGCGAGAAAGCCGGCATCCTCAAGCGCCGCGTGCCCTGCATCGTCGGCCGCCAACTGCCCGCCGCCCGCGAGGTGATCGAGGCCCGCGCCGAAAGGCTCCACGCGCCCCTGCGCATCGCGGGTCAGGATTGGGTCTCGCTGCGCGAAGGCGACGCTCTGGTCTATCAGGACGACAACGGGCTGATGGATCTGCCCCTGCCCGCTTTGCCCGGCCCCCACCAGATCGACAATGCCGGAACCGCGATTGCCGCCCTGCGCGAATTGGGCTTCGGCCGCGTCGAGGCCCGCGCCGCCGTGACCGAGGTCGAATGGCCGGCACGGATGCAGCGCCTCAAATCCGGCCCCCTGGTCGAAGCGGCGGGCGATTGCGAGCTCTGGCTTGACGGCGGCCACAATCCCGCAGGCGGCATCGCGATTGCGGCCACGCTGGCGGCTTTGCCCAAACGCCCGACCCATCTGGTGTGCGGCATGCTCAACACCAAGGATGTCGTGGGCTATATGCAGCCCCTGACCGCCGTGGCCCTCAGCCTGACGGCGGTCGCCATTCCCGGCGAGGCGGCAACGCTCAGCGCCGAGGAAACAGCCGCAGCCGCCACCGAGGCAGGCTTTGCCGCAACCACGGCCCCCGACACGCTCGAAGCCGTCCGCAGCCTTGCCAAGGCCCATCCGGGTGCGCGCCTGCTCATCTGCGGCTCGCTTTATCTCGCCGGACAGGTCCTCAAGCAAAACGCATAGAGCCCGCCCACTCGCACAAGAAAACAGGGCCGCAGCTCAAAGCGCGGCCCTTTCTTCATCACGGAAATACCCCCAAAACCGCGCCGCTGCCGTGACCGCGCCATTCCACGCCGCGCAGCCCTCTCCCCGAAAGCAACAAAGCCGGCGCCGCCCAAGGCGTGCCGGCCCTGCCTCGTCTTCGACGAGCAGTCTCAGTATTTGATCGGCTTGCCGTCGCGGTCTTCCTCTTCGAGGATCTCCACCAATGCCGCATTGGCCGAAAGCCACAGCTTGTTGCCCTCGGTCGAGGCGATGTTGTTGACATGGATATAGCGGTGATGCGTCAGTTCGACCCCATGCTCGGGATCATGCCGCTTCAGCTTGATGCGGTTTTCGTCGATATGATCGACGATGCCGACATGGACGCCATCTGCGCCCACGATTTCCATATCCGGTCTGACCTTTGATTGAAAATTCATGGAGAGCTTCCTTCTGTCCGGCCCGATCGCGACGGACCCGACAGCGAAACCCGAAACCCCGCACGCTTGTTCCGCCAAATCGCTCACATCGGCTCGCTTTTGCGCGACCGGCGGCGACGATACCTAAAGCGGGCGGATCAGGCGGGCTTGCCCCAATGCTCGTCGCGCATCTCGTGCAGACGGCTGGCGGTGCGCTCGAATTCAAAGGCCCCTTCGCCCTCCGCGTAAAGGCGGTCGGGCTCGTCGGCGGCGCTGGCGAACAGCTTGACCTTGGCCTCGTAAAGCGCGTCGATCAGCGTCACGAAGCGCTTGGCCTCGTTGAAATTCGAGGCGCTCAGCAGCGGAACCCCGTCGATGAACAGAACGTCCACCGCTTCGGCCAAAGCCAGATAATCGGCTGGACCCAAGGGCTTGCCGCAGAGGTCCCAAAACCCCGCCCGCGCCATGCGCCCGACATGCTGCGGCAGCTCCAGCTTGCGGCCCATGACCTCGAGCACCAGGGGCGAGGCCTCCGCGCCGCCCGCGAGATCCGCCCAGATCGCGTCCAGCTCGGCCCGCGCCTCTTTGCCGGCGGGCGAAAACCAGATCTTCCCGCCCTCGAGCCGGCCCTGACGGTGGTCCTGCGCCGAGACCAGCTCGACCACGTCCATCTTCTCGCGGATCAGCGCGATGAAGGGCAGGAAAAGCTGGCGGTTGAGGCCGTTCTTGTAGAGATCCTCGGGCACGCGGTTCGAGGTGGTGACGATCACAACGCCGCGCGCAAGCAGCACCTGAAACAACCGCCCCACGATCATCGCATCGGCAATATCGGTGATCTGCATCTCGTCGAAGCACAAAAGCCGCACCTTGTCGGCGACCTCATGCGCGACCGGAGCGACAGCATCGGCCACGCCCTTGGCGCGCATCCGCTGCAAACCGGCCTGTATTTCCTGCATGAATTCGTGGAAATGGACGCGGCGCTTGGCCTCGAAAGGCGCAGCGTCCATGATCAGGTCCATCAGCATCGACTTGCCGCGACCGACCCCGCCCCAAAGGTAAAGCCCCTTGGCCGCGACCGGATCGGGCTTGGGGCTGCGCGACAAAAGCGACAGCCAGCCCGATTTCACGGGCGCGGGCGTGCCGTCCCCGAGACGCGCCACCAGCGCATCCAAAGCCGGCAGGACCGCGCGTTGCGCGGGATCGGATTCCAGAGCGCCGGCGGCAACGCGGGCCTCATATGCTTGGGTCACGCTTGTCATGGCCCACCCCTGCCAAGAAGCCTGCCCGACTGCAAGAGGGCGCGGCGCTTGCGTCCGAAATTCCGCACGCCTAGCCTGTCCCCAAACCGGAGGTCCCGATGCCAGATCCCGCCCCGAACATGCACGAAGACAGCCCGCCCGCGACCGCCCAGGGGCAAGCCGCGACAGGTGCCGCGTCATCCGACACAGCCCTTCGTGCCGCCTTTGATGCGCTGTTTCAGGCGAGCCGCGCCGATCCTTTGCCGGATTGGCCCCGACGCCGCGCGCGGCTTTTGGCGCTCAAGACCATGATCAGGCGGAACCGCACAGTCTTCGGCGCGGCCATTGCGCGCGATTTCGGCCAACGCCCGCAGGCCGAGACCGATATGGCCGAGATTTTCCCCTCGCTTCAGGAAATCCGCCACGCCCTGCGCCACGGCAAAGGCTGGATGCGGCGCAGGAAAGCGGGTGTCAGCCTGCCCTTTTTACCAGCACGCGCCGCGATCCATCCCCGTCCGGTCGGGCTTGTGGGGATTGTCGCGCCGTGGAATTACCCGCTGTTCCTCGCCATCGGCCCGCTGGTCTCTGCCTTTGTCGCGGGCAATCGCGCCATGGTGAAGCTCTCCGAACATGCGCCTGCCTTTGCCGAAGCCTTCGCCACCGCCGCAACCGCGCATTTCGACGCGCAGACACTCGCGGTCGTCACCGGCGGGCCCGAAGTGGCCGCGCCTTTCACGGCGCTGCCCTTCGATCATCTGGTCTTCACCGGCTCGACCGCGATCGGGCATCATGTCATGGCGGCAGCGGCAGCAAACCTGACGCCCCTCACGCTCGAACTTGGCGGCAAATCGCCCGCGCTGGTCGCGCCCGACGCCGATCTCGATCAGGCGGTTGCGGCCATCATGCGCGGCAAGCTGCTGAACGCGGGCCAGACCTGTATCGCACCCGATTACGTCCTCGTGCCGCGTGCGCGACAGGACGATTTCATCGTTGCCGCGAAGGCATGGGTCGCGCGCCATTATCCCGCCCTCGCGGGCAATCCCGATTACAGCCATATCATCAATCCCGCGCAATTCGCCCGCCTCGACCGGGCGCTGCAGGCCGCGCTCGCCAAGGGGGCCTCGGCCCATGCGCTCAGCGATGCCGCGCCCGATGCCGCGCGCCGCCTGATGCCGCCGCTGATCGTGCTCGATGCGCAAGGACCGCTCGCCGAGGAGGAGATCTTCGGCCCGATCCTGCCGCTGGTCCCCTATGACCACCTGCGCGAGGCCGTCGCCCATATCACGGCACGCCCGCGCCCTCTGGCCTTCTACCCCTTCACCCGCGACCCCGAGACCCGCGCGCTTTTGCTCGCGCACGTCACGGCGGGAGGCGTCAGCGTCAACGACACCTTGTTCCACATCGCCCAACCCGGCCTGCCCTTTGGCGGGATCGGCGCAAGCGGTATGGGGGCCTATCACGGCAAGGCGGGGTTCGAGCGCCTCTCGCATCTGATGCCGGTCTTCGAGCAGGCCAAAATGAACGGGGCGGGACTGCTCGCCCCGCCCTATCGTCACCGTTTCCGCAATCTGATGCGCCTGTTGATGCGCTAGGTCCTAACCGATCGAGCGGTTGCGCGTCTCGACGCCGATCAGAAGGGTCAGCACCGCCGCGAGCAGCAAGAGCCCCGCGAAAAGGCCGATCGCCACGCCAAAGCCCTGTGCGATGATCGAGCCGAGAAGCGAGGGGGCAAGCAGCCCGCCAACGCGCGCCACCGCGCCCGCCGTCCCCATGCCGGAGCCGCGCAGGCCGGTCGGGTATAGCTCGGGCGTATAGGCGTAAAGCGCGCCCCATGTCCCCAGAAGCGCAAAGCTCATCAGAAGCAGCGAGGCCGCGATCATGACCGGCCCGCTCGCGATGGTGAACAGCAGGCAGCCGAGCGCCGAAAGCACGAGAAAGAGCTGCAGCGTCGGACGGCGGCCCCAGGTCTCGACCCCATGGGCGGCCAAAGCATAGCCGGGGATCTGGGCCAGAGCCATCAGCACAAGGAAGCCGTAGCCACGCACAAAGCCGAAACCACCGCCCGCTAGCTGCGGCGGCAGCCAGACAAAGACGCCGTAATAGGACAGCGACACCAGAAACCACACCGCCAGAATCGACAGGGTGCGGCGGCGCAAAGCGGGACCAAAGAGCCCGTTCGGATCGGATTCGGTCGGCGTCGGCACGATGCGGACCGCATCGGAGAAGGGCTCGGCACCATTGACCGCGAGCACGCGCGCAATCACGGCGCGCGCCTCGGCATCGCGGCCCGATTTGATGAGATACATCGGCGATTCCGGCACCCAGAGCCGCAGCCCGACCCCGATTACCGCCGGAACGGTCGCAACCGCCATAATCCAGCGCCATTGGTCGGCCTCGATATAAAGCGAGGCGAGCCAGGCCGTCACCGCGACGATGATCGTGCCGATCGCCCAGAACCCCTCCAGCCAGACCAGCCAGCGCCCGCGGTTCTTGGGCGGAAGAAACTCCGCCATCATCGCGTAATCGACGGGCAAAGTGCCGCCCACCCCGACGCCGGTCAGGAAGCGCAAAACCAAAAGCACGGTAAAGCTCGGCGCGAACACCGACAGCACGCCGAAGATCGCCTCGCAGGCGACCGTCAGCAACAACACCTTGCGTCGGCCGATACGGTCGGCGACGCGCCCGAACAGCGAGGCGCCGACAAACATGCCCAGAAAGAACAGGGTGCCGGTCTGGAGCGCCTGCGGCACGGTCAGATCAAAGCTCTTCGCAATCGAGGCCGCAGTAAAGCCGATCGCGATGACCTGCATCGCATCCGCCGTCCAGACGAGGCCGAAAATCCCCAGCAGGCGCCTCTGGAACCGTCCCGCCCCGGCGCGCGCCAAGGCGTCGTCGATCATCACATCCATCGGGCTCTCCTCCTGCCTGATCTGACTGGAATGTGACTTGCCCGAGCAATGGGGCTTTTGTCCAGCGCGCATTTCACCTCGCGGAACGCAAAGGAAGATTGATCAACCACAGGGCGAGCATGGCGGAATTTCCGCCTCGAAATCGGGCCTTTCGCGGAACGCGGCTCTTGGCCCGCGACAAGAACCCGCGATCCGCGCCCATGAAAAAGGCCGCCCCGGAGGGGGCGGCCCGAAAGAGCATTCCGGCTCGGGCTCGCGGCTTATTTCAGCCCTTCGCAGAAGCTTTTGATCCGCGCGCAGGCATCCGCGAGCACCTCGTCCGAGGTCGCATAAGAGATGCGGAAATGCGGCGAGAGGCCGAAAGCCGCACCAAAGACCACGGCAACACCGGTCTCGTTCAACAACGCGGTGGCGAAAGCCTCGTCATCGGCAATCACCGCACCACCGGCCGAGGTTTTGCCGATCAGATCGCGGATCGAGGGATAGACGTAGAACGCCCCCTCGGGCTTGGGGCAAACGATGCCGGGCGCTTCGTTCAGCGCGGCCACCACCAGATCGCGGCGACGCTCGAAGACCGCGCGGCTTTCGGCGATGTAATCCTGCGGCCCTTCCAAAGCGGCCAAAGCCGCATATTGGCTGATCGAGCTGGGGTTCGAGGTCGATTGCGACTGCAGCTTGCTCATCGCCTTGATGAGGATCTCGGGCGCCGCACCATAGCCGATGCGCCAGCCGGTCATCGCATAGGCTTTCGACACGCCGTTCATGGTCAGCGTGCGGTCTTTGAGCTTCGGCTCGATCTCGGCAATGGTCGAGAATTTGAAGTCGTCAAAGACCAGATGCTCGTAGATGTCGTCGGCCAGCACCCAGACATCGGGGTGGCGCAGCAGGACATCGGCCAGAGCGCGCAGGTGATCGGCGCCATAGCCCGCACCTGTCGGATTCGAGGGCGAGTTCAGGATCACCCATTTGGTCTTGTCGGTGATCGCCGCCTCCAGCTGCTCGGGCGAGATGCGGTAGCCGTGCTGCATCTCGGCCTCGATCGCGACCGGCGTGCCGCCCGCGAGCAGGACCATGTCGGGATAGCTGACCCAGTAAGGCGCGGGAATGATGACCTCGTCGCCGGGGTTCAGCGTCGCCATCAGCGCATTGTAAAGGATCTGCTTGCCGCCGGTGCCGACAGTGATCTGGGCGGGGGTGTAGTCGAGGCCGTTCTCGCGCTTGAACTTGGCGCAGATCGCCTTTTTCAACTCGGGAATGCCGTCAACGGCGGTATAGCGGGTGTGACCTGCGTCGATCGCAGCCTTGGCAGCCTCGCGGATATGCGCGGGGGTGTCGAAATCCGGCTCTCCGGCCGAAAGGCTGATGATGTCACGACCTTCCGCGGCGAGTTCGCGCGCGCGGTTGGTGATGGCAATGGTCGGCGAGGGTTTGACGCGGGCGAGCGTCTGGGACAAAAAGCTCATCGGACAATCCTGCAACTGATGCGGCCTTTTCTTAGGCCTCTCGGGGCGGGCAAGCAACCGGGGCAAAAGCGTGACCGAAGAAGAAGCAAGATTGAAACGGCTGTCGATGCGCAGCTGGCGGCGGGGCACCAAAGAGATGGACCTGATCCTCGGCCCCTTCTCGGACAGCGAATTGAAGACGCTCTCGCCGGCCGAGCTGGATGAATATGAGCAGCTTTTGAATGAAAATGATCAGGACCTTTATCCTTGGATTACAGCACGTTCGCGTGGCGAAACCCCGGGTCCTCAGGAATTCGAGGCTCTTTTGAACCGAATTGCGGCTTTCTCGCTTGATCGCCTGCGGCGCTGATCCGCGAATTCCGGCGCGCCATTAACCGAAGATTGGGGAAGTTCGGGCAAAGTGATCGGCGATTGGTCACTCACGGATTTGTTCATGCCCCCGAATATTGCTTCTGCCATGCGCCCGACCTTGGCGCGCGACCGGACCGGCTCCTATCTTGAAAGCCTGCAGATTCTCGAACGTCTGCACCGGCTTTTGCTGGATCTGGTCAAAGACGAATTCGAGCGTCTGGGCCGCGACGACCTGACGCCGGTGCAGGCGCTGATCCTGTATAATCTCGGCTCTTCCGAAGTGTCGGCGGGCGAATTGCGTTCGCGCGGGATCTATCAGGGCTCGAACGTGTCCTATAATCTCAAGAAGCTGGTGCAGATGGGCTTCGTTAGCCACGAACGCAGCGAGGCGGACCGCCGCTCGGTCCGCGTGCGCCTGACCGATTCGGGACAATTGGTCCGCGATACCGTCGCCTCCCTTTTCGCGACCCATGCCGACGGGCTGGAAGCATCGGGCATTCTCGACGATCCGGCGATCGAACAGGTCAACCTGCAATGGCGCCGGATCGAACGCTTCTGGTCCGAACAAATCCGCTACATCTACTGACCACAAAGCTTTGAACGCGCCGGAATTTTCCGGTGCAACGGAACCGCATCCCCCGCATCAGGGCCGATCACCGCGGAGACATCCGGTTCCGCATTCCCGACAGGCAGCCGCATAATCCGGCTGCCTGTCCCTTGCATACGGGCTCACCAATGGCCGGTATTGGCCATGCTCGACCAAGGCTCCTGCGGCGGCAGATGGTCCCCCTCCTGCAGCAGCTCGATCGAAACATTGTCGGGGCTCCTCACAAAGGCCATATGGCCGTCGCGCGGCGGGCGGTTGATCACCACACCCGCGTCCATCAGCTTCTGGCACAGGTCATAGATATTCTCGACACGGTAGGCGAGATGGCCGAAATGGCGGCTGTCCGAAGGCAGGCCCTCGTCCCCGTCCCAGTTATAGGTCAGCTCGACCGGCGTATCCGGCTGACCGGGTGGCGCCATGAAGACCAACGTGAAGCGGCCCTTGTCGTTGTCGATCCTGCGCGTTTCCACCAGCCCGAGAAGGCCGAAGAACGCCATGGTCTTTTCCAGATCGGCAACGCGCACCATCGTGTGCAAATAGCGAATATTCATCACTTTCCTCCCGAGGACTTTGACCGAAGACTGGCACGCGGCCATAAATTACACAATTCCCCCCACCTCACGTCACGGCAGTTGCACGTTGCAAGAAGAGCGCCTGGGTGCCAGAAACAGAACCTACAAAGACGAGGATTCTGCGATGCCCCTGACCCCCGAACAGCAAGCCGAAATCGACGAGCAGCGTGCCCATCCGCAGCCGACCCTGCGCGCGGTTTCCCCGGGGATGGAAAAGCATCTCTATACCGCCCATCCGGTCCTTGATCACGGCCTTGTCCGCGTCATCGACTATATGGGCGACGACAGCGCGATCACGCAGGCCGCCCGCGTCAGCTACGGCCGCGGCACCAAATCGGTCAGCAATGACGAAGGCCTGATCCGCTATCTCATGCGCCACTGGCACTCGACCCCGTTCGAGATGTGCGAAGTCAAATTCCACGTCAAATTGCCGGTCTTCGTCGCCCGCCAATGGATCCGCCACCGCACCGCCAATGTGAACGAATATTCGGCGCGCTACTCGATCCTCGACCGCGAATTCTACATCCCCGCCCCCGAACAGCTCGCCGCGCAATCGACGGTGAACAATCAGGGCCGCGGCCAGACGCTGCAAGGCGAAGAGGCCGCCCGCGTCCTCGACCTTTTGCGCGAAGACGCGATGCGCAGCTACGACAGCTACGAATCCATGCTCAGCCAGGACGGCCAGCAGGGCCTCGCGCGCGAACTGGCCCGCATGAACCTGCCCGCCAATATCTATACGCAATGGTATTGGAAGGTGGATCTGCACAACCTCTTCCACTTCCTGCGCCTGCGCGCCGACCCCCATGCCCAATACGAAATCCGCGTCTATGCCGAAACCATGGGCCAGATCGTCAAGGATTGGGTGCCCTTCGCCTATGGCGCCTTCGAGGATTACCGCCTCGGCGGCACGCAGCTTTCGGGCAAAGGGATCGAGATCATCAAACGCCGCCTCGCAGGCGAAACGGTGACCTTCGAGAACTCGGGCCTCAGCAAAGGCGAGTGGCGCGAATTCGAAGCGGTCTGGGGCTGATCCACGGCCCGTCACGCACAGAAGAAAGCGGGCAGAGTTCCCCCCTGCCCGCTTTCTTCATCACATAAATACCCGTTTTCCGGCGATCACATCGCGGTCCAGCCGCCATCAACGGAAATCGTCGTGCCGGTGATCTGGTCGGCGGCCGGCGAGCACAAAAACACCGCCGTCCCCCCCATCTGCGCCGTCGTCGCGAACTCGCCCGAGGGTTGGCGCTGCAACATCACCTTCGCGATCACATCCTCGCGGCTCATGTTGTGGGCCTTCATCTGGTCGGGGATCTGCTTCTCGACGATCGGCGTCAGAACATAGCCCGGACAGATCGCATTGGCGGTGATCGGCTCGCGCGCGGTCTCGAGCGCGGTCGTCTTGGTCAGCCCGACCACGCCGTGCTTCGCCGCGACATAGGCCGATTTGAACTCCGAGGCACGCAAACCATGGGCCGAGGCGATGTTGACGATGCGGCCCCAGCCGGCCTTGCGCATCATCGGCAGCGCGACGGCTGTGGTGTGGAAGGCCGAGGACAGGTTGATCGCGATGATCGCATCCCATTTCTCGACCGGAAACTCGTCGATCGGCGCGACATATTGGATGCCCGCGTTATTCACCAGAATATCGCAAACCCCCGCCTTTTCGATCAGGGCACGGCATTCCGCGCCTTTCGACATATCGGCCTGGATATAGCGAACCTTGACGCCATGCTCTTTGGCCAGAGCCTCGGCCAGAGCGTGATCCTCGGGCGCATCGGTGAAGCTGTTGATGACAAGATCCGCACCGGCACGGGCAAGCTCGTGCGCGACACCCAAGCCAATCCCCGAATTCGACCCGGTCACGACAGCCGTCTTTCCGGCCAGGAACTTCTCGAACATGACGATCCCCAATTTCGTTTGCATATGCAGCATGAACCCTATGCTGCGGGGACAAGTTCCGCATAAAAAAAACGCCCGCACAAGGCGGGCGCTAAGTCATGAGGCAGGTTTCATACAGGCAAGAAACCTATCGAGCAGTGCCTTATCTATATGCTTTTTCCCCTCTGAGTCCAAGGAGGAAGTTTGCCACTCGGTTAAGCGCGCGGTAATCTGCATCCCGAGGCAAGACAAATAAGAAAAACCGGGCGGGACTCGTATGCGATTCTTCAAAATTTCTAACGAATCCGCGATTCTGCGAATTGTGGCGGTTTTTCTTGGTGTTGCAGGGATGCCGCTGGCAAGCCTTGCCGAACCGTCCCATGCCCTTGCAATCTATGGAGAACCGGCCCTTTCCGCCGATT
This sequence comes from Paracoccus cavernae, assembly GCF_042430175.1. Taxonomy (NCBI): domain Bacteria; kingdom Pseudomonadati; phylum Pseudomonadota; class Alphaproteobacteria; order Rhodobacterales; family Paracoccaceae; genus Paracoccus; species Paracoccus cavernae. The sequence continues at coordinate 38,994 of NZ_JBHMDZ010000014.1, read as the reverse complement.
TCGAATCCCTGCCCTATGCGCGGGCCGATGCGCCCAAGGGCGGCTCGATTCGGTTCGGCGAGGCAGGGAATTTCAACTCGCTGAAACCTTGGGTTTTGATGGGAAACCCCGTCTGGTCGGTTGGCGTTCACGTCACCGAGAGCCTGATGTACCGCTCGATCGACGAGCCCTTCACCCTCTACGGACTGCTTGCGGAAAGCGCCGAGACGGCGCCGGACGGGTCCTGGGTCGAGTTCACCTTGCGCCCCGAGGCCCGTTTTTCCGACGGCAGCCCCGTGACTGTCGAAGATGTGATGTGGTCCTACGAGACCCTCGGAACGCAGGGCCACCCGCGCTATCGCGGCGTCTGGTCGAAAGTCGCCGAAATGGCCCAGACCGGCCCGCGCTCGGTCCGCTTTTCCTTTACCGAGATCGACCGCGAACTGCCCTTGCTGATGGGCATGCGCCCGATCCTGAAAAAGGCGCAATGGGAGGGCAAGGATTTCAGCCAATCCAGCCTCGATGTGCCCATCGGCACCGGCCCCTATGTCGTCGACAGCGTCGATCCGGGCCGCCGCATCACCTTCCGCCGCAATCCCGATTACTGGGGCAAGGACCTGCCGGTCATGCGCGGCCTCAACAACCTCGACGAGATCCGCTACGATTATTTCGGCGATGCCTCGGCCATGTTCGAGGCCTTCAAGGCCGGCGAGATCGACGTCTGGCGCGAGCTGGTGGCCGCGAAATGGGACCGCGATTTCACCTTTCCCGCCGTGAGCGACGGCAGTGTGACCAAAAGCGAGATCCCGCATCACCGGCCTTCGGGGATCATGGGGCTGGTGATGAACACCCGCAATCCGCTGTTCGGAGATTGGCGCGTGCGGCAGGCCATGATCGAAGCCTTCAACTTCGAATTCATCAACCAGACCCTGACCGGCGGCACCGATCCGCGCGTCACCAGCTATTTCGCGAATTCGGATCTCGCCATGGACCACGGCCCCGCCTCGGGCCGCGAGGCCGAACTTCTTGCCCCCTTCGCGGCCGAGCTGCCCTATGGCACGATCGAGGGCTACAGCCTGCCCGAAGGCGGCCCCCGCGTTCTCGACCGTGCGGGCATCCGGCGCGCGGTGGCGCTGTTGGCGGAGGCCGGATGGACGGTCCACGAAGACGGCATTTTGCGCAACGGCGAGGACCAGCCGTTCCGCTTCGAGATCCTTCTCAACCAGTCGGGCTCGGCGATGCGCACCAGCTCCGAGACCCGCCAGATCGTCGATATCTACACCCAATCCCTGCGCAATCTCGGGATGGAGGCGCGGATCACCCTGCTCGATTCGGCCCAGTTCATCGAGCGCACGAACAACTACCAATTCGACATGACATGGTACGAACGGGCGCTTTCGCTCTCTCCGGGCAACGAGCAGCGGCTTTACTGGGGTCACGATGGCGTGACGCAGCCGGGGACGAAGAACTGGATGGGGATGGATTCGCCCGCCGCCGAAGCCATGATTACCGAGATGCTGACCACGGATTCGCCTGAAAACTACCGTGCCGCGGTGCGTGCGCTTGACCGGATCTTAACCGCCGGTCGTTACGTTGTGCCTGTCAGTTACTCTAGGATTTCGCGCTTGGCCCATCTATCGGACCTGCATTATCCTGAACGCATACCGCTTTACGGCGATTGGCCGGGGTTCCTGCCGGAACTCTGGTGGCAAGAGGAGAAGGAATGAAACGTCTGTTCACCGCCGCAATTTTGGCGACGCTCACACTGTCCGGCTGCAATACGGTTGCTGGTGTCGGAGAGGATATCACCGGCGCTTCGCGTCTGGTCCAAGGGGGTGTCTCGGGAGGAGGCTACTGATGAAATGGCAGCAGGTTCAGGACAATTGGTCCGCCTTCTTCGACGCGATTTCGGAAAAGTGGCCCGATGTCGACGAGAACGAGCTTGAGGAAATCGACGGCGACCAGCGCGCCTTCATCGCCTATATCGCCGAAGTCACCGAACAAGACCCACGCGAGGCCCGCGACGAGATCCGCGAATGGCTCTCGGGGGAGATTCCCTCGGATGTCGTCATGGACCCGAGCCATAACGACCGTTCGATGGCCTTTTCGTCGAAGTTCGTCCCCGAGGGCGAAGACGAAAGCGATGACGACGCTTTGTTCGGCGACGACGATTACGACAACGAAGACAACGACTGAGCACGCGCCTGGGCCGCTGCGCCATGCGCGGGTCAGGCGGATCGAAGGTCGGGGGCTTCCCGCCCCCGGCGAGGCATTTCGTCCTCTAGGGACGAATGCCTCTCCTCCCCCGGGGATATTGGGACATGAAAGATCGCGATTGCGTCACCGCAGGGCGCAGGCCTCAGGCAGCGAGTTCGACCCAGACGGGGACATGATCGCTCGGCTTTTCGGCGGCGCGCTGGTCGCGGTCGACGCCGGCATCCACCATCAGATCGGCCGCCTCGGGGCTGAGCAGAAGATGGTCGATGCGGATGCCGTTGTTCTTCTCCCACGCGCCGGCCTGATAGTCCCAGAAGGTGAATGGGCCTTTTTCGGCATCGGGATCGCGGATGCGCAGGGCATCGGTCCAGCCCTGATATTCGATGCGGCGCAGGCTCGCGCGGCTTTCGGGCAGAAAGAGCGCGTCGGTCGTCCACTTTTCGGGGAAAGCCACATCGGCGGGCTGCGGGATCACGTTGTAATCGCCAAGCATCACCACCGGCATCTCGCTTTCGAGGAAGCGTGCGGCATGGCGGTGCAGACGCTCCATCCAGGCCAGTTTGTAATCGTATTTCGGCCCCGGCGCGGGGTTGCCGTTGGGCAGGTAAAGCCCCGCGATCCGCACGGCGCGGGTCCCGATCACCGTGGCCTCGATCCAGCGCGACTGCTCGTCGCTGTCGTCACCGGGCAGGCCGCGCGATATGTCCTCGAGCGGGAGTTTCGACAGGATTGCAACCCCGTTGAAGCCCTTTTGGCCGAAAGTCTCGACCCGCCAGCCGAGGTCTTCGAGCACCTCGCGCGGGAAGCTTTCGTCCTGCGTTTTGATTTCCTGCAGCACGACCACATCGGGCGCGGCGCTGGCCAGCCAATCGGTCAGTTGCGAAATACGGGCGCGAACGCCGTTGATGTTGAAACTTGCAATCTTCATAGTGGCGACCATATGCCGGAACGGCTGGGAGAGGCAAATGAACTTCACCGAGACCGCGCCGATCATGCGCATCTTCGACATCGGGAAAGCGCGGGATTTCTACTGCGGTTTTCTGGGGATGAGCTGGGATTGGGAGCATCGCTTCCACCCCGATGCGCCGCTTTATGCGCAGATCAGCCGCGCGGGGCTGGTGCTGCACCTGAGCGAGCATCACGGCGATTCGACGCCCGGCTCGACGGTTTTCGTGCGCATGAAGGGGATCGACGATTTCCACCGCGAGATCAGCGCGCACCGCTATCGCTATTTCCGGCCGGGGATCGAGACCATGCCTTGGGGGCGCAGCATGACGGTGATCGATCCGTTCATGAATACCTTGCGCTTCAACGAGGATCTGCCCGAGGGCGAAGAGCCGGCCGAAACGGAAAACGGGGGCTGAACGCCCCCGCTTTCAAACCTCTGTCGCGTTTTCACTTGGCGCGGTCACGATCAGCTTGTCGATCCGCATCGCATCCATATCGGCGACCTCGAAGGTCCAGCCCTGATAGGTGAAGGTCTCTCCCGTGCGGGGGATCTGGCCCAGAAGGTTCAGCACCAGACCTGCAACTGTCGAGTAATCGCCCTCGGGCAGGGGCAGCGGGAAACCGGTCTCGCCCGCAAACTCGTCGGCGCTTTCCGAGCCCGCGACCAGCCAGCTGCCGTCGGCGCGCCGGACGATATCGGGATCGTCGCCCGCACCATCCTCGAAATCGCCGGCAATCGCCTCGAGCAGGTCCATCGTGGTGATGACGCCCTGGAAGTGGCCGAACTCGTCATAGACGAAGACCATGCGCTCGGGCGTTTTGCGCATGATTTCCACGACCGACATCGCCTTGGCGGTATCAAGCACCATCGGCGCGTCGCGGATCAGCTTGCGCAGATCGGGATGTTCGTCGCCGATCAGATCCTTGATCGCGACCACGCCGACGATATTGTCCTCGCTCCCGTCACAGACCGGCACGCGCGACGAGCGCGCATTGCGGGCATGTTCCAGAATGACCTCGGGGCTGTCTTGCAGGTCGATGGTTTCGACATCGCGGCGCGGCGTCATCATGGCGCGCGCGGTGCGGTCGGCCACGCGCATCACGCCCGCGATCATGCCACGTTCGTCGGGCAAAATCACGCCGGCCCGCGTCGCCTCGGCGATGGTCATGCGCACGTCTTCGTCGGTGATGTCGCCGTCGCTGCTGGCTTTGACGCCGATCAGGCGCAGCATCAGCTTGGTCGAGCCGTTGAGCAGCCAGACGAGCGGTGTCGCGACTTTGGCGATCACGCTCATGGCGGGGGCCACGCGCGCCGCGATCTCTTCGGGGCGGGCCATGGCGATCTGTTTGGGCACAAGCTCGCCCGCGACCAGCGACAGATAGGTGATGATGGCGACGACGGCACCGACGCCCAAAGGCCCCGCCACGCTCAGCGGCATGCCCGAGGCAACCAGCGCATTGGTCGCGCGCAAGCCCAGCGTCGCGCCGGAGACGGCGCCGTTCAGGATGCCGACCAGCGTAATGCCGACCTGCACCGCCGACAGAAAGCGGCCGGGCTCTTCACGCAACTCCTGTGCGATCCGCGCCCCGCGGCTGCCTTTTTCGGCCATGGTCGCAAGACGCACGGGCCGCGAGGACACAACCGCCAACTCGGCCATAGCGAGCAGACCGTTCACGACTGTCAGAACAAGGATGACGCCGATTTCAATCCACATCAGATGGAGAACGATGTGCCGCAGCCACAAGAAGAGGTCGCATTCGGGTTCTCGATCGTGAATCGCGCACCGATCAGCTCGTCGGCGAAATCGATCACGGCGCCTGCCAGAAACGGCAGCGAGACGGGATCGATCACCACGGCCTGACCCAGCTGCTCGAGCACCAGATCATCCTCCGCCTTGTTGTCGAGGCGGATATCATATTGAAAACCCGAGCATCCCCCGCCCAGCACGGCTACGCGCAGGGGGCGGATCTCTCCGGCGTCATTGATCTCGGCGAGACGGGCGAATGCCCGTTCGGTGACCTTTGGGGGCAGGTTCAGTGCCACGTTCATGAGGCGTTCCCATTTCCGTCTTGAAGACTCGAATATAGGCTTTGCTTTGTACCGCCGCAAGGAAAGCCATGTCTGCACCATTCGCATGCCAACCGGACCAAAGCCGCGGCCGTCGCTGGCCCGAAACCATGTCGACCTTCCGCAGCCCCTGGCAGCGCGACCGCGACCGCATCATCCATTCGAGCGCCTTCCGCCGCCTCAAGCACAAAACGCAGGTCTTCGTCGAGCACGAGGGCGATTACTACCGCACCCGCCTGACCCATACGATCGAGGTGGCGCAGGTCGCGCGCACCATCGCGGGGGCATTGGGTCTCAATCAGGATCTGGCCGAGACGGTGGCTTTGGCCCATGACCTCGGCCACCCGCCCTTCGGCCATACCGGCGAGGATGCACTGGCCATCCTGATGGAGCCTTACGGCGGTTTCGACCACAATGCGCAGGCGCTCCGCATCGTGACCAAGCTCGAACGCCATTACGCCGATTTCGACGGGCTGAACCTGACTTGGGAAAGTCTTGAGGGCATCGCCAAGCACAATGGCCCGATCACCGGCCCCCTGCCCTATGCTTTGGCCGATGTGAATGCCGAATGGGATCTGGAGCTGCACACCAATGCCAGCGCCGAGGCGCAGGTCGCGGCCGTGGCCGATGATGTCGCCTATAACCACCACGACCTTCACGACGGGTTGCGCGCGGGACTTTTCACCGAGGACGAGCTGGCCGAGCTTCCGATCATCGGCGAGGCTTTCGCGCAGGTCGATGCCCGCCACCCCGGTCTCGAGCCGATGCGGCGCCGTCACGAGGCCCTGCGGCGCGTCTTCGGCGTCATGGTCGAGGATGTGATCGCGGTGGCGCAGAACCGGCTGCTGGCGCTTCAGCCGCAAAATGTCCACGACATCCGCGCGATGGACGGTCCGATCATCCGCTTTTCAAAGCCGCTCTACCAGAACCTCAAGGCGCTCAAGAGCTTTCTCTTCACGCATATGTATCGCGCACCTTCGGTGGTGGTCGAACGCAAGCGCGTGACGGAAATGCTCAACGGGCTGTTCCCGCTCTATCTCGCCGATCCGGGCAAGCTGCCCGACGATTGGCATGTCTTTGCGGATGCGGCGCAGGACGAGACCGAACTGGCTCGGATCGTGCTCGATTATGTCGCGGGCATGACCGACCGCTTCGCCATTCAGGAAGCCGAGCGGCTGTTGGGTTAAGCCGCCCCGTATGCGGTGGGGCGGCTTTTTTCACGCCGCCCTAAAGAAAGATCAGCCCCATCCCCAGCACCGCAAAAAGCGCGCCGAGCCAGCTCACCGCCGAAGGGCGCTCGCCGGTCACGGCCCAGATCGCGGGCAGGATCAGGATGGGCGAGAGCGCCGAAAGCGTCGAGACGATCCCGACATAGCCGCCCTGCAAGGCGAACATCAAAAGCGTCATGCCGACGACCATGGCGATAAAGCCCGAAAGCGCGGTCATCCCCAAAAGGCGCGCCGTGATGCGTCCGCGTTGCTGGATCGCGGGGATCGGCAAGGCCATGAGCGCGGTGATGCAGGTCACGGCAACGCCCACGCGGATCAGCGAGGCGACATAGGGGTCGAACCCCGTCGCCATCACCGGCCGCGCGATCAGCGAGCCTGCCGCCTGCCCTGTCGCCGCGACCAGGCCGAAGCCCACCGCAGCCCAGATCGGGCCGTGCACCGCCTCGAACCGGTGGCCGCCGGCGCGGCCCGTCCGCCCGAGCACCGCCATCGCAACGCCGCAGGTGGTCAGGAAAACGCCCGCCAGCGCGCGGATGCTCAGATCCTCGCCCAGAACCACCCAGCCCAGCAGCGCGGCAATCGGTGCATTGAGCGAAAACAGCGCCCCCGAGCGGCGCGGCCCCATCCGCACCAGCGCGACGTAAAGCATCGTATCGCCGATGAAGATGCCGATGATCCCCGACAGCGCGAGGCGCGAGAAATCGTCATAGCCGACGCCATGCCAGCGGCCGGTTGCCACAACGATCACGGCCAGCATCGCCGTCACCATGCCCTCGCGCAGACGGTTGAAGCCGAAAGGCCCCAGAGCATCGGCGGAATCCTTCGACAACATGCCGGTAATGGCCCAGCAAAAAGCCGCGGCCAGCGCGGCGAGTTCGTGTAACGGCATGGTGGTCCCCTTCGCGCGAGGCGATATGCCGCGTTATGCCGTGTTCGCGCGATTGGCAAGTGAACCTATCGGACCGCCCCGCGTTGTCCCCGCGAAGCCCCTCTGCGGGATCTTGCACGGCGCATGGCCCCCAAGCCGCCCGCCGCGATTTTGATCCGCGCGCCCATCAAGGAGACCATCATGATCACGAAAACCGGCACCGCCCATTGGGAAGGCGATCTGAAATCCGGCTCGGGCACGATTTCCAGCCAGTCCGGCGCCCTCAAGGATGTGGCCTACGGCTTTGCCACCCGTTTCGAGGGCAAGGCAGGCTCCAATCCCGAAGAGCTGATCGGCGCGGCCCATGCGGCCTGTTTCTCGATGGCGCTGGCCAATATGCTGGCGGGCGCGGGGATTACCGGCGTCAAGATCAACAGCACCTCGGCAATCTCGCTCGACCGCGACGATGCGGGCTTTTCGATCACCAAGGCGCATCTGACCACCCAGATCTCGGCCGATGCCGATCCGGCGGACATTCTGGAAATCGCGCAGGAGGCCAAGGCCAATTGCCCCGTCTCGCGCGTGCTCAATGCCGAGGTCACGATGGACGCGACCGTCGTCTGATCCCCTGCCCGTTCGCGGAAAACAAAAGGACCGGCGCGAGGCCGGTCCTTTTTTATTTGGCCAATGGCCCGCTCAGACCATCATTTCCTTGGTCGCCGTCAGGTGCAGGTCGGGATAGTCGCGCTGCACGCGGTCGATGTCCCATTGCAGGCGCGTCAGATAGACCAGATCGCCGTCATGATCGGTCGAGATGTGCTGCTTGTTGATGTTGGCAAAGGCCTCGACCTTGTCCTTCGGGCCGGAAAGCCAGCGTGCCGAGGTGAATTGCGAAGGCTCGAAACGCACCGGAATGCCGTATTCGATCTCGATCCGGCTGGCGAGCACGTCGAACTGCAGCGCGCCCACGACGCCGACGATATAGCCGGAGCCGATCAACGGCTTGAAGACTTTCGCGGCACCCTCTTCGGCGAATTGCATCAGCGCCTTTTCGAGATGCTTGGCCTTCATCGGATCGGTCGAGCGCACGTTTTGCAGCAGTTCCGGCGCAAAGCTCGGGATGCCGGTGAAACGCAGGGTCTCGCCCTCGGTCAAGGCATCGCCGATGCGGAGCTGGCCGTGGTTGGGAATGCCGATGATGTCGCCCGCCCATGCCTCGTCGGCAAGCTCGCGGTCGGCGGCAAGGAAAAGCACGGGGTTCGATACCGCCATCGGCTTCTTGCTGCGCACATGCAAAAGCTTCATGCCGCGCTCGAAATGACCCGAGGCGACGCGCACGAAAGCGACGCGGTCGCGGTGTTTGGGGTCCATGTTGGCCTGAACCTTGAAGACGAAACCGGTGACGCGGTTCTCTTCGGGCTCGACCGGACGCTCGGCGGCCTTTTGCGGCTGCGGCTCGGGACCGAAAGCGCCGATCCCGTTCATCAGCTCGCGCACGCCGAAGCTGTTGATCGCCGAGCCGAACCAGATCGGGGTCATCGAGCCTTCAAGGAAGCGCGCGCGGTCGAAGGCGGGCAAGAGCTCGCGCGCCATCTCGACCTCTTCGCGCAGCTTTTCCAGCATATCGGCAGGAACATGTTCGGCCAGCTGCGGATCGTCCAGCCCCTCGATCTTGATCGATTCCGCGACCTTGTTGCGGTCGGCGCGGTCCATCAGCTCGAGCCGGTCGTTCAGCATGTCGTAGCAGCCGATGAAATCGCGCCCCGAGCCGATCGGCCAGCTTGCGGGGGCCACGTCGATCGCAAGGTTTTCCTGGATCTCGTCGATGATCTCGAAAGTCTCGCGCGCCTCGCGGTCCATCTTGTTACAGAAGGTCAGGATCGGCAGATCGCGCATCCGGCAAACCTCGAACAGTTTGCGGGTCTGGGATTCGACGCCCTTCGCCCCGTCGATCACCATGATCGCGGCATCGACCGCCGTGAGCGTGCGGTAGGTATCTTCGGAAAAGTCGCTGTGGCCGGGGGTGTCGACCAGATTGAAGCGGAACTGCCCGTATTCGAAGCTCATCGCCGAGGCCGAGACCGAAATCCCGCGATCCTGCTCCATTTTCATGAAGTCCGAACGCGTCCGGCGCGCCTCGCCTTTTGCGCGGACCTGTCCAGCCATCTGGATGGCGCCGCCGAAAAGCAGAAACTTCTCGGTCAGGGTGGTTTTACCGGCGTCCGGATGCGCGATGATCGCGAAGGTCCGGCGGCGGGCGATTTCGGGCGGGAGCGAGGCACGGTTTTCCATGCTGCCCTTTAGCCTGCCGCGCGTCCGGCCTCAAACAAATTGTTCGCGAATGAGACGTTCCTCGAGCCCGTGGCCCGGGTCAAAGAGCAAACGGTGCTGGACGCTGTCGTCGGAAGAAACCTCGACCCAGAGAACCGAGCTCACGCCGCGCGAATCCGCATCGGCCATCACGGGGCGCTTTTGCGGGTCGAGGACGTCGAAACGCACCTTGGCGGTTTTGGGCAGAATCGCGCCGCGCCAACGACGCGGACGAAAGGCCGCGATCGGGGTGAGCGCGAGAACATCCGAACCGATCGGCAGGATCGGACCATTGGCCGAATAGTTGTAGGCCGTCGATCCGGCCGGCGTCGACAGGATCGCGCCGTCGCAGACCAGCTCTGCCAGACGCTCGCGCCCGTCGATGGTGATGGCGAGACGTGCCGCTTGCGATCCCGCGCGCAACAGCCCGACCTCGTTGATGGCAAGGCCGCGGTAGATCTCTCCCTTGACGGTCTCTGCGGTCATCGCGAGCGGATTGATCACCGTTTCCTCAGCATCCGCGATGCGTTTGGGCAGATCATCGACCTCGTATTCGTTCATCAAAAAGCCGACCGTACCTCGGTTCATGCCATAGACCGGCAGGCCGTCGTTTTGGTGCATCACGCTCAGCATCAGGCCGTCTCCGCCCAAAGCGACCACGACATCCGCCGTCTCCTGCGCGGCCTGACCATAGCGTTTGGTCAGCAGATACAGCGCCGCCTCGGCACTTTCCGTCCCGCTCGAGATGAAATGCAGCTTCATTCAGGCCCCTCGTCTTCCCGCAGCTTTGCCGCCTTTGCGCGCCCGCGCCTAGGATCTACAGCTTAGCCGTCGCAACCGTCCTAGCAAACATGGCCGAAAGCCGATAGAACCTCGACGAGCGAAACCGCAACCGCATCACGAGAGGATATGAGGGGCGCGATGACCGATACCGGATTTTTCACCGAGGCACTTGAGACCCGCGACAATGCAATCTTCACCGCAATCGGCCAGGAACTCGGCCGCCAGCGCGACGAGATCGAACTGATCGCATCGGAAAACATCGTCAGCCGCGCCGTGCTTGAAGCACAAGGCTCGGTCCTGACCAACAAATATGCCGAGGGTTATCCGGGCAAGCGCTACTACGGCGGCTGCCAATATGTCGATATCGTCGAAACGCTGGCCATCGAGCGCGCCAAAGAGCTGTTCGGCTGCCAATTCGCCAACGTCCAGCCGAACTCCGGCAGCCAGATGAACCAGGCCGTCTTCCTCGCGCTGCTGCAGCCGGGCGACACGTTCATGGGCCTCGACCTGAACTCGGGCGGCCACCTCACCCACGGCTCGCCGGTCAACATGTCGGGCAAATGGTTCAACGTCGTTTCCTACGGCGTGCGCCAGCAGGACCAGCTTCTGGATATGGCCGAAGTCCGCGAGAAAGCTCTGGCCACCAAGCCGAAACTGATCCTCGCAGGCGGAACCGCCTATTCGCGCGTCTGGGACTGGGCCGAATTCCGCAAGATCGCGGACGAGGTCGGCGCTTACCTCATGGTCGACATGGCCCATATCGCGGGTCTGGTTGCAGGCGGCCAGCATCCCTCGCCGCTGCCGCACGCCCATGTCGTGACCACCACCACCCACAAATCGCTGCGCGGCCCGCGCGGCGGCATGGTCCTGACCAATGACGAGACGATCGCGAAAAAGATCAACTCGGCGGTCTTCCCCGGCCTGCAGGGCGGTCCCCTGATGCATGTCATCGCCGCGAAAGCCGTCGCTTTCGGCGAAGCTCTGCGTCCCGACTTCAAGGATTACGCGGCTCAGGTCGTCAAAAACGCCCAATCCATGGCGGACGAGCTGATGAAGGGCGGGATCGACATCGTTTCGGGCGGCACCGACAACCACCTCTGCCTCGCCGACCTGCGCCCCAAAGGCGTGACCGGCAAGGCGACCGAAGAGGCTCTGGGGCGTGCGCATATCACCTGCAACAAGAACGGCGTGCCGTTTGACCCCGAAAAGCCCTTTGTGACCTCGGGCATCCGTCTGGGTTCGCCCGCAGGCACCACGCGCGGCTTCAAGGAAGAAGAATTCCGCCAGATCGCACGCTGGATCGTCGAAGTTGTCGACGGCCTTGCCGCCAACGGCGATGCGGGCAATGCTTCGGTCGAAGCCAAGGTCCGTGCCGAAGTCGAAGCTCTGTGCCAGCGCTTCCCGCTTTATAAAGGCATGTAAGCCAGCGAATATACCCCGTGGCAGGTCCGTCCTGCCCCGGGGTTTCGTCCGGCCCGCACGCCGGACCAGCCCTTGCGAAATGTCGCCCTGCCGGCCTTACAAAGCGCCCCGACGCAGATGCATCCACAGGGCAATCCCCCCGATCACCAGCAAAGCCAGCGCCAGCGACGCGCCGAGGTTGATCGCGCGATTCTGCCAGCGTGCGCCCTTGCCCACCGGCTTGAGATAGGCGACCAGCTTGCGGTAGGAGCGATCCGCCCTGTCGAGATCGATCTGTTTGCCCAGCTTGGGCATATCGACCATGCGGTCGGCCTCGGCCAGATAATGCGCTTTTCGCCGTATATTGCGCGGCAAAGCCCCGCCCCGCCTGCGCAGCATCGTCGTCAGATCAGTGCTCTGACCGCGCTTTGCCCCGCCGAAACGCGAGGCCATCAGCCCTGCGACCTCGTCGGCCATGCTGCGGATAGTTTCGATCGCCATGCTTGCCTTCCCTTAACGCAGACAAAATAGCGGTACTGGCCGCGCCGCGCCAGTGCCGCTAGATTGAAAGAAAAAGGAAAGCGACATGCTGCATTTTTCGACGATGGGCGAGGCTTCGGAGCACCCTCCGGTCCTGCTCGCCCACGGGCTATTCGGCTCGGGCAAAAACCTTGGCGGGGTCGCGCGCCGATTGGCACAGGACCGGCTGGTCGTCTCGGTCGATATGCGCAACCATGGCGACAGCTTTCACAGTGACGACCACGGCTATCTGTCGCTCGCCGATGATCTGGCCGAGGTCATTGCCGCGCAGCGCGCGCCGATGGATGTCGTCGGCCATTCGATGGGCGGTAAAACCGCGATGGTCGCTGCTTTACGCCGCCCCGAGCTGGTGCGCCGGCTCGTCGTTCTCGATATCGCACCGATCGCCTATCCGCACGACCAGCTCGGGCTGATCGATGCAATGGAATCACTGGACCTGAACGGGCTGAAGCTCCGCTCCGAGGCGGACAGGCGTCTGTCGGCGCGTATCAAAACCCCCGGCGTTCGAGCGTTTTTGCTGCAATCGCTGGACCTCAAGACCGAACCCGCACATTGGAAGATGAACCTCGAAGCGCTCCGCGCGAATATGGACGCGGTGGTCGGCTGGCCGGATGGGCTAGAACCCGGCCGTTTCACGGGTCCGGTCCTGGCCTTGGCGGGACGGCAATCCGATTATTGCGGCGCCGATGCTGTTGCCGCGATCCATCGCTATTTTCCGCAGGCTCTGGTCGAGTTTCTCGAAGGGACCGGCCATTGGCTTCACGCCGAACGACCCGAAGAAGTCTCGGAGCGCCTTTACGCCTTCCTATCCTGAGGACTTTCCTGCGCAGCTTGCATTCGACCCCGAAGCCGCCCAAGGCGCATCAACAGCGAAGCGCGATCCGCGCTTCGCCCGTATCACCCGGAATCCGGCTGCGCAGGCTATCGGGAGCGGCAGCGCAGCCCGTCGTTTCTTCCGCCGCGCGCACCATCAGGGCCGGCACCGCCGCGTGCGCATTGCGGCCGAGATAGCCGAGCCGGACCACCTCCGCCTCGTTGCCTTTGTGAAAGACCGAGAACCGGATCCCGTCGATCACCGTATCATGGCGCGCGGCGCCAAAGAAATCCGGCGCGGGCGAGGCGCAGGCGGAAAGCAAGAGAAGCAGGGCGAGAATGATCGGCATGGGCCCAAATTGGCAGGGATTGTTTAAACAAGGGTTAATCCCGCCGCTTTTTCACCAAACCCGCGCAAGCTTTCGCCGATCGGCCGATATCGGCGCTTATCTCGGCACCGTGAACCTGACGTTAAGGATCAAGAGGGTAAAATCGGGGACGAATCGCCATGAAAGGACCGCCCATGCCGCGCTTGATCTCTTTGCTTCCTCTTCTCGCCTTGATGGCGGTCTCTGCCTGCGAGACGATGAAAGGCGCGGGGCGCGATATCGAAACGGCGGGGCAGTTCGTCACGAAGCCTTATAACGATGCCTACGGGATCGACCCTACCGGCGGCGGCGCACCCGCACAGATCATGATCGATCCGCAACCCTATGACGGCGGGTCCTACAATGCCGCGCCCTATGCGCCGGCCCCCTATCCGCTTTGACGCGGCGACCGGCACGAGACAGGCCCGCGCCACAGAAATGAAGCCGGAATGAAAAAGGGCGCCGAAGCGCCCCTGATCAGTTGTCCATCTTGAGGGCCTGAATGAAGGCCGTCTGCGGGATTTCGACTTTCCCGAACTGGCGCATCTTCTTCTTGCCGGCCTTCTGCTTTTCCAGCAGCTTCTTTTTCCGCGTGGCGTCGCCGCCGTAGCATTTCGCGGTCACGTCCTTGCGCATCGCGGCAAGGGTTTCGCGGGCGATGACGCGGCCGCCGATCGCGGCCTGAATCGGGATCTTGAACATGTGGCGCGGGATCAGATCCTTGAGCTTTTCGACCATGACGCGGCCACGCGCCTCGGCGCGGTCGCGGTGGACCATGATCGACAGCGCATCGACCGGCTCGTCGTTCACAAGGATCGACATCTTGACCAGATGGTCCTCACGGTATTCCGAGATCTGGTAGTCGAAGCTTGCATAGCCCTTGGTCACCGATTTCAGGCGGTCGTAGAAGTCGAAAACCACCTCGGCCAGCGGCAGGTCATAGACCGCCATGGCACGCGAACCGGCATAGGTCAGATCCAGCTGGATGCCGCGACGGTCCTGGCACAGTTTCAAGACATCGCCCAGATATTCGTCCGGCACCATGATCGTGGCCTTGATGCGCGGCTCTTCGATATGGTCGACATAGGTCAGGTCGGGCATGTCGGCGGGGTTGTGCAGATCGCGCACCTCGCCGTCCTTCATATGCAGTTTGAACACGACCGACGGCGCGGTGGTGATCAGATCGAGGTCGTATTCACGCTCCAGACGGTCGCGGATCACCTCGAGATGCAGCAGGCCGAGGAAGCCGCAGCGGAAACCGAAACCAAGCGCGGCCGAGGTCTCCATCTCGTAGGAGAAGCTCGCGTCGTTCAGGGCCAATTTCTCGATCGCGTCGCGCAGATCGTCGAAATCGGCGGCATCGACGGGAAAAAGACCACAGAAAACAACCGGCTGCGCGGGTTTGAAGCCCGGAAGCGGCTCGGTCGCACCCTTGCGTTCATGGGTGATGGTATCGCCGACACGGGTGTCGCGAACCTGTTTGATCGAAGCGGTGAAAACGCCGATCTCGCCCGGCCCGAGCTCCGCGATATCCTGCATCTGCGGACGCAGGACCGCCAGCTTGTCGATGCCGTAGACGGCGCCCGTCTGCATCATTTTGATGCGCTCGCCCTTTTTGACGACGCCGTCCATGACGCGGATCATGACGACAACGCCGAGATAGGCGTCATACCAGCTGTCGACCAGCATCGCCTTGAGCGGCGCGTCGCGGTCGCCTTTGGGTGCGGGCAGACGGGTCACGATCGCTTCGAGAACATCGGGGATACCGAGGCCCGTCTTGGCCGAAATCTCGACCGCATCCGAGGCATCGATGCCGATGACATCCTCGATCTGCTCCTTCACGCGCTCGGGTTCGGCCGCCGGAAGGTCGATCTTGTTCAGAACCGGCACGATGTCGTGACCGGCATCGATCGCCTGATAGACGTTGGCCAAGGTCTGCGCCTCGACGCCCTGCGTCGCATCGACGACCAGAAGCGAGCCCTCGACCGCGCGCATCGACCGCGAAACTTCATAGGCGAAGTCGACGTGGCCGGGGGTGTCGATCAGGTTCAGGATATATTTCTTGCCGTCCTTGGCGGGATACTCGATCCGCACGGTGTTGGCTTTGATGGTGATGCCGCGTTCGCGCTCGATATCCATGCTGTCCAGCATCTGGGACTTCATGTCGCGTTCGGCGACCGTCCCCGTCATCTGGATCAGACGGTCGGCTAGGGTGGATTTGCCGTGGTCGATGTGAGCCACGATCGAGAAATTGCGGATGAGATCAAGGTCGGTCATGGCCAGCCTATACAGGGCGCGAGGCGTTGCGGAAAGAGGTTTTCAACGGGATGGAAACGGGCGGATCCCGACCGCCGGTCAAGGACGCTAATCGCGGGCGCTCCGAAAGCCCGCATCCTGCAATTTCCGGTGGCGCAGCTGGGTTTCGCGCCACATCGCATAGGCCCCCGATCCGACGATCACCAGCGCGCCGGTCAGGGTCAGCCAGTCGGGACGCTCGCCGAAGATGATGATCGCGAGAATCAGCGCGAAAACCAGACGGGCATAGCGGTAGGGCGCAAGGGCCGAGGCCTCGCCGACCCGCGTCGCCGCGACCAAAAGCGCGTAGCCGCCGACACCCACCGCCATACAGCCGGCGAATTGCAGCCATTGCATCGCCGAGGGCATGACGAATTTCTGCCCCAGCACCGCGCCGAGCGCGAGCGCGGCAAAGGTGATCGCGGCAAAGGCCGAGGCCGCCAGCTGGTCGGAATGGATGGCTTTGGGCACATGGCGCGTCGCGAGATCACGGATCGCCAGCCCCAGAACCGCCAGAAGCGCGAAGAGCGAGACGGGTTGGAACCCCTCCATCCCCGGCCGGACCACCAGCAAAACCCCGATGAAACCGACGATGATCGCGCTCCAGCGCCGCCAGCCGACGGGTTCCCCCATCAGCGCGGCACCTGCGACGATGGCCAGAGGCAGCGCCTGCATGATCGCCGAGGTGGTCGACAGCTCGGTCAGGGCCAATGCGACGACGATGCCGATCGAGCCGACCATTTCGCCCACATTGCGCAAAACCACGATCTGCCGCACGAGATCGCGCGTCCAGAGCCTGCCGCCCTTGAGCTTGAGCATCGCGGCAAAGGACAGGAAGCCCAAGACCCCGATGATCGTCAGAACCTCCGCATAGGGAAGCCCTTCAGAAAGCAGTTTGATGAACATGTCCTCGATCGCGAAGAGGATCATCGAAATGACCATCAAAATCGCGCCGCGGAAATTCTCGCTGACCATGGTATCGCCCGAAATCCGGAGGGAGAAGGAATTGCACTTTGTCATGCTTGCTGTGACGATATGCGCAAGCCCCGTCAAGGGACCGGATAGGAAAGGACGACCAATGAAGTTCATCGTGAACGACATGACCTGCGGTCATTGCCGCGCAGCCATCTCTGAGGCGGTCAGCGAGGCCGGCGGCACCGCCACAATCGATCTTTCGCGCCACGAGGTTGCGATCGAAGGCCTTGATCAGGCGAAAGCCGAAGAGGTGATTCGCTCCGCCGGATATTCGCCGGTTCCTGCCTGAGCCATAAATCTTGGGGTTGACTCGTCTAGGTTCAACGACTTGTGCCACGCGCTGCGACAAGCGCGCGCAGATTGAGCGGCGTTAAGGCTTCTGTTATCTTTCCCGGGTTACTGTGGCGGAGCACAGAGGGCGCAAAGCCCCGCCCGCCGGGGCCAGTCCGAGGAGACAGAGATGATCAACCGCCTGACGATTGCCGCGATTGCGGTGGTCCTGACCACGCCTTTGGCCGTGGCTGGACCGATCGATTCCGCCTGCGTCAAATCCGACCGTGGAGCGCGCAACGCGCCGCTTTGCGGTTGCATCCAGCAGGTTGCCGACATGACCTTGTCGCGCTCCGACCAACGACGCGCCGCGCGCTTCTTTGTCGATGCGCAGCAGGCGCAGGACGCGCGCATGGCCAAAAGCGATGCCGAGAACGCTTTCTGGGCGCGCTACAAGAACTTCGCCTCCACTGCCGAAGTCTACTGCTCGAACTGAGCCCATGCGGGTTGCCGTTCTGACAGGGGCCGGAATTTCGGCCGAAAGCGGGCTGCGCACATTTCGCGCCAGCGACGGGTTGTGGGAGGATCACCGGATCGAAGAAGTGGCAACGCCCGAGGGCTTTGCCCGCGATCCCGATCTTGTCCACCGTTTCTACAACCAGCGCCGCAAGGATGCGGCAGCAGCTCTGCCCAATGACGCCCATCGCGCCCTTGCCGAACTGGCGCGCCATGTCGATCTGACGCTGATCACGCAAAACGTCGATGATCTTCACGAGCGTGGTGGTTCGGATAGGCTTATCCATATGCATGGCGCGCTGACCGGCGCGCTTTGCGCAGCTTGCGGGCATCGCTGGCCCGCGCCGATGGTCATGACCACCGGAGATCCCTGCCCCGCCTGCACCAAGCAAGCGACGCGCCCCGATATCGTCTGGTTCAACGAAATGCCCTACCGGATGGAGGAGATCTGGGAGGCGGTTGCCAAGGCCGATGTTTTCGCGGCCATCGGCACCTCGGGTCAGGTCTATCCGGCAGCGGGCCTCGCCCAACATGCCGGCCGCTGCGGCGCACGCACGATCGAGCTGAACCTCGCCACCTCCGCCGTCAGCCGCGATTTTGACGAGAGGCATGAAGGTCCGGCCAGCCGGATCGTGCCTGATTGGGTCGGGAGCCTGATTGCGGCACAGCAGCGTTAGCGCGCGCCCCCGCCCTCCGGCCGCATGACCAGCGACACCCTTTCCGCGACGAAACTCGTGATTCCGTACTCGACCGGCTTTCCGGCGGGATCGGCATTGATCGCACGCGTCACGATCAGGGGTGCGCCCTCGCGGATATGGAGGCGCACTGCCTGAAGCGGCAAAGCCGCCTCGGCATCGATGCGGGTCTCGAGGCGGATGTAGTCGGGCACGCCCATCTCGCGCAAAGCCTGCGTCACCGAAGAAAGCCGCCGCAGGACGGCATCAAATCCCTCGAAACGCTCGGCGGGAAAGACCGAGCGGAACAGCGCGATCGGCTGGTCATCGGCGGTCGAGACCCCCTCGGCGACATAGATCGACGCGCCCACCGGAAGCTGGAGCGCCTCGGCCTCGATCTTGGTCGCCGGCTGGGCGCGCACGAAATCGAGCTGGCGCCCCGGCAAGCGCCCGGCGAGCGCGAGGTTCTGGTGAAAGCGCACCCGTGCGCCCAATGGGTACTCCACCGGCCGCATCGCGACGAACACCCCCGCCCCGCGCCGCGAGCGCACCATCCCGCTCTCGGCCAGATCGGCCAAAGCGCGACGCACGGTATGGCGGTTCACGCCGAAACGCGCCGATAATTCCGCCTCGGTCGGCAATTGGTCACCGGGCTGTAACGAACCCTCGGTAATATCGCTGTGCAAGGCATTGCGAATGGACTGCCAAAGCGCGGATCGGGTCGCTGTCATTGAAAATTCACAACTCTTTTGTTGAGAGATCGGCGGGTACGGGCTATTGCTTGTCTAGTTGTATAGCAGATTGGACAGACTCGCAAGATGTCTACCTTCACGACAGACACTCCCGCAGAAAACCCTCGCGAAAGCCGGGACCGGCAGGGCTGGATGGGGCTTTTGGCCCGTGCCCGACCCGCACGCCTCGCCGCCCTTTTTCCGCAGATCCCCGATCACAGCATGACCCGCGCCCCCGAAATCGGCACCGTCATGGTGCAGGGCCGCGCAGGCGGCACCGGCGCGCCCTTCAATCTGGGCGAAGTCACGGTAACGCGCTGCACCCTGCGTCTGGGTGACGGACGCACGGGGCATGCCTATGTGCAGGGCCGCGACAAGGCCCATGCCACCCGCGCCGCTGCCATCGACGCGCTCCTGCAAGGCCCCGAGGGCTCCGCGCTTCAACGCGACGTGCTCGACGCGCTCGCCCGCGACGAGCTCGAGGCCCGTCAGGCGCTGGCCGAGAAAGCCGCCGCCACCCGCGTCGATTTCTTCACTCTGGTTCGCGGAGAAGACGCATGAGCCTGCACGCATCCGCCCTGAGCGGCGGTTTCACCAACCCCGCCGAGCAATCCGCCCGCGCCTTCCGCGAGGTGCTGCAGGCCCTCTCGCGTCCCGGCCAGCCGCGCGCGCTTGAAGGCACGGCCCCGCCCGCTCCGCTCTCGCCCGCAGGCGGCACGCTGGCGCTGGTTCTTTTCGACCGCACGACGCCGGTTCTGCTGGCAGGCGCCTACGACAGCGCCGCGCTGCGCGACTGGCTGACCTTCCACACCGGCATCACGGTCACCGCCGATCCGGCCGAGGCGGTCTTCGCTCTTGGCGATTGGGCCGCGCTCGCGCCGCTTCTGCCCGCTTTCCCGACCGGCACGGCGGAATATCCCGACCGCGCGACGACGGTGATCATCGACGGCGCGACCTCCGGCCATCCGGTGACGCTGGACGGCCCCGGCCTTGCTGAACCCTTGCCCTTCACCCTGCCCGAGCCGCAGCTTTTTGCCGAAAATGCGCGGCAGTTTCCGCTCGGGCTTGATTTCTTCTTCACCCAAGGCGCGGCGGTCACCGGATTGCCCCGCTCGACCCGGATCGAGGTGCGCTGATGTATGTCGCAGTCAAAGGCGGCGAAAAGGCGATTGCCGCCGCCCATCGCTGGCTTGCCGATGAAACCCGTGGCGCGCGCGACGAGCCGCGCCTGAGCACCAACCAGATCGCGGGCCAGCTTGCGCTGGGAACCGCCCGCGTCATGGCCGAGGGCTCGCTTTACGACCCCGAACTGGCCGCCTTGGCCATTGCCCAATCGCGCGGCGATCTGATCGAGGCGATTTTCCTGATCCGCGCCTATCGCACCACGCTGCCGCGTTTCGGCAATTCGCGCCCCGTCGATACGGCCGCGATGGCGGTCAGCCGCCGGATTTCGGCCACGTTCAAGGATGTGCCGGGCGGCCAGATCCTTGGCCCGACCTTTGACTACATCCACCGCCTGCTTGACTTCGCGGCGATGGCCAATGGCGATGTGCCCCCCGCCGCCCGCGAAGAGGCCGCGCCCGCCGCTGTGCCCCATGTGCTCGATTTCCTCAACAAGGACGGCATCATCCAGGACGAACCGCGCGAGGAAACCACGCCGCCCGACCTGACCCGCGCGCCGCTGGAATTGCCCGCGAACCGCGCCTTGCGGCTTCAGGCACTGGCCCGCGCCGACGAGGGCTTCCTGCTCGGCCTCGCCTATTCGACCCAGCGCGGCTATGCGCGCAACCACGCTTTCGTCGGCGAATTGCGCATCGGCACCGTCGAGGTCTCGCTCGATATTCCCGAGCTGGGTTTCGCCATCGACTTCGGCGTGATCGAGGTCACGGAATGCGAGACGGTGAACCAGTTCGGCGGCTCGAAAAAGGAACCGCCGCAATTCACGCGCGGCTACGGGCTCAGCCTCGGCCAGACCGAGCGCAAGGCGATCTCGATCGCGCTGGTCGACCGGGCTTTGCGCTGGGAGGAACTCGGCGAGGATTTCGCCGGCGCCCCCGCTCAAGACGAGGAATTCGTGCTGTCGCATTGTGACAACGTGCAGGCGACGGGTTTCCTCGAACATATCAAACTGCCGCATTACGTCGATTTCCAGTCCGAGCTGGAGCTGATCCGTCGCCTGCGGCGCGAAGCGCAAGAGGCCCTCGATGCGTGATGATGCCTACAATTTCGCCTATCTGGACGAAGATACGAAACGGATGATCCGCCGTGCGATCCTGAAAGGGATTGCCGTGCCGGGCTATCAGGTGCCTTTCGCCAGCCGCGAAATGCCGATGCCCTACGGCTGGGGCACGGGCGGCGTGCAGGTGACCGCCGCCTGCCTGATGCCCGAGGATGTTCTGAAGGTGATCGACCAAGGGGCGGACGACACGACGAACGCCGTCTCGATCCGCGGCTTTTTCGCCCGCACGGCCGGCGTCGCCACGACCGAGCGCACGGGCGAGGCAACCGTCATCCAGACCCGCCACCGCATCCCCGAACAGCCGCTGACCGAAGACCAGATCCTCGTCTATCAGGTCCCGATCCCCGAGCCTCTGCGCTTTCTCGAGCCGCGCGAGACCGAGACGCGGCGGATGCATGCGCTGGAAGATTACGGGCTGATGCATGTGCGCCTTTACGAGGATATCGCCCGTCACGGCGCGATCGCCACGGCTTACGCCTATCCGGTGAAAGTCGCGGACCGCTATGTCATGGACCCTTCGCCCATTCCGAAATTCGACAACCCGAAACTGTCGATGAACCCTGCCGTCCAGCTGTTCGGCGCGGGGCGCGAGCAGCGCATCTATGCTTTGCCGCCCTTTACCAAGGTCGAGAGCCTCGATTTCGACGACTACCCTTTCGAGGCCAGCAAGGCCGATCACGCCTGCGCCCTTTGCGGCTCGGAAGAGAGCTATCTCGACGAGGTCATCACCGATGATCAGGGCGGGCGCATGTTCATGTGTTCGGACACGGATTACTGCGCCACGCGGGTCGAGCACGGCCATGTGGCACAAGCGGAGGAACGGCAATGAACATGGCAATGACCGGAGCCTCCGGCGGGGATATTTCAGGCATGAAAGATGCAGCTGCCGCACCGCTTTTGCGGGTCGAGAACGTCACCAAGCTTTATGGCGGCCGCGTCGGGTGCCGCAATGTGAGCTTCGATCTCTGGCCCGGCGAGGTCATGGGGATCGTCGGAGAGAGCGGCTCGGGCAAATCGACCTTGCTGTCCTGCCTTGCCGGCCATCTCGCGCCCGATCAGGGTCGCGTGATGTACGGCGGGCGCGACACGGTGGCGATGGCGGAATCCGAGCGGCGCCATCTGGGACGGACCGATTGGGCCTTTGTCCACCAGAACCCGCGCGACGGTTTGCGCATGGGGGTAAGCGCGGGCGGCAATGTCGGCGAGCGCCTCATGGCGGTGGGGGCACGCCATTACGGCGCGATCCGCGAGACGGCCGAGGATTGGCTCGGCCGTGTCGAGATCGACCCCGCCCGTATCGACGACCGTCCGCGCCAGTTTTCGGGGGGGATGCAGCAGCGGCTCCAGATCGCGCGCAATCTGGTTACCGGCCCGAAGCTTGTCTTCATGGACGAGCCGACCGGCGGGCTGGATGTCAGCGTTCAGGCGCGGCTTCTCGATCTGTTGCGCGGTCTGGTGCGGCGCATGGGGCTTTCGGCTGTGATCGTTACCCATGACCTTGCCGTCGTCCGGCTTTTGGCCGACCGTCTCATGGTGATGAAAGGCGGCAATGTCGTCGAGGCGGGTCTGACCGATCAGGTCCTTGACGATCCGCGCCATGCCTATACTCAGCTCCTTGTCTCTTCAGTCCTGCAGGTGTGACATGATCCGTATTTCCAAAGCAGGCAAGGAATTCGTCCTGCACAATCAAGGCGGTGTCGTTCTGCCGGTTCTCAGCGGTGCCGATCTTTCGGTCGGCTCCGGCGAATGCGTCGGGCTGATGGGGGCCTCGGGCTCGGGCAAATCGACGCTGATGCGCATGGTCTGGGGCAATTACCGCACCGATCAGGGCGCGGTTGTCGTCGGCGATCTTGATCTGGCACAGGCCGAGCCGCGCGAGATCATCGCCTTGCGCCGCGAGACGCTCGGCTATGTCAGCCAGTTCTTGCGCGTCGTGCCGCGCGTGCCGACGATCGAGGTCGTGGCCGAGCCGCTCCTGAACCTCGGGATCGACGAGGACGAGGCGCGGGCCCGCGCCGCCACCCTGCTCGCGCGGCTCAACATCCCCGAGAGGCTCTGGTCGCTTTCGCCCACGACCTTCTCGGGCGGCGAGCAGCAGCGCGTCAATATCGCGCGCGGCTTTGCCCATCCCTATCCGGTCCTGCTGCTCGACGAGCCGACCGCGAGCCTTGATGCCGCCAATCGCGAAACCGTCCTGAGCCTGATCGAAGAGGCCAAGGCGCGCGGAGCGGCGATCCTCGGGATCTTCCACGACGAGCCCGCGCGCGACCGCGTGTGCGACCGCGTGGTCGATGTCTCGGGCTTCACCCCGAGGCGCGCGGCATGAGCGGCGGGCTTGCCATTGCGGTTGTCGGGCCTTCGGGCGCGGGCAAGGACACGCTGATGAGCGCGGCCCTTGCCCGCGAGCCGCAATTGCAGCCCGTGCGCCGCGTCATCACCCGCGCCGCCGATGCGGGGGGCGAGGATTTCGAGCCCGTCACCGAGGCGGAGTTCAAGCGCCGCCGCGCGGCGGGCGAATTCGCGCTGGACTGGCAGGCGCACGGGTTGCGCTATGCCATTCCGCGTTCGGCCTGCGATGCGGTGGCTGCCGGCGGGATCGTGATGATGAACCTCTCGCGTGGCGCGCTTTTGCAGGCGGCCGCGCTTTTTCCGCGCTTCCTGCCGCTTTACATCCACGCCCGCCCCGAGATACTGGCCGCACGCCTCGGCGCGCGTGGCCGCGAGACGGCCGAGGATATCGCCGCCCGCATCATCCGCGCCGGACAATGGGCCGAGGGCCTGCCCCTGCCGGTAACCACAATCGACAATTCGGACGGGCTCGAGCCCGCCCTCGACCAGTTTTTGACCGCCATCCGCAAGGCAAGACAATGACACGCACCATCCTCGCCAATGCCCGCCTGATCCTGCCCACGACCGTCGAGACCGGCGGCATCATCATCGAAAACGGCCAGATCGCCGAGATCTTCACCGGAGATGCGGTTCCCGAAGGTGCAATCGACTTTCAGGGCGACTATCTCGCCCCCGGCATGGTCGAGCTGCATACCGACAATCTCGAGGGCCATCTCCAGCCGCGTCCCGGCGTGAACTGGCCCCATGCAAGCGCGATCCTCGCCCATGACGCGGAGCTTGCGGGCTGCGGCATCACGACGGTCTTCGATGCGATGCGGGTCGGCTCGATCCTGTCCGAAGGCCAGACCGATTACGCCAAATACGCCCGCGCCCTCGCCACCGAGCTGATGGACATCCGCGCCAAGAACGCGCTGCGGATCAGCCATTTCCTGCATCTGCGCGCCGAGGTCTGCTCGGAGACCCTGATCGAGGAGATCGACGAATTCGGCCCCGACGACCGTGTCGGCATCATCAGCCTGATGGATCACACGCCGGGCCAGCGCCAGTTCCGCGATGTCTCGAAACTCGCGCAATATGTGAAGGGCAAGCACGGCCTCGACGATGCCGGTTTCGAGGCCCATGTCGCCAATCTCAAGGCGCTTCGCGCGGAATTCGGCGACAAGCACGAGGCCCATGCGGTGGCCAAGGCCAAGGCGCTCGGCGCGGTTCTGGCCAGCCATGACGACACGTTGAGCGAGCATGTCGTGACCTCGGCGGGCTACGGCATCGAGCTGGCGGAATTCCCGACCACGCTCGAGGCTGCCGCCGCCTGCCACGATCACGGCATCATGGTGATGATGGGCGCGCCGAACCTCATTCGCGGCGGCTCCCATTCGGGCAACGTCTCGGCGGCGGATCTGGCGCGGAACGGCTTCCTCGATGTGCTCTCGTCGGATTATGTGCCGGCGGGCCTGCTGCCGGGCGCGATGATCCTTGCGCGGATCTGGAACGACCTGCCCCGCGCCATCGCCACGGTCTCGGCCAATCCGGCCCGCGCGACCGGCCTGAAGGACCGCGGCCGGATCGAGACGGGCCTGCGCGCCGATCTGATCCGCTTCCGCATGCTCGACGAGACGCCGGTGCTGCGCGAGACCTGGGTTCGCGGCGCACGGGTATAACCCCGCATCAAGCCCATTTGGGATCGATAGACCCCGCCGGACCAGTTCCGGCGGGCTTTTTCGTTCCGGCACGAGGAAATGTCGGGCGGGAGGTAGCAAGGCAATGCCGCAAACGCGCGCATGATCGCGAGCTCCGCGAGATCGCGCGACAAAGCGCCAATCGGAGGGACCGCAGCCGTTACGGCCTGCGTGCATCTGCGTTCTGACGGATTGGAATTGCGGCGACCTTGGGGTCACCTTTCCACCCTGATGCGATTGCGATCGATCGAGGGGGGAATGGTAGCGGAGGAGGGTTTCAGCCGAACCCACCGCGCCCCAGATCCTATCTTCATTCTCCGTCACGCCGCGTAAACAGAGATGGAGAGCGCAATGAAGGCCACTCTAGCCACCACGCCCCCCTCGGGCGACCGTCAACACGTCCCGACCGATCAGGCAGCGCCGGAGCGCATCTGGCTGGACTTGCCGAGCTTCAATGGGGCCGTTGGTTTCGCGCACCCTGAGCACCATCGCACAGACGGCTGGCCGGAATACATCCGCGCCGATCTCGCCGCCCCCTCTGCGCCTGCCGAGGTCATCGACGCGCACGCCGTGGCCGAGGCTATGGAGGGTCAGGCCGGCATCTGGCGCACCTGCACTGGCTGCTACGAGACCTGCGACGGGCAACCCTTCGGGAACTACCCGTATTCAGCAGCCCTCCGGTGCGATCTGGGCGGCGGATGCCGAGAGTGTGGCGGCATCGGCGCAATCTGGGACACCACCGATTATGCCGATATGGGCGACTGGCTGGCACGGGGCGGAGGAACCTCTGCGCCTGCCGAGGTCGAGGGGTTGGTGGGGCGGCTGCGTGACGAACACCTCGCTATGACGCGCGAGGAAGCCGCCACCGCCCTGACCGCGCTGCAAGCCGAGAACAAGCGGCTGACCAATCACGCCGAGGTCCGACGCCTCACTGATCTGCTGGATGGCGCAACCGCGAACCTCGAAGACGCCACCGCCCGCGCCGAGAAGGCAGAGCGGGAGCGGGATGAACTGCGGACAGACGCACAGTTTCTTGTAGACCGTCTTGCCGGAGTCGATGGTTATTCTCTGGTCGAAGATGATGCCCGCGATTGGTATGGGCATGTATCTCCAGCTATCACACGACTTGGAGCGTCCCTCGCCGCCCACGCGAAACTCAAGGGGGAAATGTGATGCGCAGCGCCTCCGAAATCATCAGCGATGCGGAAATCATCGCAGTCCACGCCAATGCCAATTTCGGCGACATGACGCCGCGCGAAGTCGTCAATGATGGCGTGCGTAAATACGCGATTGGCTACAGCGGCGGACACACACAGCAGTGCATCCTGCGCGAACACGGCCTGATTACCAAGGGCAAGGGCTACAACGCTGACCTGACCAAGAAGGGCAAGGAATACGCCCGCGCCATAGATCGGGACGCCAAGGCAGAGATCGCCCGCCTGACCAAAGAACTTGCCGAGACGAAAGCTGCGCTGGGGCTGGCGTATGAGACAGCAGCGAAGGTGGCCCAAGACAAGCACGACGCAGCAATGAAATGGGCAGAGTGCTATCTCAAGTCCTTCGATGGCCAGACGGATAGCCTGTTGATCGCAGAGGAAATACGCGCCCTCGCCCCTGACGCGACCGCCGCTCTTGAGGCCGACCGGCGGAGGGTGCGGGACGAAGAAACAAAGGCGTGTGCTTGGTGCTTTGACGACGACGTTAGGCATCCGTCGAAAGCTCGTGCCGCCATCCTCGCCCGCCTCGACCAGCGCAAGGAGGGCGTGTGATGCCGAAGCCAGTTCCGATCTGCCAGAAATGCGCACACCCCCTCGCATCTGATACGGTGCGCATCACCACCCCATACCCGACAAGTCACTCCTTTGAAGGAGCCATCACTGCGACCATCGGCCACGAGGCCGAGTATATCCTAACCCACAGCGAGACGCGGGAACACATCGCCGATTGCTCATATTGCGGGGGCGCGCCCATGACCACCACCCCGACCCCCGCCGCACGGGTAAGCGGCACGATAAAGGCGCTGGAATGGAAGGCTAACGGTCTGCGTCATGCGACAGCATTAGGTTTCAACACAACATACACCATTATGCTGCTGCCAGATGGTTCTGGGGCGCGGTGGCAATCTCGGTATATGGGTGAATGGTTTGATGCTGCGGACAGTGAAGCAGCCAAAGCCGCAGCGCAGTCCGATTACGGGGCCCGCATCCTCGCCGCGATCCAGCCCGACCCAGAGCCGAAGCCGGTGGCGTGGCGTTACGATGACTTGTCGCCATACGCCAGATCATCAGCTCTGATCCTCGAAAGGCGAGGAACTGGGGTTCATCGTGACCCGAAAGAGTTCAAGGAAACTCCCCTCTACGCCACCCCGTCCAGCGCGGGCATGGTGAGCGTCGAGGAGGCACGCCTCATGTCAGATGTGCCCGAGGACGGAACGTGGGCATTGCTCTATCCCGGATATTTCGGACCGGTCACCGCATGCGTGGTCAATGGCGAGTGGACTATGTTTGACGACGCCGAAAAGCCTCACGTCACGCATTGGGTCGAAATCCATCCCGCCCTGCGCGCCCTTGCTGGGGAGGGAGGGCGGTGAGCGAGGCGCTGGCACCGACATGCACGCTGCGGATCCTCGAACGCTGGGTGCCCGACAAGGAACTCCCCGAAATCAGGTCGCTCACGCCGGTTCTGCAGCAATTGTTCTATACCGCTGCCGGATCTCAGGTTTGGATAGATGTGCCGACGGTCAGAGAGCCTCGCACATGACCGAGGTCGGAATTCCGACCGCGCCCGCCCGCTACGGCAACCGGCGCGTGCCGAAGATGTACGCCGAGATCAACGCCCTTCGCCGCGCCATAGCGGCCGAGGGCACGCCCGCGATCCAAGACGCATGGGATCGGGTCGAGGAGCATATCGACTTCGCCTATGGGCAGGCGGCGGAGAGATCGGGCCCTTTCCTGACCCGATCATAAATCGCTATTTCCTTACAGCACGAGGTCGCGTCGGTTCTGAGCGTGCCGGACAGCAAGCCTACGAGCTTGACGCCCTGAAAGCAGCATTCTTGCCCCGGCCATCATTTCGTCGGTGTCCTTCAACTCAGGGAAGATAGCAAAAATTTCCTCGCGAACAGCTGCGCCGAGAGATTTGAGCGCCTGCTTACCCGTATATAGCGACTCCGATTCCGCACCGTTCGAGCGCACGACCTCATGTTGATCGAAGAGAATATGAAAGTATTCGACTTCTCGCAGATCTTCGACAACGTCGATGCCGTCGATCTGCAGAAGCTGCTTGGCCGCGACCAGAACCTCATCCGTGCCGAACATCTTTTGTGCAATTTTTGAGCGCACAAGAATACGATGCTGCGGAGAAACCAGCAAATCAACCTCTGGCGTTCCACGGCCGAGTGCCCTCGCCGAAATCCGGATGGGTCGAAGACTTTCATGCTGTGAAAGGACCCGAGCGTCGATCTTCCTTGATCCAATCCACCGAATTGGTTGGAGGCCGTTGTCACGGGTATAAACGTTAGTGCCAGCAGTCAGATTCTCGATTGTTACATCACCGAATTCTGTTGTGATGAGCGTTCCCCGCGTGAAGCAAGGAATTTCGGAGATTGGGAGTGCCAGGTCATTCGGTGAGACAATCCAGTCCGTGCCTGTAATAGAGGTAGCAAAAGCTTGCCTTAGTTGCCCATCGATTAGAGGCAAGGAAACTGCAACCTGTTCATTCGTGTCGGGCGTTGACCCATAGAAAGTTACGACAACAAAGCGGCCTTCGCTAGAAATGATCTCGTCACCGTTGTAAACGTAATCGATATTGTATCGCACACCATTGATCGAGAAATAATCAGAAGCGCCGCCTCCGGTAACAAAATCGTCTTCATTTTCGTCTGATATTGTCAAACTGACGATCGTTGAACTAAGATCTATTGGCGATCCAGATTCTGCATATTTCTCATCATTGTTTGGGCCTCCATGCGATACCCCCGTCCAGTCGGCTGGTTTAATATCGGAGTTATACTGAAAGGCAGGGTCGAACAGCCAAGCATCTAGCGTCACATTCGTAGGCATAGGCACTCTCCATTTTAGTGAGGAAATTTCGGCCCGAGGCTACCCATCAAAATCAAGGAACTGTGCACTTAGAACCGAATGCCTGTATGCGACCGCACTCAAGGCTATCCACGCAACCAGAGGAGTCAAGCTTCTACTGACGTTTCCAGACCATGCCACAGCAACCGAGGGCACGTCCGCGATTCAAGACGCTTGGGACAAGGTCGAGGAGCATATCGACTTCGCATATGGGCAGGTGGCGGACCGGGAACGCCCCTAGTCCTTGATCCAACCGGGCGTCGTGTCGTCCACCTCAACGATCAAGCTCTTTGCGCCCTTCCTACCGCACCAAGCGCAAAGACAGCGCGCCAAGAACTGATCGCGCGGCATGAGCGGCCTACCGACCGGCGCGCATCCCACATGGCCGCACTCGCATTCGATCCGGTAGCGACGGAAGATCTTCGCGGCCGCAGCTGATCGGCCCACCAGCGCCACAACCGCGGGCCAGCCTTCGAAAGCGGGATCACCGGATTGGGCGTGCGCGCAAAATCATCGATGACAGTTTAGGGGATGGTCATCACGACCTCGCCTCGCGCGCGACAGACCTTACACCGCAAGGCAAACTGCAGGTCGCGGATGCGCATGTTTGGCGTCGCGACCGTCCGAAGCCGGAAATCGCCCTGATAGACATAGGTCTTGCCGCAGCCGGTGCAGCGGATCTGCAACGCCACCCCTTCCGCTATCAAATCTCGAATCGTTATGCCCGCCATGGTAAGGAACTTATAGAGAACACATCGAGTTTTCCAGCGGCGGCGATGAGGACAAAGCTGCTGCTAGCCCCAGTCGCAATCTCGCCGACGCTAATTACTTATCCACAAGAATATCCCTCAGTCTGGTCGAAATCTCGGACAGTAGCCGCATTGAAACAAGCTCCCCGTCAGTCGAACTCGGGTAACCTATGTATGTACCGGTTAGTTGGAGGAGCGTAATGGAGCAAAATTGAAGCGGATCACTAAAACCATAGTGGCTTGGTCCAACGCTATAACCAGCACCTTGCCTTCCAATATCTGCAAGCATGTTTCCAAAACCGCGATAACCTGCGTGATTATGCTGGCACGACCATTTGTAAAGCGGCCTCCAATGTTCCATCTTCAGGTCTTGCTCGAGGTGTTGGAGGCCGACTTTTACTTTATTTTCAAACCCCAAAGCCTCCGCTGCCCATCCTAGGTCGCCGTTGAAGACTCTGCCAACCCTGTCCTTAGCTAGCGTGTAGTCCGCTTCAATCTCTTTCATTTCCTCTCGGCCTATCGGTTCAAAGCCAAGCTTGTCATGATACTTATTGTAATTATCCGCTTCGCGCTTCAGAACAAAGCTTTGGTTAAACCTGTAGCGCTCGGCCACCCCCGGCCCATGCTTTCGGACGAAGGCTGCAACTAAAGTCACTTCGTAGAGCGCCCTCCATCTTGCCAGAGCACCGTCCGGATATCCTCCCGCCAGGAGACATTTAATCTCGCTTGAAATCAGCAGTCCTTTGGCAACTAGTCCACGCAAAGTGAAAAACAAGTCGCGCTGATCCGCATTATCTGGCGCAGCGTGCTCTTCGATTAGTTCTTGAGAAATAGCCCATTGAAGCGTGAGAAGGTCGAGTGAAGAACTCCATTCATTTTGCACTAAAGCGCGGATGTCAGAGTGACCCCTTTCTATTTGCCGCGATATGTCCAAGGATAGAATGCGTACCTTTTCTCCAAATGTCACAATCTCATCATCAACTAGAGCATTCAATGTATCCTTAAGAATTTCGGCCTGAAGTTCATGATCAAGCGTTTCTACGAGCTGAACTACCCGATCAATGATATCTTTCCCCAAATTCAGCACTATGCACCCGTCGTTTTGTTTTGTTTCTTATTCAACAATATTACACGGACCGCGCGCCATAGGCGTGAGGAATTTTGCTGACATAGCAACGCTAACCGCTGGCCTCAGTGTCCGCTATCGTATCTTCGCGACCCTGCGAGACGATCAGAAGCGTCCCGTCCCGCAGAGGCCGCTGCAATGTCCTCGCCTGAACCCATGGCAAATTGAGCCATGCCGCCCATTCGTCCGGCTCGGTCAGGATCACCGGCATCGCCTTTGGGTGAACGGCGCCGACCTCGGCATTCGGCGGGCAGGTCAGGAAGCCGAACAGGTCGTCGGTCGTCTCGCCGTCCTTGACCTTGCGCACCGAGGTCCAGCCCTGCGTCTGGATGCCTACGAAGAACATCGGCCGGTCATCAACCGGCTCGAACCAGACGGGCTTGTGATCGGCCCCAGGTTCGGAGAAGCGGACCACCGGCACGAGACAACGATGGTCCGGCCCGAGCCAGCGCCGCCAATGCGGGCTACTGGTGTTGCGGATATTGGTCACGCCCGGATCGCGGGCCGTCTTGAGGTACATCGGCGGCGTCGGCATGCCCCATCGGGCGCGCGCAACCGCCAACCCGTCGTCGTCATGCCGGATGATCGGCGCGGTGCGGTCGGGATAAACATCCTCCGGCCAAGGCTCATTGCCGGTCAGATCACGCAGCGGCTCGCGAAAGAGCTGCGCGACGAGATCGGCCGATTTCGCGGTCTGGTAGAGGTTGCACATGCACCGACGCTAGCGCGTCGAGGCGATTCGCTCCAGCGGCGACACCGCCCAAGATGGCAGACGAGCAACGACCTCAGCGCCGCGCGGTGGGAACCCTCACCCACAACAAGAGTTATACCTAAAGCTGAAGAAGCCATGCTCAAAGCTGACAAAACAGACAACTTGCAAAACTTTATTTGCACAAACCCTACGAAACCTGTCCTTTTACAGCTAGCCAAATCAGCCTTCAGCATGCTTGTTGGCCCTTAGAGAATAAGGAAGCTGGGCAAGCCAGCTCCAACTTTTGAAGCAGAGGTGTAGATCAAATGTTCCTGAATACGACCCATAACACAGACGTGGGCCTGCTGCGTCGTCTCAGCGAGGCAACTCGCCGAGGTGTGACAGCGGCCGAACTTCATGCACAGAAGGTTTCCTTTATCGTCTCTGCAGTGAGCGACGAAAAAACCAAGATCACTCCGCAGATGGTCGAGAACGAGCTGAAGAAGCTCCATGGGGAACCGGCTTAACTGATACGATATGATCCTGTATGACCTGAGCAATTCCGAGGCTCACCCTGCATACCAAGCTCTGGCGATCTCCAACGGAGATCGTCAGTTTAGCTTTCTGCAATCTGTAGTAAGCGCAGCGATCCAGACCCAACAGGGATTTCTGTCGCAGGCAATCATGAAATCTCTGAACTATCATGCGATTGCGTGCTTACACACCAATGCCGGTGAGTACCGACCTTGTCCCGTGCATGTTGCGTATCCCGACCCGTCGCAGAACTATGTTGCTCCGGAACATTATCGCGTGACAGCGTTGATGGATCACTTCATCAACCACACGAACGCTCTGTGGGGCGGGACAGATCCCATTGTTCTTGCGGCCTATGTGCTATGGAGACTTTGCGCCATCCATCCGTTCATCAACGGCAATGGCCGAACTGCGCGGGCAGCTGCCTACTTCACAATATGCGTGAAGACTGGTGGGTGGCTCCCAGGAACGGAAAACATGACCACGTTGATGAAAAATCACCCGAACTACAACTCGTCCCTCAAACATGCCGATGCTAGCGCGCAACTTGGTCAACTCGACCTGAATCCTGTAGCCAGAATGATCGAGGACTGCGTCCGTCAACAGCTCTCCTCCGCTCCCGCCCCAAATATGGACGGCGAAGATAATCCCTCGCCACCGCAATAGCCATTACTATGCATCTAGCGGTGAACTAATCACCGCCTGAGAGGTGGCGGAGCGTTAGGAGAGATCAGACAACTTGCTTGAACCGCGCCTGAATCTTTCCTTATTAAGCGCTTTCACATACCTCCCGCAGCTTCGCCTGCGCCAGATTGCCCAGCACCTCCGCCCGCGCATCCAGCCCGATCACCGCATCGGGCACGCTGATCTGCACATGCTTGAGGATCTCGGCCACCGCCGCCTGCCCGCCGAGCCCGCGCTCGAGCGCCAGCCGCGCGCCGTTGAGCAGTGCCGAGTGCAGCGCCTCACGGTGGCGGGCTTCGATGTCGATGCCCCATTTGCGCCGCGCGGTATTGGCGGCCCAGCCAATCAGCGAGGCGAGCAGGATCCCGATGATTTCCAGAAGATGCGGAATCAGCGCCGCTTTGATGATGTCCATGATCACTGTCCCTTGTTGAGTGCTGCCCAAGTCTGCTTCCCGACGATTCCGTCAGGCTTCAGCTGCTCGAGCTTTTGAAGGATCCGCACCGCGGCATCGGTGCGCTCGCCGAAATCACCGTCGACCTTGCCGAGGACATGCCCCTGCCCCGTCAGCAGTTCTTGCAGGTGGCGGACCGCTTCGCCCTTGGACCCGCGCCGCAGCACCGGCGTGAAAGCGGCCGCCCCGATCGCGGGCTGCCCCATGGCCGCGAGGATCCGCGCGCGGAGCTGGTCGCCCACTGCAACCGGATCGCCGGGGGCGTCCATGCCGGGCAACCAGCTGATGTCCCATTTCCCGTTCTGCTTGATCCCGAGCGTCGGCTCGACCTCGGCATGGCTCAGCACCGTGCGGCGCGTCACGGGGATGCGGTATTTCAGGCAGAGATCGGCAACAAAGGTCACCAGCACATCGAGCTGCAGCTCGGTGATCGGGAAACGGCCGGCGCGGAACGGGCGCTCGTTGGCATCGCCCATGGCATCGAGGGCGACGCCAATGCGGTTACCATTGGCGTTCAGNGGGTGATGGTCCCGTCGCGGCCGATCAGGAAGTTGTAGCTGTCCGCCTCATGCGGCGTCACACCGTCGGCACCCGCCGTCCAGTGCAGGATGATTCCGTCCATGATGTCTCCGGATATGAAAAAGCCCCGCTGGACGGCGGGGCGTGATGTGATATGCTTACTTTGCTTGCGATGCTGGCAGTTTTGACGAGCAGACTGGCCCTGCTGACGCTATCAGACCTAGCCTGGCAGGGCCGGTCACCTCTGGCAGAGATTTCAGCGCCGCCAGTGCTTCCAGAGATCGATCGCATTCTTCGGGTTATCGACTGCCATCAGCAGCCAGCGCATCGCGCCCTCTGCCGTCAGCGTGACGATTGCGGCCGCGACCGGCTCGGGCACACCCAGAACCTCGGCCGTGTAATCGGTCGCAACCCAAGCCGCACCAACGGCGACGACGATCGTGGTGATCACCTTGACCGGCCCGAGCTGCGCGGTGGTTTTGATCTTCACGATCAGCGCGATCGCGACCGCTACCCAGAACTCGGGCGAGCGGAAAGAGGATGGATCTGTCATTGCGCCTCCTGCGCATAAAGTCGCGATTGCTTAACTCTGTTGCAGCGATAGGGTCCGCCTGCCGCTGTCTCTGCTTGGTGCGGCTGGATCACACTCGTCCCCCGATCCAAACTTACGCGGGAGGCTTGTCCGGCTGAGGACGCCTCCCGCGGCTTCTTCACCGACCCAGATGGAGCCGCATCACACACGCACCGCCCATTTCCACGCGATCCATTGAGCAACCCGCCATTCCGCCATCAGCGCTGCCCCAGCGATATCGGGATGCAAACAATCGGGCAGATAGGTTGGGGCGCTGACGGCATTGATCGCGAAGTTATGCGACATCTCCAGAACCGGAAGCCCATGGATCGCGGAGAACCGACGAATAGCGCGCCGGTAGTCCTCGACCAGCAATCCGGAGCCGCTATGCGCACCCGCCTCGGTCCAGTCCTTCGGATTGGAATATGCCTTGCCGCGATAGATCGGCACGGCGAAAGCGATCTTGGCAGTCGGATTGAGCGCGCGGATCTTGGACAGGCCCTCCGCCATAGCTCCGTAGAAGGTGCCGTTGGCGGTATCGGTCTCAGCCCCGATCGGGACGGAGCTGTTCCAGTCGTTGGTGCCGTATGCGATGGTGATGATCTTGGCGGCCGCGATGGCGGCGGCATTTGCCGGTGCATCGATCTGCGGGATGAAATCACCCGCCGTCGTGCCACACATCATGCGGCCGGATACGCCCAGATTGGTAAGGGTGCCGCCGACCAATGCCGCCGCTTGCGCCGGCACGCTGTTGGCCGCTCCGGGGCCGACGCCGGCCTGAATGCTGTCGCCGAAATCGACCAACGTCGGTCCTACGACCGCCGGCCGGAGCAGGTAGCGCCAGCGCGTGAATGTGCCGCCCGCGACATCATACCAGCGGATGAAGGGGCTATCCTGCCCTTTGCGCGCATCCCAATAGTACTGAGCGATCTTCGCCCCCATCGGGACCGCTTGTAGAGTGCCATTGAACAGCGCCGTGCCGTCGACGGCCCCGCCCTGATCGTCGATCTCTAGCGGGCAGTTATAGACCAGAGACGAGCCGTCGCCGGTCCAGGTGATGCCGGGCGTGATGCAGAGATTAAGATCGCGGGCCGCGAGACCCTGCCCAGAGAGGTTGATGGTCTGATACTGGGCGTTGTTCCAGCGTGTCAGCTCGACCCACGCCCCCCAAGCGCCGCCGGCGTAGACCCGTTCATAGATCCGCCCCGTCGCATCGTACCAGGTCATCACCACCGTATCGCCGCGACGACGCGTAGTGACGCGGGTATTGACCGGCGCACCGTTGCCACCCGAGGGCGGAACGCCGGAAATGATGCCGCCTTCGCCATTGGGGTTCAGGGTGATGTCGAAGCCCGGCGTCGTGTAAAGCGTCAGGGTCCGCGCGGGCGTGCCGTCGGTATTAATAACTGTGCGCAGGACCGGTTCGACGGCCGCAACGCGGGCGGCCAGCGCATTGGCTTGTCCGGTGCTGGCCCCGATCAACCGCAAGGCACTACCAGAGATTCGGCGCAGCATCACCGGCGCTCCCGCGATCAGCTCGCCGCCGGCGAGAAACGAGGTTCCGGAATGGATGGCATAGACTACCCCGCCAATCGTCGCGGTGGCGGGGCCGGTATTGGTTGCGGTCGGCGTCAGGATCACGGTGGCGCCATTCGCGATCGGACCGAAGGGGAGATCGGCCAGAATGGCATTGGCATCGCCGCGGACATTGGTCACGGTGACAGGGACATCAGCCACGTTGACGCGGTGCGAGACGCCCCAATAGGGGGCAGTCGTGCCCGGAAACAGCGGATCATCGACGTTGTTGTTGGGAACGCGGTAGGTGATCACCCCGCCTTCCATGGTGACGATCATCCCCAGCGCCGTCGGCAGTGCCGCCTGGCCGGCAGAGGCGGCCTGCGCGCGAGATGAGAACTGCTTGCCGGAGAAAGCGAACTCGGCATTTACCTGCGCGATCATCTCGCTCATCCACTGGCGGATATCGGCTTTGGCCACGGGGCTGCCGGTCGGGTAAATCGTACCCGGGGGATTGGTCGGATTGACCATGTCTGACCTCGATAATTAAGGGATGTATTGTCCAACCAGCACCGCGGCCGATGTCTTGCCGCTGCCGTTCTCCGACTGGAGCCAGTAGCGCGCACCGTCTGCCGGCACGCTGCCGGTGATCGCCACCTCGGAGGAGGTGTCGTAGTTCCAGCGCAGTAAGGTCGCGTCGGCAAAGGTGGAGCCGGGCACGCCACGCCAGAGGGCGGTACGGTGATAGTTCGCTCCGAGATCCGGGGCGAAGATAATGGTGAAGCTGCCGCCGGCCGTGCCGCTTTGGCTGATGACGGCCGGCGCATCGGGCGGGGTGGTATTGGCAAAGACCTCGATGCCGGTCACCGTCGCATATTCCGATGCGCGCTTGCCCAAGCCGATCGTTGCCGGCCCCGTGAGGCGCGTCGTGTACCAGGCAACCTGCACATTGTACTGGCCACGATCGGCATTCGGCAGCGAGCGCGCAACGATCTTCCCGTCACTGGGGGTCTGCTGCACCTCCAGATCAAAGCGCTGCGTGCTGCCCTCGCGCCAATACTGGCCCCCGAGATAGTAGGGACCGGTGGTGTCGTCGACCGCGAGCACCATATAGGGCGGGCCGTCATTGGTCGTGACAACGAGCGAAGAGATCACCGGCGCGGCCAGAAGGGGGGCTTCATGGCTGATGGCCGGCGGTGTGCTTGGAGGATCCCCCTCCTCGGCGGCAGTCCAGTTGAAGCTGGCCGGGTCGGCGGCGATGAGGTTCACCGTCACCACGCCCTCATCACCATCGGCGTCGAAGGCGAAGCTGTCGACCCATGCGGGGGCGTTGCTCAGGCCGAGTTCCGGCAGATGCAGCCTGACCGTTTCCTCCTCGAGCAGGAGCAGGCCCCAGAAGCGGAGCTTGATAGTAGCGCGCCAGGACGGGTTGAGCTTGGCCAGCTTGATCTTGGCCAAGCGGCGCCCTTGCCCGTGGTGCTGCACCCACGGCACGTCCAGTTCCTTTTCGGCACTCTCGCCATAGAGCGCGATCGCGGCAGCATCCTCCCAGGCATCGGCGGTGGTTTCCTGCCAGTCGATCTCGGGCGCGACGTATTTCGGGATCAGGGTCGTGACGCGCTCGAACTCGCCGGAACCCGGACCGATATCGAGCGCCACGATATGCTCCTCGCGGATGGTGTGGTTCGGCGCGCGCCATTTACCGACCCGAAACCCGATCTTGCCTTCGGTCGTAATGTAGATCTGACCGGCCGAGGCATCCGAGATCCGGCGCGCGACATCGACCACGGGCTCGGACAACGAATAGCTGCCGCCGCCGCTATAGCGTTTGACCGTCCCGCCACCGCGCTTGGGCAATTCGTCGTCGCAATCAAGCTGCGCCTGGATGAAGGAGGTATTGTCGATATCGTCAAGCGCGAGCGGGCCGTAAAGCGGATGCGTGAAGACATCGCGCAACTGGATCGCGAGGTTATCGGACCAGGCATAAGTGCCGTCAGCGGGTCGATAGCAACGATCGCCACGGATCAGGGCCGTGATATCGGGATCGCCGCCGCTATAGACCTCGGCCACATCCTCGCCTTTGACCGCGTCGAATTCGCCGAGAATGGTACCGACACCGTCGAGACGATGCTGCGCCGTCCAGACACCGAAGCCTGCCTGCAGCGTTGCAAAGGCACCGCCGGAGAGCTCATCGCCAAAGCCGCTGCGCCAGCGGACCGAGACCCTGCCATTGTAGGGGCTGGTCGTGACCGCTTCGCCCGATCGGCTGACCAGCGTGTCGTTGAGCCAGACTTTCTCGACCCCCGTGATGCCGCCCTGCCCGACCGCAAGCAGCTTGAAGAGACGGCGCTGGCCACCGACCCGTGTCCAATCCCAAAACATCACCGTGCCGGAGGCACGCACCCGCCCCAGATGCCGGACGCGCTGTGCCGCGCTTTCGCGGGCTTCGGTCTGGATATCGCGCGGCTTCGGCCCTTTGGGGGCCGTAACCTTGGCGATGGCGGCGTTCAAAGCGATGCTCGCCGCCGTTTTGAGCACAAACGCTCCCGCCCCGCCCGCTGTCCAAACAGCGGCGAGCCACGCCCCGACTTGTGGCATCCTCTATCCCCAGATTCTCAAAGCTCTAGCGCGGACGATCCCGACGCCGTGCGGCTTGCGAAAAGCCCATTTCCCGCCATGCCGGATCGCGGCGACGCGGTGTCCGGCAATCGCGATCACCCCGACATCCCCGTCACGGGCAGCGCCGCGAACCGGCAGGCAACATTCCCGGTCCAGAAACCCGACCAGATCGCCGCCGGTCAGACCGCGCATTTCCGCCTCGCT
>NZ_JBHMDZ010000013.1:0-239310 GCF_042430175.1 Paracoccus cavernae | reverse complement strand
TCCGCGATCGGCTGGATGCCTTCTTCCGACAGGGTGCCGCCCCAGAAGGTTTCGTCCAGGTCCCAGACCACGAGCTTTACCTGAGCCACGATGGCGGAGAATGGATCGTTGGACATGCGAACCTCCTATAGCTGCGCGAAAGCCCATCGCCGAGAGATATGACGGGATGCGACAGGCATTATGCATCTTAAGGTTGATTCGTTAAATTTGTGTTAGAAAAGTTTGTTTTTATGTCTGCATTTTGTTGAAGCGAGGCATTTATGTGATCCAAGGCGTGTCGAGAGTGGCATGCCAGCACAGAGGCATGAGGCAGAAAGGGCGCTGGGGCAGAGAACGGGTCTGGGGGGCCGTATGCAGGGAGTTGGATCCCGTGACGCTCCTGCGTTCGGACCGTCCTCGGGAGGCCAAGCCCGCGCTTTTCCGATCAAACGTCGGACCCGCATCAGGCCCCGCAAGCGGAGCCTGAAACTGGCTGCTGACAAGGCACGAGTGTCAAACGTCGAGGGCGACCACGTTGTTTCGTTTGAACCACCGCTGTGCCGCCGCGTCATTCTTTGCGCGGCGATAGGCCTTGTAGAGGCCGGTATATTTGCTCGCCACGACCGATTGAGGTCGGCCAAGTGTTTCGAGAAGTTTGAGCGTGGTCATTGCCAAATCCCATTTTTCGAGCTGCTCGTAGACTTTCGCCTGAAGCGCGATAACCCGATGGGAGCCGGGCGCCATGGACGACAGCTGATCGAGATAAGGTTGAACGGCGGGCAGTTGCGCCGGATTGCGCCGCATTGCTTCGACGACAAGGTATTGCAGCTCGACGATAGGCGTTTCTCTCTCTGCCAGATCGGACATGAGCTCCTCATAGCTGTCCGAATCTTTGAGCTGCTGGAAACCCAAGGCAAGTGCTGCCTGAAAACTCGGATTCTTGCCCGAAAGCACCCAAGCCTGTTTGAGAAGTTCGATCGCTTCGGCGGGCCGATCGGTTGAAAATAAATGGTCCGCCAGCCGCTTTCTGTAAAGCGGATTGTCGGGAAAGACATCGATTGCGCCTGAAAGATTGATTTCTGCCGAGTCCCGTATTCCCGCATCTGACTGCATTGCGCCAACCGCACTTTGGAGAGCCGCAATTCGCTCGGGTGAAATATTGCGCTTGTCCAGATTTGTGGCGAGAAGGTCGGCTTGCTGCGCGATCTTTGCCTTGTTCGTGAAGCGGAAACTCAGCTTTTTACCGTGCAGAATACGCCAATCGCGGACTTCCATATTGGCGGGATAAACTTGCGGGATATTGCCGGTGTCGCGCAGCCGTTCCATCAAAAGACGATGGGTAGTCGATTCGGATTCGTCGAAAATATGGCCGGCCGGACGCATCAGATGCGGGTCAAAAGGCACAAAATTTTCGGCAGTCAGTTTATTCATGCTGTGGAGATAGAAAAACATCTGCGAGGCGAGGCGGTTGATCGGAAAAAACCACATGCCGGAGTGGAAACGCCGAACGGCTCGATCCCAATTGTCGCGCGCCAGATCACCCAAAGCAGCATGCAGAAAAACATTGCTGGAATGCTCTTCCTTCAGGCTCAGACTGCGCGACATCAGCTTGAGAATTTGGTCGCAGCCTTTGTAATCCTCTTGAACCAGCAAGCGGCTCGACAGGAACGGGTAGGCATAGGCACGGTTCATCCCGCCTTCGACGAGGTTCATCGCAATCGAAATGGCCCGCTTATGCTCGCCTCTCGCCTCAAGATGTTCGGCGACAAAGGGAAGGTTCTGGCCGGCATCGGACTGGCTGAGGAAGCTCTCGGGTTCGTGTTCCAGCCGGCGCACCAGCTCTTCGCGGGCGTTTTCCTTTTCCTGGGCGGTCAGATCCGCCTCGATATCGGTGACGTGCTTGTTGCCGATGACGGCGGCCAGCCGCGAAAAGGCGCTGCTCGGCGGGGCGTAGATTTCCTGCGAACGCGACATTGTATAGAGTTCGAGAAAGTCGCGCTGGATCGTCGTCAAGGCGATGCCGCCCGTCAAATCGTCAAAGCCGAGAATTTGGCTCGAAAGGCCGGAGAAAGCTTTTGCTTCGCGTGGCTCGTCGGTAAAAATGACAAGGGTTTTTGCACCTTCGGCCAACGTGCGCTTCATATGCCACTCATAGATCACGCGCGGAATGTATTTATCCGACCAGAGATTATGCGATGCCACGGTTTTGTCGTCGATAATATCGCCACGACGCAAATGGTAGGATGAAAAGCTGAGGCCATCCAGCTTAGCATTGACGAGAGCAATAGCCTGCGTGACGGTAGGGCTGAATTCGATGTCGCCCAGCAGATCGGGAAGAATGGCGAGATCGTCGGTAGTTTCCCAAGGCAAGAGAATTTGTTCGGTTGCCGAATTGGAAAGATAGTTGGTGCCGCGCGCAAGTTTTTCGGCCATATCTTTTGCGCTGCTATGGCGCGGAATCATGCCGATATCGGTGGAGCCCGACAGAAGTTTCTGGCCTTCCTCGCGCGATGTGAAATGATCGGCAATAAACTTGGCCGAAAAGAGTTCTTGCGGGAAATGGAGCTCGGCGCTGGAGCCCTCGCTCAACGCCCAGAATATGCGAAAGGAGGTTCCATAGGCTTTGGCCAGCCGCATTGCCGTCAGAATGGAGTTCAGTCGCCCCCCCAAACGGTCGTTGCGGAAGGCGACAAAACAGCCACGGTCAATAGTCTTTTTCATTGCAATCCTCCGGCCAATGATTAACGCCGGAAACTGTCTTGATTTTGCTTGAACCAAGAGTAAGTTTCGGAAACCCCTTCGGAAAGCGCGATATTGGCTTTCCACCCCATGCGCTCAAGACGGCTCACATCCATCAGTTTGCGCATTGTGCCGTCAGGCTTGGAGACATCCTGCGTAATCCGCCCCTTGAAGCCCGTGACATCGGCAACCATCCGCGCCAATTCGGCAATGCTGATATCGGAGCCGGTGCCGACATTGAGATGGCTCGACATCGGCTCGGTCTCGGCATCATAGATCTCGCGCGGCAGATCCATGACGTAAAGCGAGGCCTCGGCCATATCGTCGACATGCAGGAATTCGCGGCGCGGTTTGCCGGTGCCCCAGATGACAACTTCGGCCAGCCCCTGCGCCACGGCCTCGTCGAAACGCCGGATGAGGGCGGGCATGACATGGCTGTTCTCGGGGTGA
This sequence comes from Paracoccus cavernae, assembly GCF_042430175.1. Classification (NCBI taxonomy): domain Bacteria; kingdom Pseudomonadati; phylum Pseudomonadota; class Alphaproteobacteria; order Rhodobacterales; family Paracoccaceae; genus Paracoccus; species Paracoccus cavernae. Next base: position 236,142 of record NZ_JBHMDZ010000013.1, on the reverse strand, counting down.
AAATTGTCGCCCGGACCATAAAGATTGGTGGGCATGACGCTGCGGTAATCGGTGCCGTGCTGGCGATTGTAGCTTTCGCAAAGCTTGATTCCCGCGATTTTGGCGATCGCATAGGGCTCGTTTGTTGGCTCGAGGATTCCCGTGAGCAAAGAGCTTTCGCTCATGGGTTGTTGCGCCTCGCGCGGGTAAATGCAGGAGGATCCAAGCTGGAGCAGCCGGTTGACGCCGGACTGATAGGCCTGATGGATCACATTGCTTTCGATCATCAGGTTTTCATAAATAAAATCAGCGGGGTACTGGTTGTTTGCCTGAATCCCGCCGACCTTTGCCGCTGCGAGGATTACCGCATCCGGACGCTCGCTTTGAAAAAAGTCGCGCACTGCGGCCTGATCCGTCAGATCAAGCTCTGCATGGGTGCGGGTGACGATATCGAGCTCTTCGCCTTGCTGTTGGCGGTCCTGCAGGCGGCGCAGGATCGCGCTCCCGACCATACCGCGATGACCTGCGAGATAAATCTTGCGCATGGGATCAATCCTCGACCGACACGGCCAATTCCATGCCGTGGTGTTTCAAGAGCGCGTGGCGGCGGGCGGTTTTGAGGTCCTCGGCGACCATTTCCGCGCACATTTCCTGCACGGTGATCTGGGGGACCCAGCCCAGTTTCTCACGTGCCTTTGTCGGATCGCCCAGCAGGGTTTCGACCTCGGCGGGACGGAAGTAGCGCGGATCGATTTTGAGGATGGTGTCGCCGACCTTCAGCGCGGGGGCGCTATCGCCCTCGATCGCCTCGACAATGCCGATTTCGTCGACGCCGTTCCCTTTGAACGCGATGGAGATGCCCAGCTCTTTGGCCGACCACTGGATGAACTGGCGAACCGAATATTGCACGCCGGTCGCGATGACGAAATCTTCGGCCACATCGCCTTGCAGCATCATCCACTGCATCCGGACATAGTCCTTGGCATGGCCCCAATCGCGCAGCGCGTCGATATTGCCCATATAGAGGCATTTTTCGAGGCCTTGCGCGATGTTGGCAAGACCGCGGGTGATCTTGCGGGTCACGAAGGTCTCGCCGCGCCGCGGGCTTTCGTGGTTGAAGAGAATGCCGTTGCAGGCATACATCCCATAGGACTCGCGGTAGTTCACCGTGATCCAATAAGCGTACATTTTCGCCACCGCATAGGGCGAGCGCGGGTAGAAGGGCGTCGTCTCGCGCTGCGGGGTCTCCTGCACGAGGCCGTAAAGCTCGGAGGTGGAGGCTTGATAGAAGCGCGTCTTCTTCTCCATGCCGAGAAAGCGGATCGCCTCGAGCAGGCGCAGCGTGCCGGTTGCATCCACATCCGCGGTATATTCGGGAGCCTCGAAGCTGACGGCGACATGGGATTGCGCGCCGAGGTTATAGACCTCGTCGGGCTCGATCTGGGAAATCAGGCGTGTCAGGTTCGAGGTATCGCTCAGATCGCCGTAATGCAGGCGCAGCTGCGGCTTTTCGTGATCGTCCTGAAAGATGTGGTCGATACGTTGCGTGTTGAAGGACGACGCACGGCGCTTGATGCCATGCACCTGATAGCCCTTGTCCAGCAGGAATTCCGCGAGATAGGAGCCGTCCTGTCCGGTAATGCCGGTGATCAGTGCTTTTTTCATGGGGCGTGAAATCCATTCGAAGTTGCGGGGTGCCGCGCTGCGCTGGCCTTTTGCCGTGATCCGCTCCGGTTCGGGGGAGGGGCTTGTCCTGCGCGGCGGAAGGTCAATCGTTCGGGGGCGCGCTTTGGGCGGGGCGGGAAAACATCACCCTTTCGCCCCCTGTCCACGGGAATAGACATCCTCGTAGCGGATGATGTCGTCCTCACCGAGGTAGCTGCCGGTTTGCACTTCGATCAGCACCATCGGGACTTTGCCGGGGTTTTCCATGCGGTGAACCGCGCCCAATGGCACATAGATCGACTGGTTCTCGCTCACCAAGCGGGAGGTGTCGTCGACACGCACGCGGGCGGTGCCTTCGACCACGATCCAATGCTCGGAGCGGTGGTGATGGCTTTGCAGCGAGAGCGCCGCGCCGGGATGCACGACAATGCGCTTGACCTGAAAGCGGGTCCCGAGGGCGAGGGTCTCGTACCAGCCCCAAGGGCGGTAATCGCGCAGCAGGTTCTCGGATTGGCGCACGCCTTTGGCCTTGAGCCGCTCGACCGCGATCTTCACGTCTTGCGCGCGGTCTTTGGTGGCGACCAGCACCGCATCGGGCATCGCGACCGCGATGATATTGTCGAGGCCGATCCCGACGATGACCTGGCCCGCGGATTCCGAACGAAGAAGCGAGTTGCTGCAATCGATCGCCTCGGCCGCGCCCGAAAGAGCCAGGCCGCTCGCATCGGCTTGCTGCTCTTTCCAGACGGCATCCCAGCTGCCCAGATCCGACCAATGTCCGCCGAACGGAACAACCGACAGGTTGGGAGCCTTTTCCATCACGGCATAATCGATCGAGATCGACGGGGCTGCCGCGAAGGAGGCGGGATCGAGACGCAGGAAGCCTAGATCGACCGTGGCCCGATCCAGCGCGGCGCGGACGGGGGCGACGATTTCGGGCGCGAGGGTTTCGAAGGCGCTGACGATATCGGCGGCGCGGGCAAGGAAAATGCCGGCGTTCCAGAGATAGCGTCCCGAGGAAACCATCTCGATCGCCAACTCCCCGCTCGGCTTCTCGACAAAGCGCGAGAGGGCAACAGGGCGGAGGTCGGCACCCGGCGGCTCGGCGAGTTCGAGATAGCCGAAGCCGCGTTCGGGGCGGTCGGGGGGGATGCCGAAAGTGACGATGCGCCCTGCGGCGACGGCTTCCAATCCGCGGGCCACCGTGGCGCGGAAGGTCTCGGCATCGGGGATGACGTGATCTGCGGGCGCGACCAGCATGATGCTGTCCGCGTCCTTTGCAGCCAGATGCAGTGCCGCCGCGAGGATGGGCGCGGCGGTGTTTTTTGCCTCGGGTTCGATCACAATGGTGCCCGGATCGACGCCGATTTCCGACAATTGCTCGGTCACGACAAAGCGGAAATCGCTTCCCGTGACGACAATCGGAGCGTGATAGGCAAGTGTCGCACGATCACCGGAAAGGCGAAGGGCCGCTTGCTGGAAAAGCGACGAGCCGCCGATGACTTTCGCGAATTGTTTGGGATGGGACTTGCGTGACAGCGGCCAGAGGCGCGTGCCGAAGCCGCCCGCCAACAGGACCGGCATCACACCGGATGTGTTTTCCATCAAAATGAACTCGTTAATTAATCTCTGCCGCCCAGAGAGCACTTTTCCGAAAGGTGTAACAAGGCGGTCAAAGCTCAACCGTTGAGCGAATACATTGATATTATTGCATAATCAATTGTGCTTTTGACGGAGCTGCAGGGTTCGGGGCCGTGCCGTCAGGATGTCGGCCGCTGTCGGCACGGACCGGCGCGAGGTGCCATGCAAAGAAGCCACGCAACAAACCTTCTCGGACGGAATGCGCGAATGTGCGCCGGAGACGGGGTTCCGAAGGCTGCAAGTGATGTGGAGGAGGGGGGCACAGTCCGGCGCTCGCCGCGGCTCCGGCGCGATGCCGCTTGCGGCTGCCGTCCAAGCGGCGGGTCGCGAGCAGAGCAGTATATCTTGGTGAGGAAATCGGGCTATCCGGCGCGCCGCACAGCCCCAAATCAGGATCAGAGGTGCTCGCGCAGCCCGTCGAGGATCTCTTGCGCGATGCCCGCGGCATTGCCGTCCATGTCGGGGATTATTCCCTCGAGAAAGGCGATGATCTTGGCATGCTGGCCCTCGTTGCGCGTGGCATATTCGGCGACGAGAAACATGATCGTTCGTCTGCGCAATTGCAGTTCGGCTTCCAAGGCGGCGAGGCGCGCGGTCGAGTTCATAATTTGCCCTTCGGGTGGTGACGTCGGGCAGCGGTATCGCGGGCGCCGTCAAGCTAAGGTGTTGGTTTGCAAACTCTGCGTCGGGAATGCCGGTGGATACAAGAGGTCGCGCGCAACGAATGTGCCTCTGATTTGCTGCAACCCCGCGTTGTTGTGGCGGGCAGGCGGGCATTTGCCGAAGAACAAGCCGGAGCTATCCGTGAGCGCGGCCCGCTTTGCCGCAATGCAGGCGGAAACAAGGCGGCCTCCGACGCTGCGGGCGGCCGCGCATGTGTTGGCCCGCCATTTCCCGCCGATGCCTTGGTGACGTGACGGAACGCCCATGCCGGATCTGCTGCGGACGTGCTAAACATATGATGAGTGCAATCTTTCCGTCAGGCTATCGGTGCGACGTGACCATTATTGATCATCATATCGTGGAGTTCCTGTCGAACCTGCGCGCGCAGCCCAAAGGGGCGGCCAGCGATGCGGGCAAGATTTTGACGGATTCGCTCAATCGCGCCCAGATCCAGATCGGCGCCCAACGCGCGGCCATGGCCGCGGGCTGAAACAGCCGCGCCGCACCACCTTGAAGTGATTCGCGCAAGGCGGCTCTCTCCCTGCCGTGATTCGGCCATTCGTATCTTTGCCCTGTGCGCTATCTGCCGAATGTTTCGGCAAAGTGCTTTCTGCTCTGGATGCGCCGCTCAGACCTTGGTATGGCGTCTTCAAGGCTTGCGGGCATGGCTTGCCCGCGCCAGAGGCCAAGAAACACGCGATTTTTCTTTCCCCTCCGCTGTGTTTTCGCGCAAGGAATTTGCGCAACGGACCCGCCTCGGTAAAATAAAAGTCTATACATATTCCCCTCGATCCATAAGGTCGGCACCAAGAATACGCGAAGGAGCCTGTGCATTTTCCCTCGCGTCAGAAGGAGAGGGGAGCCATGCCCAAGATGTCGATCAGCGACGCCTACAAGACCGATCACCATGCCATGCGGCAGGCGTTTCTGGATGCGGCTCAGGCTGCCGATGCGCGGATCGCGAGCTATCGCCATCCGCTTGCCAGCCCGCGCGGCGAAGAGATTGCGACCGATGTCGCGCTGATCGGACGTCCGGATGCGGCCAGGCTGATCATCGTCAATTCCGGCACCCACGGGGTAGAGGGCGCTTACGGCTCGGCCGCACAAACCGCTTGGCTCAAGGCGCAGGCCCCTTGGTCGTTGCCTGCCGATGTCGCGGTTTTGTTCATTCACCTCATCAACCCTTGGGGTGCCGCATGGTCGCGTCGCGTCAACGAGGACAATGTCGATCTCAACCGCAACTTCGTCGACTGGGCCAAGGGCGCGCCGCATAACCGCCACTACGGCGCGCTTCACCCCGCCTTCGACTTCACCGAACTGAGCGGAGCGTCGCGCGACAAGGCCGATGCGCATCTCAAGACCGCCATGGCCGAGCGCGGCGGTTTCGCCGGCGTCGCCCCGATCATCGAGGCAGGCCAGTACGAGTTCCCGGGCGGCATGTTCTTTGGCGGTCACGGTCCGGTCTGGTCGAATGTGACGCTGAACCAGATCCTCGCCGATTACGGCCGGCAGGCGAAGGACGTCGTGGTCTTCGACCTTCATACCGGCGCTGGCCCCTATGCCTATCCGGCGCTGCTCTCTGTCGCCGAAGGCGAACATGCGGGCCTCGACTGGGGCAAAGCGCTGTTTGGTCCCGCGATGAGCACGGTTCTGACCGGCGAAGGCAATACCACCGACACCGGCATCGCCGCGACCGCGACGGGTTATGTTTCGGCGGCGGTGGTCAAGGCCATGCCGCAGGCGCGCGTCCTGCCTTTGGTCGTCGAATGCGGCACGCTTCCGGGCGCAGAGGTCAATGCGGCGGTTGTCGCCGACAATTGGCTGCACCTGCACGGCGATCTGAATTCGCCGCTCGGGCAGGAGATCAAAGAGACCCTGCGTCTGGCCTTCATTCCCGCCGATCGCGGTTGGCAGCAGCAATGTCTGTCGGCCACCTTGGGCTATTTCGACCGCGTTCTGGGCGATCTGGTCAAGGATGCGCCGCAAAGCGAGGCCGTTTCGGCCAGCGTCACCAATCTGGCGTCGGTCCGCGCCGCCACGCATGGCGCGGGTGCCGCACCGGCGAGCGCGGGCGTCCTGCCCGAAAGCTCCGGCGGCAATCCTGCCGTCGAGGTGTGCGACCTGCACAAAAGCTACGGCAGCCTCGAGGTTCTCAAGGGCGTCGGGCTGGTCGCGCAACCGGGCGAGGTCGTTTCGATGATCGGCTCGTCGGGCTCGGGCAAATCGACCTTCCTGCGCTGCATCAACCTGCTCGAGCAGCCGCAATCTGGCCGCATCATCGTGGACGGCGAAGAAATCCGCATGAAGCGCGGCAAGGACGGCGCGACCGTTCCGGCCGATATGAAGCAGGTGGAGCGCATCCGTGCCCGCGTCGGCATGGTCTTCCAGAACTTCAACCTCTGGCCGCATATGTCGGTGCTCGACAATATTATCGAGGCCCCGATCCATGTCGCCAAGGAAGAGCGTGCGGCGGCGATCGACCATGCGCATGAATTGCTGAAGAAAGTCGGCCTTTCCGACAAACACGCCCAATTCCCCGGCCAGCTTTCGGGCGGCCAGCAGCAGCGCGCGGCGATTGCGCGCACGCTGGCGATGCGCCCCAAGGTGATCTTGCTCGACGAGCCGACCTCGGCGCTTGACCCCGAACTGGTCGGCGAGGTTCTGCGCGTGATCCGCCAGCTCGCCGAAGAGGGCAATACCATGATCCTCGTGACCCACGAGATGCAGTTTGCGCGCGAGGTCTCGCACCGCATCAAATTCCTGCATCAAGGCAAGGTCGAGGAAGAGGGCGCGCCTTCGCAACTCTTTACCAACCCGCGCTCCGAGCGCCTGCGGCAGTTCCTCGCAAGAACCGCCTGAGGCGCGCCCGCAAGGGCGGGGCAGGGACCGCAAGCTCACACGGGAAAAATGTGACACCGCTTACCAACCATAGGGAAGGATCCTCATCAATGAGCTTCAAACTTCTGTCTTTCGCGGCAGCCGCCGCCATGGCGCTCGGCCTCAATGCGGCCCATGCCGCCGAGGGCGAGCTGGTCATCGGCACCGAAGGCGCTTACCCGCCCTTCAGCATGGCTGACGCCAACGGCAACGTCACCGGCTTCGACGCCGATGTCGGCAATATGCTGTGCGACAAGCTGGAACTGAAATGCCGCTTTGTCGTGCAGGCGTTCGACGGGCTGATCCCCGCGCTGAACGCCAAACGCTTCGACGTCATCATCTCGGGCATGTCGATCACCGACGAGCGCCGCAAACAGATCGACTTCTCGGTCGGCTATGCGGAATTCGCCAACCAGTTCGTCGCCAAGAAGGGCAGCGATCTGGCAGGGATCACGGATATCGAGGCGCTCAAGGCCGCGACCGACGGTCTGCGTATCGGCGTTCAGGGCGGCACGACCCATGCGGCCTATGTCGAAAAGAACATGCCCAACGCCCAGCTCGTGACCTACGACACGCTCGACCAGATGCAGATCGACCTGTCGAGCGGCCGTCTGGATGCGTCCTTCTCGGATCTCTCGGCGCAGGAAGACTTCCTCGCCAAGCCCGAAGGCGCCGATTTCGCGCTGGTCGATGTCGTGATCGATTCCACCTCGGACGCGACCCTGGGCGAAGGTCTGGGCGTCGGGATCCGCAAGGACGACACCGAGCTCAAGGACAAGATCAACACCGCGCTTTGCGAATTGGTCGCCGACGGCTCGATGGGCAAATCCTCGGAGACCTGGTTCAAATCCGACATTTCCCGCGCCTGCCAGTAAGGCCGCGCGAAAGAACCGGAGGGCGCGGCTGCGCGCCCTCTGCCTGCCGGAGAAAGGGTCTCCGGCAATCCCACCAGAAGAACGGTAGGCACGACGAATGCAATTGGGATTAATGCAGCTTTGGGAGAGCGGCTGGATCAGCGCGCTGCTCTGGGGGGCGACCATCACGATCATGGTCGGTCTTTGCGCGATGTTTGCGGGGCTGGTCATCGGCATCATCTGCGGCATGATCAAATGGGGCAGGGTCACTCCGCTCAACTGGCTGGTCGACGGCTATACGACGGTCGTGCGCGGCGTGCCCGAGCTTCTGATCATCTATCTTCTGTTTTTCTCGTCGGTGGAATTCGTCACCCGAATGGCCAATGCCTTCGGCTGGTCGGGGCTGGCCGATACCGGCTATGCCTTCATCATCGCGGTGATCGCCATCGGCACGATTTCCGGCTCTTACTCGACCGAAGTGGTGCGCGGCGCCTTGTCGTCGATCCCAAAGGGCCATCTCGAGGCCGCCCGTGCGCTCGGCATGCCGCGCCTGCGGATCTTCCGCAAGATCATCCTGCCGCAAATGCTGCGCATCGCGGTGCCGGGGATGAACAACGTCTGGCAGGCCACGATGAAGGATACCGCGCTGGTGTCGGTCGTGGGTCTGCAAGAGCTGATGCGCGCGGCCAATGTCGGTGCCGGTTCGACCCGCAACCCCTTCGTTTTCTATCTGGTCGCGGCGCTGATCTATCTTCTGATCACCTTCGTCAGCCAGATCTTCTTCAAACGCGCCGAGCGTGCGCTGACCCTGCGCGGGAGGAGCTGATATGGATTGGGAGCTTATCGAGCGGGCGGTCTCCAGCCTCTCGCGCGGGGTGGGCGTCACGCTGACCCTCGCCTCGACCTCGATCGTGCTCGGTTTCTGCATCGGGCTTTGCCTTGCCGTGATGCGTCTGTCCTCGAGCAAATTCGCGGTGCGTTTCGCCGAATATTACAGCGCCTTCTTTCGCGGCACGCCGCTTCTGGTGCAGCTTTTCCTGTTCTACTACGGCTTGGGCCAGTTCGACTTCGTGCGCAACAACCCCGTCCTGTGGTGGCTGATCGGCGATGCGACCCATTGCGCGATCATGGCGCTCGCGCTCAATACCGGCGCCTATACATCCGAGATCCTGCGCGGCGGCCTGATGTCGGTCCCCGTCGGGCTGGTCGAGGCGGCAAAGGCTGCCGGCATGTCGCGCGTCATGCGCTTCCGCCGCATCGAGTTCCCGTTGGCGATCCGTCAGGCGCTGCCGGCCTATAGCAACGAGCTGATCCTTGTCGTCAAAAGTACCAGCCTCGCCTCGACGATTACGGTTCTCGAAATCACCGGCTATGCCAAGCGCCTGATGAGCCAGACCTATGCGATCTTCGAGATTTTCGCGATCGCGGGCGTCTTCTATCTGGTGCTGAACACGGTGCTGATCCTCGTTCTGCGCCGGATCGAGGGGCGACTGACCCGCTATCAGGCAGCGGCGCGCTAAGGCGAAAAAGCCCTTCAGGCAACAGGATCGGGCGGGGGTGCGGACAACAGGGCCTGCCTCCGCCCGATCTGCATCAGCCAGTTGTGGAAGGCCGGACCATTGGGCTTTTCCATCGCGGCGCGGTCCCAGGCGAGGAAATAGCTTTCGGGCAGCTCGAGCCGGATATCGAAGGGCATGACCAGCGTGCCCGCCGCCAATTCCTCGGCCACCATCGACATTTGAGCTAAAGCGAAACCGCGCCCGTTGACGGCCGCATCGATCGCGCTGCTCGACAGGGTGAAGGACAGGGTGGACAGCCTCTGACTGCGGCCGGCCCCGACATGGCGCGCCCAATCCGACCATTGCGGCGGCGGCTGGTAGGTCTTTTCCCATTCCACATTGAGAAGCGGAAACTCGAGCAGATCGGCCGGCTCCGAAGGCACGCGCCCCGCAATCAGCATGGGCGAGCAGACCGGCACCGACCAATCGCGAAACAGCTCGGTATAATGGCGGTGCACCTGCGCATTGCGGCCGTAGCTGATGCGGAAATCGACCTCGTCCTGACCCAGTACGGGTTCTTCATCCTTGCCGATAATCCGCACGATCGCCTGTGGATGCAGGCTCTGCCAGTCGAAAATGCGGCGGGTGATCCATTTGTTCACCACCGAAGTGAGCGCGCTCAGCACCACCGCCGACTGGTTGCGCGCCCGCGCCAAAGCATCGCCCGCCAGATCGAACTGCCGGAACCCTTTGGCGATTTCCTCGTAATAGATCCGCCCCCAGGTCGTCAGCTCGACCCGCCTGCCGCGGCGTTCGAGCAGCGTCAGGCCGAGGCTGTCTTCCAGATTGCGGATCTGCTGGCTGATCGCCCCCGAGGAAACGCCAAGATCGCGCGCGGCACCCGAGACGGTTCCGGTCCGGCCGACGGCCTCGAAAGCTTGCAGGGCGCGAAGGGAGGGGCGGGCCATGATCCATCCGTTTTTGTCAGGATTATTGTTTAGATTATCTAAACAAGAACGCAAGCCCCGACCGCTTGTTGCCCCATGGTTCAGGCCCGATAATCGGAGGAACGAACAGGAGAGGTTTCCAATGTTTCTCAAGAATGCCTGGTATGTAGCTGCATGGGATCACGAAGTCGGCCGCGAGCTGAAAGCCGTGACCATGCTTGGCCAGAATCTGGTGCTCTATCGCACGCAGGACGGACGCCCCGCCGCGCTCGAGGATGCCTGTCCCCACCGCAAGCTGCCGCTCTCGATGGGGCGGATCAAGGGCGATGACGTGGAATGCGGCTATCACGGCCTGACCTTCGACACGACCGGCACCTGCACCCGCGTGCCCGGTGCGGAAAAGATCCCGCATGTCGCCTGTGTGCGCTCCTATCCGATCCACGAACGCTACGGCCTGCTCTGGGTTTGGATGGGCGATGTCGCCGAAGCCGATCCGGCCAAGATTTTCGAGGTCGAGAACTGGGGCGATCCGGCTTGGGGCGTGAACCGCGGCGAGTCGATGACGCTCAACTGCAACTACCAGTACATGACCGACAACCTGCTCGACCCCTCGCATGTCGCATGGGTCCACCAGTCGTCCTTTGCCAGCTCGGCCTGCGAGGAAACCCCGTTGGAGACGACGGTCAAGGATGACGGCGTTACCGTCTGGCGCTGGATGATCGATTCCGAGCCCGCGCCCTTCTATGCGCCCTTCCTGCAGTTCGAGGGCAATACCGACCGCAAGCAGCATTACGAAGTGCGCTACCCCTCGAATGCGATCATCAAGGCGATTTTCGCGCCCGCCCATACCGGCGGCGAAGGCAAAGAGCTGCCGGCGAATACCTTCCTCATGGACAGCTACAACTTCATGACGCCGGTCGATGAAAAGCGCACCAAGTACTATTGGTTCCAGATGCGCAACTTCGCCCCGAACGATCCCGATGTTTCGGCGAGCTTCGCGAAATCGGTGCGCGGCGCGTTCGAGGAAGACCGCATCGTCCTCGAGGCCGTTCAGAAAGGCATCGACGAAATGACGACCCCGAACCTCGACCTCAAGATCGATGTGGGTCCGATGCGCTTCCGCCGCAAGCTGGCCCAGATGATTGCCGCCGAACAGGCTGCGCAAGCGCAGGCCGCCGAGTAAGGCCGAACAAGGAACTGCCATGAAAGACAGCCAATCCTCCCGCTTCCGGCCCTTCAGGGTGGTCGACAAGATCCGCGAAAGCGCGACGATCACCTCGTTTCATCTCGAGCCGGTCGACCGGCAGGATTGGCAGCCTTTCGAGGCGGGCCAATTCCTGATCCTGCGCGTTCCCGAAGGGGAGGGCGCGGGGCATGTGATCCGCAACTACACGGTTTCCTCCGCGCCGCAGGACGAGGGACGTTACCGCATCACCGTCAAACGCGAGGGCGCGCCGTCGGAGGGCATCCCCGAGGGGCTGAGCTCGGTCTGGCTGCACGACAAGATCGCGGCTGGCGACGAGATCGCGGTTCAGGGGCCGCGCGGCGGCTTCAAGCTGGACGTCGAAAGCAAGCGTCCGGTCCTGCTGCTGTCGGGCGGCGTCGGGCTCACGCCGATGATCTCGATGCTCAAGGTTTTGGCGCAGACCAGCGACCGGCCGGTCTGGTTCATCCATGCCTGCGACAGCCGCGAGGTTCATGCCTTGCACGGTGAAGTGGCCGCTTTGGCCGCGCAGCGCGAGGGCGTACATGTCCATTACTGCTACCGCAATGCGACTGACGAGGACCGCGCCGAGGGGCGCCACCACTCGGAAGGCCTGCTGACCCGCGAGACGCTTCAGGCGCTTCTGCCGCTTGACGATTACGAGGCCTATCTCTGTGGCCCGCCGCCCTTCATGAAGGCGGTTTACGGCCTGCTGACGGGGCTTGGCATTGCGAAAGACCGCATCGCCTACGAGTTCTTCGGTCCTGCAAGCCTGCTGGGCGAGGATGTGCCAGCGTCCGAGGTTTCCGAAGCTGTCACCGAAGTCGTCACGGCGGTTGCGCCGGACGCGGGCGAGGGGACGCAGATCGTGCTGGGCCGCTCGGGCCGCAGCATCCCGTGGAACGACAAGGCGGAATCGCTGCTGTCGCTGCTCGAAGATGCGGGGCTCAAGCCCGAATTCAGCTGCCGCGCCGGTGTCTGCGGCACTTGTGTGCAGGGGCTGGTCTCGGGCGAGGTCGACTATTTCGAAGAACCACTCGACGAGCCCGAGGCGGGGCAGGTGCTTTTGTGCTGCTGCCGCCCGAAAACCTCGGTCGTGCTGGATCTATAAGGAATCCGCTCTTGGACAGGCGGAAGGAAAGGCCGGGGAAACCCGGCCTTTCTGCATTTGTGTCCGAGGCTGCCGGATGCGGTGCCGTTTGGCGCGGGCCGTCTGGCCGCAGCTGCGTTCGTGCAAGCGGCAGTGCGCGGGCCGTTGGCTGTCAAGGCGCTTGGCATGAGCATGAAAAGCCGCTGATCGGAGCAGGGTGGCATCCGGTCAGGCGGGCTGTCCGGATCTCTCTGTTCTGGCGGTCTTCGGCCGGACGCGGCCTTTGCGGGATGCCGTCAAAGGCCGTCGCCCGATCAATTGTCGCCCTTTGGCGGCAATTGCGGTTTCGCGCGGGTCGCGCGCCTTACTCCGAGTTCGCCGGTGCGGCTTCACGCGGCGGACGGCCGATCGTGTCGCGCAAGGCGTCGAGCTCGATGAAATTATCCGCCTGACGGCGCAATTCGTCGGCAATCATCGGCGGCTGGCTGCGCGTGGTCGAAACGATCGAGACACGGACACCCTGACGCTGAAGGGATTCAACCAGCGGGCGGAAGTCGCCATCGCCCGAGAAGATCACGGCATGATCCAAATGCGGCGCCAGTTCCATCGCATTGACGGCCAGCTCGATATCCATATTGCCTTTGATTTTCCGCCGTCCGAGAGCGTCGGTATATTCCCGCGCCGCTTTCGTCACCATCGAGAAGCCGTTGTAATGGAGCCAGTCAACCAAGGGACGAATGGGGGAGTAGTCTTCGTTTTCCAGCAGGGCCGTGTAATAATAGGCGCGGATCAATTTTCCCCGACGTTCGAATTCCTGACGAAGAAGCTTATAATCAATATCGAAACCGAGTGACTTTGCCGCCGCGTATAGATTAGACCCGTCAATGAACAACGCCAACCGGTCGTCCTTGTAGAACATCTTCCCTCCGAAAAACCTACAAATGCAAAACACAATCGAGAGTTTAGGGCTGCTCGCCCTTGGAGCAAACCTGCCAACTTCGGCAGGTAACCCTAGAGACAGCTTGAAAGAAGCAATTAGGCGTATTAACGGCGCCGGAATCTCCTTCCGCGCGATCAGCCGTTTCTGGGAAACACCGGCCTTTCCGGCGGGAAGCGGGCCCGATTACGTCAATGCGGCCGCGACCATCGTCACCGATCTGCCCGCCGAAGCGGTTCTGGCACGCCTGCACGAGGTTGAGGCCTCTTTGGGTCGTGTCCGCGACGGCGGGCGCTGGGGGGCGCGGGGGATCGACCTTGATCTTCTGGCGCTTGGCGGACAGGTTTTCCCCGACGAGCAGGGCCAGACGGCATGGCGCGATCTTCCGCTCGAGGAGCAGATGCGCCGCGCCCCCGAAGAGCTGATCCTGCCCCATCCGCGACTGCAGGATCGCGGCTTCGTTCTCGCCCCGCTTGCCGAGGTCGCTCCGCTCTGGCGTCACCCGATCATCGGTGCTACAGTCGCGGAAATGTTGACGGCACTACCGTCCGCCTCTTTCGAGGGAATGCGGCCGCTGGCTGCTTGACTTTATTGGGTCAAGTAACCATCTACCTGTATTCGCCTCTCCAGCCGAATCGAAATCAAAGGTGACCGATGGCCCGCGTTACAGTCGAAGATTGCGTCGACAAGGTTCCCAACCGCTTTGATCTGGTAATGATCGCTTCCCACCGCGCGCGCGAAATCGCCGCGGGCAGCGCATTGACCGTTGATCGCGACAACGACAAAAACCCGGTCGTCGCCCTGCGCGAAATCGCCGACGAGACCCAGTCCGTCGACGAGCTGCGCGAGCGCATGATCGAGACGACCCAGACCCAGATCGAGGTCGACGAGCCCGAAGAAGACGCGATGGCGCTGCTTCTGGGTGCGGAAGTGGATCGTCCGAAGCCGGCCGACGAAGAGTCGGAAGAGCGCATGTTGCGCATGATGTTGGAAGCTCAGGGTCGCGAGTAATATTATGGGAGTCTTCGGCCGAAAATGATTGATGTCGAAGACCTCATTGCCCTTGTTCGCAATTATAACCCGAAAACCAATGCCGATCTGATCCGCGACGCCTATGAATACGGGCGTCGCATGCATGAAGGGCAGTTCCGCCACTCGGGCGAGCCCTATTTCACCCATCCGGTTGCCGTCGCCGCCATCCTGACCGAAATGCGTCTGGATGATGCCACGATCATCACCGCGCTTTTGCACGACACGATCGAGGATACCCGATCGACCTGGAGCGATATCGCCGACCTGTTCGGTCGCGAGGTCGCCGAGCTGGTCGACGGGGTGACGAAGCTCACCAACCTGCAGCTCTCGGGCGTCCATTCCAAACAGGCCGAAAACTTCCGCAAGCTGTTCATGGCGATGTCGCGCGATCTTCGCGTGATCCTCGTCAAGCTTGCCGACCGCCTGCACAACATGCGCACGATCAAATCGATGCGCCCCGACAAGCAGCAGCAAAAAGCCCGCGAAACCATGGATATCTTCGCGCCGCTTGCCGGCCGCATGGGGATGCAATGGATGCGCGAGGAGCTCGAGGATCTGGCCTTCAAGGTCATCAATCCCGAGGCGCGCAATTCGATCATCCGCCGTTTCGTCACGCTCCAGCGCGAGACGGGCGATGTCGTGCCGAAGATTACCGCCGATATCCGCGCGGTTCTGGAATCCCAAGGGATCGAGGCCGATGTCTATGGCCGCGCCAAAAAGCCTTTCTCGGTCTGGCGCAAGATGCAGGAAAAGCAGCTGTCCTTCTCGCGGCTTTCCGACATCTACGGTTTCCGGCTGATTACGCGCAATGACGCCGATTGCTACCGCGCGCTCGGCTGTATCCACCAGCGCTGGCGGGCGGTGCCCGGGCGGTTCAAGGATTACATCAGCCAGCCGAAATCGAACGGCTACCGCTCGATTCATACCACGGTTTCGGGCCGCGACGGCAAGCGCGTCGAGGTCCAGATCCGCACCCGCCAGATGCACGAGGTCAACGAGGCCGGCGTCGCCGCCCATTGGGCCTATCGCGACGGCGTGCGCACGCAGAACCCTTTCGCGGTCGATCCGGGCGAATGGATCGCCAATCTCACCGAACGCTTCGGCGAGGAGGACCATGACGAATTCCTCGAGCATGTGAAGCTCGAGATGTATTCCGATCAGGTCTTCTGCTTCACGCCCAACGGCGATGTCATCCAGCTGCCCAAGGGCGCGACGCCGATCGATTTCGCCTATGCGATCCACTCGCGGCTCGGCCATTCCTGCGTCGGCGCCAAGGTCGACGGCATCCGCGTGCCGCTGTGGACGCGGCTCAAGAACGGCCAGTCGGTCGAGATCATCGCCGCGTCGGGCCAGCGTCCGCAGGCGACATGGCTGGATATCGTGGTGACCGGCCGCGCCAAGGCCGCGATCCGCAAGGCTTTGCGCGACGAGGACCGCGACCGCTTCATCCGCCTCGGATCGGAGCTGGTGCGCGTGGCCTTCGAACATGTCGGGCGCAAAGTCACCGACAAGGCGCTGCGCACCGCCGCGCGCACGATGGCGATCAGCGATACCGACGAGCTTCTCGCCCGTATCGGTAGTGCTGAAATCGCCGGCCAAGAGGTGATCGCCGCCCTTTACCCCGAGCTCGCCAGCCGTCCGCAGGACGATATCGACATGAAGGCCGCCGTGGCCGGTCTCGAGGCCGATCAGGAATTCACCCGCGCGCCCTGCTGTTCGCCGCTTCCGGGCGAGCGGATTGTGGGCATCACCTATCGCGGCAAGGGCGTGGTCATCCATGCCATCGATTGTCCGGTCCTCGCCGATTTCGAGGATAGCCCGCAGCGCTGGATCGACCTCCACTGGCGGCAGGGCCAGCATCCGGCCGCCTATTCGACCTCGCTCTCGTTGACGATTCGTCACGATGCAGGTGTATTGGGGCGGATCTGTACCTTGATCGGTCTGCAGGGCGCCAATATCTCGGATCTGGAGTTCATCGACCGCAAGCCCGATTTCTACCGCCTCCGCGTCGAGGTCGAATTGCGCGACCACGAGCATCTCCATGCTCTGATGACCGCGCTCGATGCGGAAAGCGATGTGGCACAGGTTGCGCGGATCAGGGATGCAAACGCCCGGCTGCAATAGGCCGGCGAAGCCAGTAGCGAGGTTTAACCGTGTTCAGACGTCGTGAGCCGCGCAGTTACAGCCAGTTGGCGACCGAGATGGTCTATCCCCGCGGCGGCTGGAAGCGGGCCTCGCGCTATGTCCTGCACCGCATCCGCCGTTTGCCAGATCAGCCGAGCAAGATCGCGCTGGGGTTTGCTTGCGGCGTGTTCATCTCGTTTACGCCGTTCTTCGGCTTCCACTTCATGGGGGCCGCGGCTTTGGCCTGGCTCTTCGGGGGCAACATCATCGCGGGCCTGCTCGGCACGTTTGTCGGCAACCCGCTAACGACGCCCTTCATGGCCTTCACCTCGATCTCGACGGGGCGATGGTTGCTGGGGTCGGAGGGCGAGATTTCGATGACCCGCCTGCCGGTCGAATTCGCGCAGGCGGGGGCCGAACTCTGGCACAATATCCGCGCGCTTTTCAACGAACAGACCATGCATTGGGGCCATCTCGGCTGGTTCTACCACGAGGTGTTTCTGCCCTATTCGATCGGCAGCATCATCCCCGGCGTGATTGCGGGCGCGATCACCTATGCGCTGACCGTGCCGCTGATCCGCGCCTATCACAAGCGCCGCGAGAAGAAGATGGCCGAGCGTATCGCCGCTCTGAAGACGCTGAAGGCGCAAGAGGGCGCTGTTGCCGACAAACGCCCCTGAGGGGCGAGAGCCGCGTTAAAATCCCAGCCGGTCGCGCAAGGCGAACCATGTCATGCCCGCGACTAGCAGGGGTTGGCGCAGCAGCGTGCCGCCCGGAAAGGCGGGGGGCAACATCTTCGCCATGACATCGAAACCCTCCGCTTGACCGGCGACCGCCTTGGCCATCAGCTTCCCCGCGAGTGTCGCCAGCGCCAGCCCGTGGCCGGAGTAGCCGCTGGCCGAGAGGCAATTGGGGGCAGGGCGGGTGAAGCAGGGCATCCGGCTTCGCGTGATCGCGAGCGTCCCGCCCCAGGCATGGGTCAGTTTCACATCGGCGAGCAATGGATAGACCTCCAGCAGGGGCTTGCGCACTTTGGCCGCGATATCGGCGGGGAAGCGGTAGGTGATCGTCTCGCCGCCGCCGAAGATCAGCCTCTTGTCGGGCGAGAGCCGCCAGTAGTTCACCACGAATTTCGTGTCGTGGACCGCGATGTCGCGGGTCAGGACTTCGGCTGCGCGCGCGCCCAAAGGCTCGGTCGCGACGATGTAGTTGTTGATCGGCATGACGCGGGCGGCGACCTTCGGTTCTAGCCGGTCGAGATAGCCGTTGGCCGCCAGAATGACGTGATCGGCGATGAGCCGGCCCTGATCGGTAAAAAGCGTGCTGGCAGCCCCTGCCGTCCGACCGTGATCGATACGGGTGACGGCACTGCCCTCGTGGATCCGCGCACCGGCGTCGCGCGCAAGTCCGGCCATGCCGATCGCGAGGTTGAGCGGGTGGAGATGCCCTGCGCCCATATCCAGCTCTCCGGCGAGATAGGCCTCCGAGGGCAGGATGGCGCGGAAGGCCTCGCGCTCCAGCGGCTCGATCCGGTCATAGCCGTAGCGCCGCGCCAGAAGGTCGATATGGGCTTTGGCATGGTCGAATTCGCGCGTTGAGCGGAAGGCATGGGCGATGCCTGGCGCAAATGCCACGCCGCTTTCGCGCGCCAGGTCAAGCGTCAGTGCCTTCGCCTCTTCGGCGAGATCCCAGAGCCTGCGCGCGGTCTCTGGCCCTGCCATCCGTTCGAGCGCGTCGACCTCGAGCCGTTGGCCCGAGCCGAGCTGGCCGCCGTTGCGCCCCGATGCACCAAAGCCCACGCGATGGGCCTCGAGCAAAGCGACGCTATAGCCCGCCCGCGCCAGATGCAGCGCCGCCGACAGGCCGGTATAGCCGCCGCCCACGATGGCGACATCGGCACGCGCCTCGCCCATGAGGGGGGCGAAGGGCTCCAAGGGTTCGCGGGTCTCTGCGTAGAGCGAGGGGGGATATTCCCCCCTGCGGTCGTTGGCAAACAGAAGGTTCATACGTTCAGCAACAGATGCTCGCGTTCCCACGGGCTGATGACCTGAAGGAACTCCTTGAATTCGTTGCGTTTCACCGAGACGTAAACATCGACGAATTCCTGCCCCAGAACCTCGCGCATGGCCTGGCTTTCGGTCAGAAGATCCAGCGCGTCGCCCAGATTATAGGGCAGCTCGTCTTGCGACATATAGGCGTCGCCCAGACATTCCGCGCGCGGGGTTTCGCGTTCGATCAGACCGAGATAGCCGCAAGCGAGGCTGGCCGCGAGCCCGAGATAGGGGTTGCAATCCATCCCCGCGAGCCGGTTTTCCAGACGACGCGCCTCGGGGCCGGAGACCGGCACGCGCAGGCCGGTGGTGCGGTTGTCGCGCCCCCATTCGAGGTTGATCGGTGCCGCGAAATCGGGGACGTATCGACGGTAGCTGTTCACATAGGGGGCAAGCAGCGCGACGCCTGCCGGCAGGTGTTTCTGCATCCCCGCGATGAAATGCAGGAATTCCGGCGTCTCGCGGCCCTTGGGATCGGAAAAGATGTTCTGGCCGGTCGCGATATCCACGATCGAGTGGTGGATATGCATGGCACTGCCCGGCTCGTCCTCGATCGGCTTGGCCATGAAGGTGGCGAAACAGTCGTGACGCAGGGCCGCCTCGCGGATCAGGCGTTTGAAGTAGAAGATCTGGTCGGCGAGATGGACCGGATCACCGTGGTTGAGGTTGATCTCGATCTGGCCGGCGCCGCCTTCCTGCAAGATGCCGTCGATCTCGAAGCCCTGTGCCTCGGCGAAATCGTAGATGTCGTCGATGACCTTGCCGTATTCGTCGACGGCCGACATCGAATAGGCCTGTTTCGCGGCCGCGCGGCGGCCGGTGCGGCCCATCGGCGGGATGATCGGCTGGTTGGGGTCGACGTTCCTCGCAACGAGAAAAAACTCCATCTCCGGCGCGACGATCGGACGCCAGCCCTTGGCCTCGTAAAGCGCGAGCACGCGTTTGAGCACGTTGCGCGGGGCGACCGGCACGGGATTGCCCTGCTGGTCCGAGACGTCGTGGATCACCATCAGCGTCGCGTCATTGGTCCAGGGCGCGGCGGCCGTGGTCGAAAAATCGGGTGTCAGGATCATGTCCGGCTCGGTGAAGGCACCCGCCGGATTGTCGGCCCATTCGCCGGTGATTGTTTGCAGAAAGATCGAATTGGGCAGGTAGAACCGTTCCTGCGTCGCGAACTTCGAGGCGGGCATGGCCTTGCCCCGCGCCACCCCCGCAATATCGGCGACGATGCATTCGACCTCGTCGAGGCGACGGCCCGCAACAAAGTCTTGGGCGGCCTGCGGCGTGTCGTCCAACCAACGGGGTTTCATGCGTCACCTTTCTGGAGCATTGATCTATTGTCTTGAGATAACACGGATTTGTCGCCGCCGACGGATAATTCCGCGGAGCCTCGCGGCAGTTTGAAGAATGCCTCGATCCGGCTGGCGATCCGGTCACAGTCAAGGCCGGTCCCGAGCCGCGCGCGGGCCCCGGCGACCAGATCGGCAGGGACGACACCGGCCGAGCGATGCGCGATCAACCCTTCGACAAAGCCGTCGCGGAATTCCGGATGGGCCTGAATGGTGAAGGCCTGATTGCCGTAGATCAGCGCGGCATTCTCGCAAAACTCGTTGTGTCCGGCGGTGCGGGCATCGGGCGGAAGGGCCACGACCTGATCCTGATGCCAGGCGTTGAGCGTGATTTTCTCGCCGTCGAAATCATAGTCCTGCGGGCCGGCCGCCCAGCCTTTGGGGCTTTTGATCACGGTGCCGCCAAGGGCCTGCGCGATGATCTGATGGCCGAAACAGATGCCGACCAGGGGAATGTCGGCGCGATAGGCCTCGCGGATGAAGCTTTCGAGCGGCGGGATAAAGGGGTGGTTCTCGTAGACGCCGTGGCGCGAGCCCGTCAGCAGCCAGCCGTCGGCGGCAGCGACCGAGGCCGGAAACTCCATCGCCTCGACATGCCAGCTTTGGAAGCTGAAGCCGCGGCCCTCGAGAAGTTTTTCGAACATGGAGTCGTAATCGCCGAATTCGCCCCGGATGATCTCGGGGGATTGGCCGCATTTCAGAATGCCGATACGCATTGATGTGCCTGTGATTGTGCATCCTCAAGGTAATCGGGGCCATCGGGTGCGACAAGGGGGGGAAGTTGCGCTGAATCCGCCTCATTTCCGTCAATTTTCCACGATATCGGGAAAGATTTTCCACAGATCGTATAAACGGCAAGTGCGATCTCTGACCTAAAGGCGGGCTGACCTCAAAGTGGCGATCATGCTAGATGCGTTGAAACACTATGGAGAAAGACATGCCCAGTCTGCGCCCCGAAGTCGATCCCGATGGAATGCTGGAATATTCGGTCGTTTTCACCGACCGCTCGCTCAATCATATGTCGAAGCGTTTCCAGCAGGTCATGCGCGATATCTCCGAGACGCTGCGCGAGGTCTACCGTGCCGAGCAGGTCGCGCTGATCCCCGGCGGCGGCAGCGCCGCGATGGAGGCCGTTGCGCGCCAGTTCGGCCGCGATGCCCATGCTTTGATCATCCGCAACGGCTTTTTCAGCTATCGTTGGTCGCAGATTTTCGACGCGGGCGCCTTTGCGCGTGAAACCACCGTCGTCATGGCCCGCGCCACCGGCAACGAATCGCAGGCGAGCTTCTCGCCGCCGCCGGTCGAAGAGGTCGTGAGCCGCATCCGCGAGACCAAGCCGAATGCCGTTTTCGCCCCCCATGTCGAAACCGCGGCCGGCATGATCCTGCCCGACGACTACATCAAACAGGTCGCCGATGCCGCCCATGAAGTCGGCGCGATCATGGTGCTCGACTGCATCGCCTCGGGTGCGATCTGGGTCGACATGCAGAAAACCGGCGTCGACGTGCTGATTTCCGCCCCGCAAAAGGGGTGGTCGGCTGCGCCTTCGGCGGGCATGGTCATGCTTTCGGCGCGCGGTGTCGAGCGTCTTGAGGCCTCGACCAGCGACAGCTTCTTCCTTGACGTGAAGAAATGGCGCTCGGTGATGGCGGCCTATGAAAACGGCGGCCATGCCTATCATGCGACGGTTCCGACCGATGCGCTGGTCGGTCTGCGCGACGCGATGAACGAGACCCGCGAGTTCGGCTTCCAGGCGGCTTATGACGCGCAATGGAAGCTGGGTAATGCGGTGCGTGCGATGCTGCGCGAAAAGGGCGTCCGCATTCTCGCGGCAGAGGGTTTCGGCGCGCCCGGCGTGGTCGTCGCCTACACCACCGATCCCGATGTCCAGAACGGCAGCAAATTCGCGGCGCAAGGCCTGCAAATCGCGGCGGGTGTTCCGCTGCAGGTGGGCGAGGGTGCCGATTTCCGCACCTTCCGCATCGGTCTGTTCGGCCTCGACAAGCTCAAGGATGTCGACGCTGCTTTGGCGCGTCTGCAAAAGGCGGTCGACGCGGTCCTCTAAGGCTGCACAGGCGTTGGAATTGAGAAGGGCCGGTCAATCGACCGGCCCTTTTTCTTGCAGGATCTCAAACGGTATCGAGGTAAAGCTCGACGGTTTCCTCGTCGCTGAGCTCGGCCATGTAATGCAGCTCCTGCCGTTTGATCATGACGAAATTCTCGATGAGATGGGCCGAGAAGATCCGGCCGATCTCGGGCGAGGCCTCGAAAGCGTCGATCGCCTCGGCCCAGCTGGCCGGAAGCTGCGGCAGGCCCTGATCATAGGCATTGCCCTTGATCGGCGCAGACGCCGGGCGCGCATCCTCGAGCCCGTTCAGCGCCGCGCCCAGAACCGCCGCAACCGAGAGATAGGGGTTCACATCGCCGCCCGCGACGCGATGCTCGATCCGGCGGGCTTTGGGACCGGAGGAGGGGATGCGGATCGCCGAGGTGCGGTTTTCATAGGCCCATCCGATGCCCGTCGGCGCATGGGCATTCGGGACCAGCCGGTCATAGCTGTTTTCATGCGGCGCAAAAAGCAGGGTCGAGCCGGGCATGGCGGCCAGACAACCCGCGACGGCATGGCTGAGACGTTCGGAGCCTTCGGGCGTGCCGTTGTCGAAGATATTGTTGCCCTCGCGGTCGAGGATCGAGAAATGCATATGCATCCCCGAGCCGTTCCACTCCTCGTAGGGTTTGGCCATGAAGGAGCCGGCAAAACCGTATTGGCGCGCAAGACCCTTGACCAAAAGCTTGAAAAGCCATGCGTCATCCGCGGCTTTCAGCGGATCGGGCTGGTGCATCATGTTGATTTCGAACTGGCCCGGCGCGGCCTCGGAGATGGCGGTATCGGCGGGAATGTCCATCGCCTCGCAGGCGTCGTAAAGCGCGGTGAAGAACCGGTCGAACCCGTCCAGCGCACGCAGGCTGAGCGTCTCGGCCCCCGTGCGGCGCTTGCCCGAACGCGGGCTGGGGGGCACGCGCAATTGCCCGCCCGAATCGTCGATGAGAAAGAATTCGAGCTCGGTCGCGACCACCGGCGTCAGGCCCGCCGCCTTGTAGCGCTCGACCACCCGCGCGAGCGCCTGACGCGGGTCGCCGTCATAGGGGCGGCCGTCTTCGTGAAACATCCACAAGGGCAGAAGGCCGGTCGGCGCATCGAGCCAGGGCATCGGCATGAAGCCGCGTTCGGTGGGCAGCAGGATCCCGTCGGGATCGCCGGATTCGAACACCAGCGGGCTGCTTTCGATATCCTCACCCCAGATATCCATGCTGAGGACGGAATAGGGGAATTTGGTCCCCTCGGTCATCAGCTTGTCGGCAAATCGGGCCGGAACGCGTTTGCCGCGGGCCACTCCGTTCAGATCTGCCGCGGCAACGCGGATCGTCTTGACATCGGGATGGTCACGCAGCCAGTCCATGGGTCACCTGAGAAGGTTGGGCCGGTATCGCAGCTTCTTTTGCTGCCCGGGGATATGTCGGTTGAGACGTCTGTTCATGATGCCGAACAGCCCGATCAGGCACAGCGTCATGAGGATGAAATAGCCCGCAACGAGCGGATAGGCGACGAAGGGGTTGAAAGTCTTGTCGGCAAAATAGCTCGCGTAATAAAGCGCGTCGCCCTGTTGCTGGAAGGCGGGGAAGCTGGAGAAGAACACCAGCGTCGTGGCATGGAACAGGAAGATCGCCTCGTTGGTATAGGCGGGCCATGCCAGCCGCATCGAGATCGGCCAGATGATCTTGCGGTAGCGCTTCCAGCCGGTGAAACCATAGGCATCGGCGGCCTCGATATCACCTTTGGGGACGTTGCGGAGCGCGCCGTAGAAGATCTCGGCCGAATAGGCGGCGGTGTTGAGCGTGAGCACGAACAGCGCGCCCGCCCAAGCCCGCGTCATCCAGCTCGTCTGGACCGTGAGCCCGAAGATGTCGATGCCTGCACGCGGCAATTGCACCAAAGCCTCGTAGGCGACGAAGAACTGGATGAAAAGCGGGCTGCCGCGGAAAAGGAAGATGAACCATTCCGCGGGTTTGCGCAGCCACGGATTGGGGCTCGCCTTGGCCAGAGCCAGCGCATTGGCGAGGAAGAAGCCGACCAGAAGCGCCACGCCCGCGAAATAGATGTTCCAGATCAGGCCCGAGCCGATCAGCGTCACCTGTTCGCAAAGCGTGAAATCGGATCGCGGCAGCATCCGCTCGCCGATGCCGATCGCGCGCAGCCCGTAGCTCTGGATGGTCTGGAGGCATTGTTCCATCACGCGGCCTTTCGCATGGCTTCACCCGCCATCGTCGCCTGCCCGCGCGAGAAGCGCCGTTTGAGCCGGTCGAAGAAGCGTTCCGAAATCCATGTCATCAGCAGATAGAACACGAGAATTCCGAGGAAATAGTAAATCCGCCAATCGGGATGGGGATAGGAATAGGCACTGGTCTTGGAGCCGCCGAGCTCGCGCGCCCAATAGACGATATCCTCGACCCCGAGCACGAAGAGCAGCGGCGTCGATTTGATCAGGATGAGCCAGAGGTTCGAGAGGCCGGGCAAGGCATAGGTCCACATCTGCGGGATGAGGATGCGGCGGGTGGTCTGGCGCGTGCTCATGCCGTAGGCCTCTGCGGTCTCGATCTGGGCGCGCGGTACGGCATTCATCGCGCCGTAAAGCACGTTTGCCGCAAAGGCGCCGAAGACGATCGAAAAAGCGAGGACGGCGAGAAAGACCGCATAGGCCTGATGCACCCATTCGGGCGAGCTCGACAGCGGCAGTTTTGCCGCCGCACAGACCAGAAATTCGTTGCCCTGCCGGACGGGGATCGAGGGGTCGCAATAGACGCGGCTGCGCAGCCATTCAAAGGCCTGATCCAGCGCGATCGGCACGAAGAGGAAAAAGATGATGTCGGGCACGCCCCGCACCATCGAGGTGTAGATTTTGCCGAACCAGCGCAAAGGCCGGATGTTCGACCGCGAGGCCATCGCGCCGCCGAAGCCGAACAACAGCGCGATCGGCGCGGTGATCGCCAGAAGCAGCAGCACCGTCCCGAAGGACATGTAGAACATCATATGCTTGCCGGATGTGAGGTAACACATCAGCCAAGACAGGCCCTCTAGGGCCTTGGGATCGGCGCAATAAGCGAACATGGGGCCTCGATTGCCGCCACCCGCAGCCTTTGCGGATGGCGGTCCTTAATGCCGGATCAGTTGGTGGGGAATTTCTGGGCCTCGGGCCCGAACCACTTTTCGATCAGCGTGTTGATGCTGCCGTCGGCCTTCATCGAGGCGATGGCGGCGTCGAATTTGTCCTTCAGCTCGGTGTCGGACTGGCGCAGGCCCATGCCGATGCCGTCACCCAGAACGACATCCTCGCCGACCCATGCGAAACCGTCGCTGCCTTCGTTGACCAGCGGAACCAGATATTCCTTGTCGGCGAAGATCGCATCGGCCTCGCCGTTGCGCACGGCGGCGGTCGCTTCGTCGAAGGTACCGAATTCCACGAGGGTCGCACCCGATTGCGCGACATAGCCCGACTGGATCGTGCCGGTCTGCGCGGCGACGATACCGCCTTTGACATCGGCATCCGCGCTCAGCGCCATATAGGCGGAGGGGGTGGCCGGCAGGTAGTTCTGGGTGAACTGGATTGCTTTTTTGCGCTCGTCGGTGATCGACATGCCTGCCATGATCGCGTCGAAGTTCGAGCTGACGAGGTTCGGGATCATCGCGTCGAAATCGTTCTTGACCCAGGTGCAGGTCAGTTCGGCGCGTTTGCACATCTCGTTGCCGAGTTCGATCTCGTAGCCGTCAAGCTCGCCCTTGTCGTTGATCAGGTTATAGGGCGCATAGGCACCTTCCGAGGCGATGCGCACGGTCTGGGCCATGCCCATCCCCGAGGTCAGTGCCAAAGCGGTGGCGGCGATCAGCAGTTTTTTCATGGTTACTCTCACTGTTGGACGGTCATTGTGCATTACCTGCACTGAGAAATTGGCGAAGCCGTTCTGTGCGGGGTGCGCCAAAGATCTGGTCGGGCGGGCCCTCTTCTTCGATGAGGCCCTGATGGAGGAAGACGACATGGTCGCTGACATCGGCCGCAAGGCGCATGTCGTGGGTGACCAGCAGCATGGTGCGGTGTTCGGCCGCGAGATCCTTGATGACCTTGACGACCTCTTGCTGCAGCTCGGGATCGAGCGCAGAGGTCGGCTCGTCGAGAAGCAGCGCCTTGGGCTCCATGCACAGGGCGCGGGCGATCGCCGCGCGCTGCTGCTGTCCGCCTGAAAGCTGCGCGGGCCAGGCATCCGCCTTGTCGCCGATCCCGACCTTGGCCAGAAGCGCGCGGGCGCGTTCCTCGACCTGTTTGGGGTCGCGGCCGAGCACCGTTACCGGCGCTTCCATGACGTTTTGCAGGATCGTCATATGGGACCAGAGGTTGAACTGCTGGAAAACCATCGACAGGTTGGTGCGCAGACGCGTGACCTGCGCACGATCGGCGGGACGGCGCGCCGCGCCGCTTCCGGCCCATTTCACGGCCTCGCCCTCGAAGACGACATCGCCTTGCTGGCTGTCTTCAAGCAGGTTGCAGCAGCGCAGAAGCGTCGACTTGCCCGACCCCGAAGAGCCGATCAGGCTGACGACATGACCGCGCGGCGCGACAAGGCCGACGCCTTTGAGGACATTATGGTTGCCATAGGATTTATGGAGGCCGCGAATCTCGATAACCGGCCCGGCAGAGGCGGTTCCGGTTGCGGCAGACGTGCCGGTAACGGCAGGGGCATCAGAGGTGTTCATAGCGTCATGAGGCGATATTTGCGTCCGGATTGCAACGCTTTCGTCGCAAGTGCCGCAAGGTCAATGCCGGATCATTTCTCGTTGATGCCGAGGTCCTTGAGGACTTTCTGACGCGCGATGCCGGAATCGACATCCGTAACCCCGAGCAGGCCGGAAATCAGACGCACGAAGCTGTCCTCATGTGCCGAGCGGCGGCCGTCGGCATAGGCGACCGACCACAGCGCCTCGATGACGCCGGTGCGGACATCAAGCGGGATCCGGTCCTTGATCAGGCGGGTGAAACGCACGGTATCGGGGGCTTCGGCCTCGATCATCTCGGCTGCGGCGCGCTGTTCTGCGGCATCCTCGGGGTCGAGATTGCGGCGATTGGCGAGAATCAGGTCTATACGCGTCTTCTCGGCCTTGCCGTAGTGATCGTCGGCGCGCGCCAGGCGAACGAGCAAGGCCGCGATCGCGACCTCGGCATCCTGCGTCGAGAGCTTGGTGTCGGTGGCTTCTTCACTGAAGAGGCGGCTGAGAAGATTTCGAAACATGGCGTCCAAATATCGCGTTTTGTTAACCATAGGTGATTTCAGGGGGGGGACAAGTCCATTCCCGTCAACCCAAAGTTCACTCTGCCGGACAATCGGCCCAGCCCTCGACGATGACGAGATCGGTGAGGCTACAACTTTCGCGGATGCTGCGCGCCGCGGCATATTCGGGGCTGTCGTAGCAGGCCTGCGCCGTCGCGAGATCGGCGAATTCGATCACGACGGAGCGGTTGCGCATCTCGCCCTCGAGCAGGCTCTGCGGCCCGCCCCGCACCAGAAAGCGCGCATTGTATTTGGCGAAAGCCTCCGCATTGGCACGGCGGTAGCCCTCGTAGATATCGGGGTCCCCGACCGAGACATGGCCGATCCAATAGGCTTTGGGCATGACATCTTCTCCCTGCGATGGTCTGGCCCCTTGCGGGTGCAGGCCGTTTTCGACGTCCCGCGCGGCATTTGCAAGCCGTCGTGCTGGGGTCAAAGGGAGGCCGCCGGAAAGCGGAACGTCAGGCCGGAGGGGGCGGCCTGACGGAACGGTGCGGAAGGCGCGGGATCAATAGATCTGCGGCACATAGAGATCGCGCGGCAGCACGTCGCGTTCGTAATCGGGATTGAAGACGCGGTCGGGCAGGTGGACCTCTTCATGGGGCACCGGCTCGTAGGGGATCTGCGTCAGAAGATGCGAGATGCAGTTCAGACGCGCGCGCTTCTTGTCGTTGCCCGGCACGATGTACCACTGGGCCTCGGGAATATTCGTGCGCTCGAACATCTCTTCCTTGGCCTTGGTGTAATCCTCCCAGCGGACGCGCGATTGCAGGTCCATCGGCGAGAGCTTCCACTGTTTGAGAGGGTCGTGGATGCGCATCAAAAAGCGCATCTGCTGTTCCTCGTCGGTGACCGAGAACCAGTATTTCACCAAGCGGATGCCCGAGCGCACCAGCATGCGCTCGAATTCGGGCACGTCGTCGAAAAATTGCTGGACCTCGTCCTCGGTGGCAAAACCCATGACGCGCTCGACACCGGCGCGGTTGTACCAGCTGCGGTCGAAGAGCACGATCTCGCCGCCGGCGGGCAGGTGCGGCACATAGCGCTGGAAATACCATTGCGTCTTTTCGCGGTCGGACGGCGCGGGGAGGGCGACGACGCGACAGACGCGCGGGTTGAGGCGCTGGGTGATGCGTTTGATCGCGCCGCCCTTGCCCGCACTATCGCGACCTTCAAAGATCACGACGACCTTTTCCTTGTGATAGCTGACCCAGTCCTGCAGCTTGATCAGCTCGGCCTGAAGACGCAGCAACTCGTAGAAATAGGTCCGGCGGTCCAGTTGTTCGGGATGGGTTTCGCGGTAGATGCGGCCGATCTCTTCCGAAAGGGCGGCGTCCTCCAGTTCGATCTCGATATCTTCGTCGAGCGTATTGTCGAGCTCTGCGCGCAACCAAGGATTTTCGACATTCATTTTGCTTTACCTGTCCCGAAGCCTACGCGCGCCATTATAGCCGAGAATATGACGAAATTGTTGCGAATTGGCGGGAAACCGCGGTGTGGGGGCGCAGGCGGGCGCAATCAGCGGAAAAGCTGCGGCGCGCAGGCGCGGGTGATCCCGAAGGCGAAGCCCGATCCCTGCGAGGCCGCGACCGTGCCGCACCATTGGCCGGCGTTGGAGAACAGGCTTTTCGTCCCGCGCGGCCGGTAAAAGGCGCGTTTGCCCGTCGCGGTGAAGACATTGAGCGTGCCGCTGCCGTTTTCGGCGTAATAACCCACGACCTCGCCTTCGGCGGTGAACAGCACGCGTTTGGAATTGGCGGGGTTGTTGGGCGAATTGGCATAGGCCGCGCTGGAATTGGCGGCATTGGCCGAGGAGTTTCCGGCTGCCGACGGCAGGTTCGACTGTCGCGCCGGCGCATTTTCGGGCGCGCCGGGGCCAAGATCGAAGGGCAGCTGGCTTTGGTCGATCACGAAGACCGGCGCATCGGCCAAAGCCGCGCCGGACATGGCCAGCAGGGCGGCAAGGCCGAGGCTTCGGGAAAAAGCAGGCAGGCGCATGATCTGTCCTTCGGGGCGTTTCGCGGGCCGCGCGGCCCTTTGTCCCAGCCTTTCACAAGAAGGCGCGCGCCTCAATCACCGCGATGCGGGCAGGGGCCGTCCGCGTCGATGCAAAGCGCGCAATGAAAAAGGCGGCCCCGAAGGACCGCCCGCTTTGCAAAGCCGCGCCGGATCAGACCAGACGCGCGCTGTCTTTGGCCGCACGCACCAGATCGGCGAAAAGCGGAGCCGGATCAAAGGGCTTCGACTTGAGTTCGGGGTGGAACTGCACGCCGATGAACCACGGATGGTCCTTGAGCTCGACCGTTTCGGGCAGGCGGCCGTCGGGGGACATCCCCGAGAAGGTCATCCCGCCCTCTTCAAGCTGGTCGCGATAGGTCGCATCGACCTCGTAACGGTGGCGGTGACGTTCTTCGATTTGCGAGCTGCCGTAGATGTCGGCGATCTTGGTGCCGGGGATCAGGGTCGCGGTATAGGCGCCAAGGCGCATGGTGCCGCCCTTGTCGTCCGAAAGCTTGCGCTCGACCTTGTGGTTGCCCTGCACCCATTCCTTGAGGTGGTAGACGACCGGCGTAAAGCGCTGCTCGCCCGCTTCGTGATCGAATTCCTCGGAGCCGGCATCGGGCAGGCCGGCGGTATTGCGCGCCGATTCGATCACCGCCATCTGCATGCCGAGACAAATGCCCAGATAGGGCACTTTCTTTTCGCGTGCATATTTCGCGGCGGCGATCATGCCCTCGGTCCCACGCTCGCCGAAGCCGCCCGGCACCAGAACCGCGTTGAAATCCTTGAGCTGGCCCGCGACATCGCCGCGCTCGAGCATCTCGCTGTCGACCCATTCGGTCTTGACGCGGACGCGGTTCGCCATGCCGCCATGGGTCAGCGCTTCGGAGATCGACTTATAGGCGTCCTCGAGCTGGGTGTATTTGCCGACGACCGCGACGCGCACTTCGCCTTCGGCATTGTTGAGGCGGTCCATCACATCCTCCCAGCGCGTCAGATCGGGACGCGGTGCGGGGCTGATGTCGAAGGCTTCCAGAACCGCACGGTCCAGACCGGCGCGGTGATAGGCCAGAGGCGCCTCGTAGATCGACTTCAGGTCATAGGCCGGAATGACGCTGTCGGGACGGACGTTGCAGAACAGCGCGATCTTGGCGCGTTCCTTTTCCGGGATCACATGTTCCGAGCGGCAAACGAGGATGTCGGGCTGAAGGCCGATCGAGCGCAATTCCTTGACCGAATGCTGCGTCGGTTTGGTCTTCAGCTCGCCCGAAGCCGCGACATAGGGCAGAAGCGTCAGATGCATGAAGATGCACTGGCCGCGCGGACGGTCTTGCGAAAACTGGCGGATCGCCTCGAAGAAGGGCAGGCCCTCGATATCGCCGACGGTACCGCCGATTTCGCAGAGCATGAAATCAACCTCGTCCTCGCCGATCGCGAGGAAGTCTTTGATCTCGTTGGTCACATGGGGAATGACCTGGATCGTCTTGCCGAGATAGGCGCCTTTGCGCTCTTTCTCGAGGACGTTGGAATAGATCCGGCCGGCGCTGATGGAATCGCTTTGACGTGCGGACACGCCGGTAAAGCGCTCGTAATGGCCGAGGTCGAGGTCGGTTTCAGCGCCGTCATCGGTGACGAAGACCTCGCCGTGTTCGAAGGGCGACATCGTGCCCGGATCGACGTTGAGATAGGGGTCCATTTTGCGCAGGCGGACCGAATAGCCGCGCGCCTGCAACAGTGCACCCAGAGCCGCCGATGCGAGCCCTTTGCCGAGGGAGGAAACCACGCCGCCTGTGATGAAGATATAACGCGCCATTGGGCCCCCGTGATCAGTTCAAAAATGAAAAATGCGGCCCAAATCGGCCAGCATCACGGGAGAAAAGATATAACCGATTCTTCCGGAAGCCGCAATGGACCGCTTGTTTGTGTAAGGGGCGCAAGTTGCGCCCCGGGTCTTCAAGATTAGTTGCTTGCCGGAGTTTCGGCAGGTGTTTGGGCCGGAGCTTCGGCAGGCGTTTCTGCCGGAGTTTCTGCCGGTGCGACAGCCGCAGGTGCCGTCGCAGCAGGTGCGGCTGCCTCGGGGGCAGCCGGAGCCGGCGGAGTGATCGGCTGACCAGCGGCCGGCGGCGGAGCATATGCGGGCATGGCGGGCATATTGCCGCTTGCCGGTGCGGGCATGGCCGGACGGCTCAGGTCGAGCTGGTCGATGACCGAGCCGCTCGATGCGTTGCGGGCCGCAATCACGGTCAGCGCAAGCGAAGTGACGAGAAAGGCGATCGCAAGCGCCCAGGTCACGCGGGACAGCGCATTGGCGGCTTGACGGCCGGTCATGACACCACCGCCTCCGCCACCACCCATCCCGAGGCCACCACCTTCGGAGCGTTGCAGCAGAACCAGAACGATCAGCGCCACGGCCAGGAGCAGATGCACAGTGAGGACGACGTTTTCCACGGCGGGGCCTTTCTTTCAGCGACGGGTCTATCTAGTCGCCACAACGGGTGTTGGCAAGCATGCGTCGCATAGTTGCCGTAAGGGATAAAGAGATTGCTCAGTCGCCGTAAAGCGCGGTCAGGATCCGTTCGGCCTCGTCGCGGGGAGCGGCAAGACCGGCGCGATCCTCGCCAGGGAAGAAGCGGGCGCGGAGCGCGGTCGGCATCGGCGCGGGTGTCGCGATCTCGATTTGCGGTCCGAGCTGGGCGTTTTCGGCCTGCCAGCTGCGGGCAAGCGCGATCTGCGCGCCTTTGGTCGCGGCGTAGCTTCCGAAGAATTTCTGCCCCGCGCGCGGATCGTCGAAGAACAGCCCGCGGCCGTTGCGCCCGCGCAAAAGCGGCTCGATCAGCGCGATGAGCCCGCTGGTCGCGGTCAGGTTCAGATCGACCGATTTCGCGAAATCGCGCGGATCGATATGGCCGGCCGGCGACAGCGGCGCCGCGTGAATGGCGGTATGGGCCCAAAGATCGACCCCGCCCCAGCGGCCCATGACGGCTTTCACCATCTGGATCATCGCCTCGGGATTGGTCACATCCATCGGTGCCAGCGTGGCGCTGCCGCCCGCTTTGCGGATGCGGTCGTCCAGCTCCTCAAGCGCGCCGGTGGTGCGGGCGACGGCAAGGATGTGCCAGCCACGCGCGGCCAGCCCTTCGGCCAGAGCGGCGCCGAGGCCTCGGGAAGCGCCGGTGATCAGCGCGATCTTGGTCGGGTCGGTCGAGAGGTTTTCAGACATGGCAACCGTTTGGCACTGCTTCTCGTTTCGCGCAAGCCCCGGCGCGCGGAGCGGGGCGGAAAGCGGCAGCATTGATGCGGACATGAAAAAGCCCCGAAGCAGGTTCGGGGCTTTTCGCAATCGTATCGCGCGATCAGCGCTTGGCGATATCGGCGTAGTCGCGACGCTCGGCACCAATATAGAGCTGGCGCGGACGACCGATTTTGCTCTGCGGATCGGCCAGCATCTCTTTCCACTGCGCAACCCAGCCCACGGTCCGCGAAATCGCGAAGATCGGGGTGAACATCGAGGTCGGGAAGCCCATCGCTTCAAGGATGATGCCCGAGTAGAAATCGACGTTGGGATAGAGTTTTTTCTCGATGAAATACTCGTCTTCCAGCGCGATCCGCTCGAGTTCCTTGGCGACTTTCAGCGTCTCGTTGTTGTGGATGCCGAGCAGGTCCAGAACCTCGTCGGCCGATTCCTTCATGACCTTCGCCCGCGGGTCGAAGTTCTTGTAGACGCGGTGACCAAAGCCCATGAGCTTGAACGGATCGCTCTTGTCTTTCGCTTTCGCGATATATTCGGGGATACGGTCGACCGTCCCGATTTCGCGCAGCATTTCCAGAGCGGCCTGGTTCGCACCACCATGCGCCGGACCCCAAAGGCAGGCGATGCCGGCCGCGATACAGGCGAAGGGGTTCGCGCCCGACGATCCCGCCAGACGCACGGTCGAGGTCGAAGCGTTCTGCTCGTGATCGGCATGGAGCATCATGATGCGGTCCATGGCCTTCGCGAGAACGGGCGAAACCTCGTATTCCTCGGCCGGAACGGCAAAGCACATGCGCAGGAAGTTCGACGCGTAGTCGAGGTCGTTCTTGGGATAAACGAAGGGCTGGCCCATCGAGTATTTATAGGCCATCGCGGCGATGGTCGGCAGTTTCGCGATCAGGCGGATCGAGGCGACCTCGCGCTGCCACGGATCGTTCACATCGGTCGAATCGTGGTAGAAGGCCGACATCGCGCCAACCACGCCCACCATGGTCGCCATCGGATGCGCATCGCGACGGAAGCCGCGGAAGAAGTTGTGCATCTGCTCGTGGACCATCGTGTGACGGGTCACGCGATTGTCGAAATCGGCCATCTGCTCGGCATTCGGCAGCTCGCCGTAGAGCAGCAGATAGGAGGTCTCGAGGTGGTTCGAGTGCTTGGCCAGCTGCTCGATCGGATAGCCGCGATACCACAGCTCGCCCTTGTCGCCATCGATGAAGGTGATGGTCGATTCGCAGGAGGCGGTCGAAGTGAAGCCGGGGTCGAAGGTGAAGACATCGGCCTGGCCGTAAAGCTTGCGAATATCGATCGCATCGGGACCGGCCGTCGGCGACAGCACCGGCAATTCGTATTCGGTGCCGTTCACTTTTACCGTTGCGGATTTAGCATCTGCCATTCCGTTTTCCTTTCGCCTGAAACCGGCCGGAGCCGGCATTTGGTGAGGGCCTCAGCCCAGCTGGTCCTGCATCCGGGCCAGTGTCTCGTCGCGGCCAAGAGCCAGCATCATATCAAACACGCTTGGTGTCGAGCTGCGCCCGGCCAAAACGGCACGAAGCGGTGCGGCGATCTTGCCCAAACCCAGCCCATGCGTCTCGCCGACCGCTTTGGCGCTCGCCTCAAGATCGTCTCTCGACCACGTAACATTCTGCAATGCGGCAGTCAATTCTCGAAGTATACCACGGGATACCGTATCCAGCGCCGCAGCCGCTTTTTCATCGGCAACAATCGGGCGCTCGATCAGGGCATAATGAGCTTGATCGAGCAGGGCGGGCAGGGTTTTCGCCTTTGATTTCAGCGCATCGAGCGCCGGTTCGATCCGCGCTTTCTGGACTTCGGTCAAGGCGGGCTCGCCGATCTCGGCGCGGAAGGCGTCAAGCTCTGCCAGCAGCGCGCCATTCTCCATCCGGCCGATGTGGAAGCCGCTGACATGTTCGAGCTTCTTGAAGTCGAGCCGCGCCGGCGCTTTGCCGATCCCGCCGAGATCGAACCATTCCAAAGCCTGCGCATCGTCGAACAGCTCGTCGTCGCCATGGCTCCAGCCCAGACGCGCGAGGTAGTTGCGCATCGCGGATGCAGGATAGCCCATCGCGGCGTAATCATGCAGACCGACCGCGCCGTGACGCTTCGACAGCTTCTTGCCGTCTGTGCCGTGGATCAGCGGGATATGGGCAAAGACCGGAATCGCCCAGCCCATCGCCTCGTAGATCTGGATCTGGCGCGCGGCATTGGTCAGATGGTCGTCGCCGCGGATGATATGGGTCACGCCCATGTCGTGATCGTCGACCACAACCGCATGCATATAGGTGGGCGTGCCGTCCGAGCGCAGCAGCACCATGTCGTCGAGCTGGTCGTTGCCGAAGGTCACATCGCCCTGAACCGCATCGCGCACGACGGTCTGTCCCTCGCGCGGGGCCCGCAGGCGCAGAACGAAAGGCGCATCGGGATAGGTCGAAGGATCGGCATCGCGCCAGGGGCTCAGGAACAGGGTGCTGCGGCCCTCGGCCTTGGCGGCCTCGCGGAAGGCCTCGATCTCGTCCTGGGTCGAGAAGCACTTATAGGCCGTGCCGTTGGCCAGCATTTCGCGCGCGACTTCGGCATGGCGGTCCTTGCGCTCGAATTGGCTGACCGGCTCGCCGTCCCAGTCAAGGCCGAGCCAGGTGAGGCCCTTGAGAATCGCCTCCGTCGCCTCGGGGGTCGAGCGGGCGCGGTCGGTATCCTCGATGCGGAGAAGAAACTTGCCGCCGCGACCACGCGCATAGAGCCAGTTGAAAAGCGCGGTCCGCGCCCCGCCGATATGGAGGTAGCCGGTGGGCGAAGGCGCGAAACGGGTAACGACGGGAAGCTCTTGGGTCATTGGAGGCCTTGATATCGAAGTTCGATGATAACTGGCGAGTGTTAACGTTCCATAAAGGGACACATGCCATTCTGGGGTCCAGAAATACGCAAGCCGGACCATAAGGACAAGGAGAGGTCGTGGTTTCCCTCACGGAGCCTGCCGATCAAAGCCGCATGCCCCTGAAGGCATTGCGCGCCAAGGCCGCCTCTCGAGCAGGGGGCTGGCTCCGCCGTCAATTGACGATGCCCGGCCAAAGCGGCGCGAAAGCGGCGCGCGTGACCCAAGCGGGTTTCGTCGTCTGGGCACCCTTCTGGTTCGGCATGGGGATCGCGGTCTGGTTCGCGCTCCGGGTCGAACCAGATGCGCGTCATTACGCCTTTGCAGGCCTTCTTGCCGTCGCCGCCCTGCTCCTGCGGTGGCGCCTGCCTGCATGGGCCGAAAGCGGCAGGCTCTCGTGGCGCCGCGCCGACCGGCTTGCTTTGGCAAGCCTTTCACTGGCGCTGGTTTCTGCGGGGTTTGTCGCGGTCGGAACCCGCTCCGCTTTGGTCGCGGCGCCGGTCATCGACTTTCGCTATTACGGCGCGATCGAGGGCAGGGTCATCGGCATCGACCGCTCGTCGCGCGACCGCATGCGGGTGCTGCTCGACCAGCTCGACCTTGAGAAGGTTTCTCCTGCGCGTACGCCTCATAAAGTGCGGCTGTCCTTGATGGCCGATCAGCTCGTGCCCGCAGCCGGAGCAAGGGTGATGCTGACCGGCCACCTCGGCCCCCCTCCGGGACCTGCCGAGCCCGGAGGCTTCGATTTCCGCCGCACGGCGTGGTTCGAGGGACTGGGAGCGGTGGGCTATACCCGCAGCCCGATCATGCTGGTAGAGCCGCCGAGTTCGCGAAGCGGGCAGATCATGACGCGGCTGCAGATGCGGCTGTCCCTGCTGGTTCAAAACGAGATCCCCGGCCAAAGCGGTGCAGTTGCCGCCGCGCTGATGACGGGCGACCGCTCTGGGATTTCCGAGACGACGAACGAGATCATGCGGATCTCGAGTCTTTACCACATCATCTCCATCTCGGGCCTTCACATGAGCATGCTGGCGGGGCTTGCCTACGGCAGTCTGCGGTTTCTGGGCGCACTTCTTGCCGCCCGCGCGGGGCGCTCCGACTGGCCGGTCCACAAGGCCGCAGCGCTCGGAGCGTTCGTGACGGCCGCGACCTATCTCGCCCTTTCGGGTGGTGGCGTTGCGACAGAGCGCGCCTTTCTCATGGTGGCGGTACTTCTGTTGGCTGTCCTTGCCGGAAAACGCGTCATTTCCCTGCGCAACGTCGCGCTGGTGGCGTTGGCCATTTTGGTGGTTGCGCCGGAATCCCTGACCTCGGCGAGCTTCCAAATGAGCTTTGCGGCGACCGTCGCCCTGATTCTCGGACATCGCCATTGGGCGGCCGTCGCGCCTTTCGTGCCGCCCTTGTTCAAGCCCGTCGCGATGCTGCTTTTTACCTCGCTTCTGGCCGGGCTGGCGACCGGCCCCTTTGCCGCCGCCCATTTCGGCCGAATCGCGCCTTACGGAATGCTGGCGAATTTGCTGGCGGTGCCTGTGGTCGGGATAGTTGTCATGCCGATGGGCCTTCTCGCGACGCTTCTCGCGCCGATCGGCCTTGCCGGGCCGCCCCTTTGGCTCATGGGGATCGGTACCGGCTGGATGCTCGGGATCGCAGAAAGCATCAGTGCCTTGGGGGGAGCGGATTTTCTGGTCGCGGCCTCGCCGCGCATCGTCGTGCCGCTGCTCGGAGCGGGGATGACGATCGCTGCCTTCAGCATGGATCCCGGACCGGAGGGGCAGGGCGAGAGCCTGCGCTGGTTTTGTCGCTGCATTGCGGCCGCGCTGGTTATCGCTGCGCTGAGCGTCTGGCTCGTCTCTGACCGCCCCAAGATCCTCGTCTCGGCCGAGGGCGATGCCGTCGGCATCAT
Organism: Paracoccus cavernae; assembly: GCF_042430175.1. Taxonomy (NCBI): domain Bacteria; kingdom Pseudomonadati; phylum Pseudomonadota; class Alphaproteobacteria; order Rhodobacterales; family Paracoccaceae; genus Paracoccus; species Paracoccus cavernae. Next base: position 198,806 of record NZ_JBHMDZ010000013.1, on the reverse strand, counting down.
GACCGCAGCGGGACGGGTAATGTCGAAGCCCAAGGGCGGGGCCTTTTCGGCTTCGAGCTGGCTCGAGAACGACGGCGATGCAGCCTCGCAGCAAGGTTCGGCGGCGCGCAGCCTGTGGTCCGGCCCCAAAAACCAGCGCGTCGCCATCCTGCACGACTCGGGCAGGCCGCGCCGCGTTATCCATCTTTCGGGAAAGAGCCTTCCCGACATTTCAGCGCTTTGCCATGATGATGCCATTCTTGTTGCGGATCAGGACATCGCGATTGACGGGCCGAATAGCGCGCTGGACTGCAGGATTTTCGGAAAAAAGGACATTAACGCATTCGGGGGATTTTCATTCACTCCGGGCGCACAAACCGACAGACTCGACAGCGTGAATGCTGTTGCGGGACGGCGTCTTTGGGTCAGGTGACCAGAGGGCGGGCGGGGTATGAAACCATTTGCTGCTTGAAGGCGGGATATGCTGGGATTGGTCAATCGCTCGATCGAGGTCTTTTTGCGGACGACCTATGGCGAGAAGGTCTGGAAAGAAATCGCGGCCCGCGCCGATGTCGATGCGCGGGGCTTCAACAGTCTGCGCCATTATGCCGATGAAACGACGACGCGGCTTTTGCGCTGCGCTGCCACCACGCTCAAGAAAACCACGCTGGAAATCTTGGAAGACACTGGCAGCTGGATGGTCAGGCTCGAGCCGATCCGCAGGCTCTTGCGCTTTAGCGGCGGCGAGTTTGCCGAATTCATCGACGCACTCGAAGAATTGCCCGCCCGCGCCCGCATGGCTCTGCCCGATCTGGTCTTTCCGCCATTGACCGTGACGCAGAAGGAAGGGGGGATTTACGATGTGCAAGGTCATGGATGGCCCTTCGGGCTGCAATGGATTGTCGCCGGCGTCCTGCGGGGGATGGCGGATGATTACGGCGTTCTCGCCCTGATCGAGGCCGATGCGGACGGCATCGAAATCCGCATTCTCGAAGAGGAATTCGCTCTGGGCCGCCCGTTCGATCTCGCGCCCGCACCAAGCGAAAGCATCGCGCTATGAACGCGGTGGAACGGGTCGAGATCGGGCGGCTGACGCAGCTTTTGCCAATGGGGCTGACCCTCTCTGCGGCCGGCGATGTCGTGAGCGTTGGCGCCACCCTGCGCCGGATCATCGGGGAGCGTCGCCATTTCGACGAAATCTTCACGATTGACCGGCCCAAGAATGTTTCAGCCGGCTTTGCGGCGCTCAGGCCCTGTCTCGGCCGAGCCGATCGCCTGGCTTTGCGCCCGATCGCACATCCCCAAACCGTCTTGCGGGGAAGCGGGATATTGCTGGAGCAAGGCGGCGCGTTTCTGAACCTGGGCTTCGGGGTCGGGCTGCCCGAGGCCGTGCGGCTTTTCCGGCTGACCGATGCCGATTTCTCGCCCTCGGAACTGGCAATGGAGCTGCTCTTTCTTCACGAGGCCAACTCGGCCGTCCAGAACGAGCTGGCGCGCTTCAACCTGCATCTCGAAGAAGCGCGCAAGGCGGCCGAGGTTCAGGCCTATACCGATCCGCTCACGAGCCTTTATAATCGTCGGGGCATGGATGTCGCGCTGAACACGGCCCTGCTTGATTGCGGATCCATGCCTTTTGCCGTGGCCCATGTCGACCTCGACCTCTTCAAAAAGGTGAACGACAGCCTTGGCCATGCTGCAGGGGATCTCGTGCTGCAATCGGTCGCCAAAATCCTGCGCTCCGAGATCCGCTCCTGCGATACGGCCGCGCGCGTCGGTGGGGACGAGTTTGTGCTCATCCTGCCGGGGCCGGGGGTGCCGGCTGCGCTAGCCAGCCTCGCGCGCCGGATCATCGACCGAATCGAGGAGCCGCATTCCTTCGAAGGGCAGCCGATCCGGATCTCCGCGAGTATCGGCATGGCGATCTCGTCCCAATATGCCGAACCGAATTCGGTGACGATGCTCGCGGATGCCGATAGCGCGCTCTACCACGCCAAAAGGCTCGGCCGCGGTCGGGCAGAGCTTTACCGCAGGCCGAGCGGGCGGGTTGGCGTGGACTGAAAGGCAGAGCCGGAACTTCGTCCGGCTTTGCCGCATGCTCAATTGTCGGGGATCCATTTCATCAAAAGCGACGCCAGCAAAGAACATGTCAGTGTGGCGATGACCATCGGGCGCATGGTCCCGTCGTAAAGCAGTCCGACCGGCGCAGCGATAATGACGGCTCCGAAGGTCGACAGTGCCGAAACGACCGATGCTGTCGTCCCTGCGATATGGCCCATGGACTGTAGCGCAAGCGCGTTCAGATTGCCGAAGGTCACGCCCGCCATGGCAAAGACGCTGACGGCCCAGAACATGAAGGCGGCAAAGCGAAGCGGCTCGGGGATGAGGTTGAAGAAGACCAAAACCACCATGACCGCCGAAATCACCGTCTGGATCAGATAGGCAGAGCGTGCCATTACCTTCATTCCCAGCCGGAAGACCAGGCGGGCGTTCAGCAGGTTGGCGAGCCCGGCCAGCAGTGCCATGGCGGCGAACCAATAAGGAAAGCTCTCGCCGCGACCGAATGTGGTGCGGAACAGTTGCTCGGCCGAGCTGAGCAGCGCGAACATCTGGCCGAAACCGAGCGCGAGCACCACGGTGATCAGCACGACTTTCCGGTTCGACAGGACCTCGCGCATTCCGGAAACGAGCGAAGCGGGCCTGAGGGGGCGGCGCTTTTCGGGGGGCAGGGTCTCGGCCTGACGCAGATTGACCCAGCTTGTGCCGATAATCGCCAGAAGGACGAAGGAGCCGAAGACGCCTTGCCAACCGAAGATCCCGATGACGACGCTCCCCAAAAGTGGTGCGACCGCAGGGATGAGGATGAAGATCATCGACACGAAGCTGGTGATCCGCGCCATCTCGCGCCCTTGGTAGAGATCGCGGACCAGCGCCATGGTTGCGATCCGCGGGGCGGAGGCACCGAGCCCCATGACAAAGCGTGCCGCCAGCAGGAATTCGAGGGATTGGGCCTGCGCGGCGACGATTGCCGCCAGCGCATAGATACCGAAGCCGATGGTGATTGTCGGCTTGCGGCCGATCGCATCGGAAATCGGCCCGGCGAAGAAGGTCCCAAGCCCCATTCCCGCCATGAAGGCGGTCAGGACCAGCTGCGCGCGGTTGACGTCATCGGGCGTCAGCAGCGCGGCAATCTGCGGCAATGCGGGAAGCATCGAATCGATGGAAAACGCGACCACCGCCGAAACCAGGGCCATCATCGCAATGAATTCGGGCAGAGGAAGGCGGCGCGCCGGTGCGGGGCTTGGTGCTGTCATGGGGACATCCTTTTCTTCCTGTTTGCGCTACCTTCACAAATTTTCCGCCGCAACCCCTTTAGCAGGCGGGCAGGTTGCGCAGTGCCGGCCCGGTGCCTAAATGTAGCGGCATGGAGAATACCCTCAATCTCATCAAACTTTGTGTCGGATGCGACAGTCCAGCCGAGCTCGAGGCTTGGCAGCAGCAGCGCTGGCAGGGCGAGGCGCCCGTTCACGTCACGAGAATGTGGCCGAAACGCGAGGCCGAATTGCTTGAGGGCGGTTCGATTTATTGGGTGTTCAAAGGTGCCGTGCTCGCGCGGCAGCGCCTGACCGAGCTGCGCGAAATTCGTGGCGAGGACGGCATTCTACGCTGCGGCCTTGTCCTCGACCCCGCGCTGGTGCACGTGACGGCGACGCCGAGACGGCCGTTTCAGGGCTGGCGCTATCTTGCCGGAGCCGATGCGCCCGCCGATCTGCCTTTGGGACGCGGTGCGGAGCCGACCCTTCCCGCGAGCATCGCCAATGCGCTCGCCGAGATGGGCCTGCGGTAACTTCTTGACGCCGCTTTCGCGGTGGGTTACGCGGTTGCCAACGCGGGTGTAGCTCAATGGTAGAGCAGCAGCTTCCCAAGCTGAATACGAGGGTTCGATTCCCTTCACCCGCTCCATTCAATCCCCAGCAATTGCTATAAAGTCCTTGTTTTGCTGGGCTTTGTCCGCTTCACCGTTACAAACTCTGTTACAAATTTGGGTCTGTGATGGCTGGTGCGCAGCGATACCTTTTGAACCGTGATGGCAGATTCTTTGCGCGGTTGGTTGTGCCGAAGGACTTGCGGGCAATCATCGGCAAGTCTGAACTTCGGACACCTCTTGGACCTGATCGCCGTGCCGCTATCAAGATGCTGCCAACGGCTGTTGCGGCCATGCAAGCCGAGATCGCGGTTGCGGGCAGACGCGTGCGCCCTGATCAAACCACGCCCAGAACGCCAGTCTCGACCGAGGATTTCGGGCGTGCCGTTTGGGAGCGCTACAGTGCGGCCCTTGAGGCGGACACGCTGCACCGCGAACAGATGTCGAATCCGTCTCGGGTTGAAGCTGCCAGCGCAAGCTTGGTTCGCAAGGTGCAGGCCCTTGGTTCGCTTCCTGTCGATCCTATCGCGGTGTTGAACCTGTCGCTCGAATATCTCGCTGCGAAGGAAACGCGTTTTGTTGATCGCCGCGCGCGTGCGGCTCGCCTTCGGTATCATTCGAGAGAAGGAACAGGCCGTTGCCGCGAAAAGGTGGGTGCCGCTGCTGTGCGCTTTTGCCGGTGCCCGTGTCGGTGAGATGCTACAACTTCGGAAAGAAGATGTAAGGCAAGAGGGCGACCGCTGGGTGATCCGCATCACGCCCGACGCTGGCACTATGAAGGTTGGACACTACAGAGACGTGCCGCTTCACTCGCAGGTGATCGCGCTGGGCTTCATTGACTTTGTAAGGGCTGCAAGAAGCGGGCCTTTGTTTCACGGATCGGCAGACCCCGCCAAGGCAGTGTCTGCGGCTCGGGCACAGTCAAACAAAATCGCGGCATGGCTACATACCTTGGAGCTTGTGCCGGACGGATTGCAGCCAAGCCACGCATGGCGGCATCGCTTCAAAAGCCAAGCCCGAACGCTTGGGCTGGACATGCGAGTTACTGACGCGATCCAAGGTCACGCCAGTAAGTCCGCCTCTGACGATTACGGCGACGTGTCCTTGATCGCCAAGGCCCGCGTGATCGATCTTCTGCCCGCTTACAAACTGACGGAATAAAAGCAGAACAATATCGCTTGCAGCGTGATTCGCGTTAGTGGTAATATATTACCACAAGTCTGTTGCGAGTGCTTTGTTAATGAGTATCACCCAGCGCCTTGCCCGCCTGTTCGGGCAGGGCGTCACTGAATCCAAAGCTGTGACGCTGACCAGCCCCGAGGCTTTCGGCCTATTCGCTGGGCTGCCGGTGCGATCCGGCGTCACAGTCACCAGCGCCACCGCCTTGCGCGTCCCTGCCGTTGCTGCCGCTGTCGGGATGATTGCAGAAGCTTGCGGCATCCATGCTGATTTGCACGACCGCGAAGTGCTGTCGCAAATTGTGCAAAACTATATCCGAACATCTGCCTGTATGCCCGATTTTGCGCTGAAGGCTGTGGGGTTCATGCGGGTTTGGAATCTTCGCGGCACTGTTGAGCCGCGAAGATCGCCGCTGGTGACTGTCATCGAGGCTGGTTCGTCACAGGGCTCGTGAACTGGCGACTACAGATGCAGATCACCACAAGACTCGGGTTGGTAGATCACTTTTTCGATTTGAATTCGTCGGGTGCGATCTGCCACCAGCCAGTCGATTATGTCTCCCTCCTGGTGGCCCAGAACCGCGGTGCCAAGATCCGAGAGCACAGAGAGCTTACCTGATTCTTCGTCGGCGTCGTGCGGGTAAACCAGGGCGACTTGCCTTGGTTCGTCGTCGAGCTTGAGGAGGACTTCGGAGTTCATGGTCACGACGCTGCCGATGACCTCCTGTGGGAGTACGACAGTGGCACGTTCGATCTCGTGCTCGAGGTCGACGATGACGGGATCATCTTCCGATTCTATCAGCCGGTGAAGGCGCGCCTTGTCAATCTCGGTGATGTAAATTCCGGTTGTCACTGCCATCCCTCCGTCCTGTAAAAGTTGGAGGTACCGCCCCGAACTCATCGTGAATGACTTGAGGGTCGGGGTGGCGCGCTTTGCTACAAATCCGCAGCGCATGAACCCGCGCAGGGATCGGGTGTTTTCCGGGTGGATTTTTGCGATGACCCGCTCCGCCTTCATCTCGAGGAAAGCGATTTTCAACCCTTCAAGGATCGTGCTGGTCCCGAGTCTGCGTCCCCACTTCTCGTGGTCGCCGATGGTCAAGACTATCTCGCATTCGGTTCCCGCCATTAGGAGACGCACAAAGCCGACAGGTGTGTCGTTGCGGTCGTAAACCATGAAGAAGCGACTGCCTTGATTGAACAAGTGCGTCAGGATCGGCATGTGGGTTCGTTCAACGGCCTGAGCGATGAAACGGGATGTGCTTTGGGAATCGGTAAGGAAGCGCGTCACGCGCTCGTCCTCGAACCAATCCATCAGGGTAAGTGCATGTGCGCGCGTGATTTCCGGACGCAACGAAACAAAAGGCATGTTCATTTTCGCTACCTTGGTCGCTAGAATGAAAGCCTGTCACGACTGCCAGTCGTGATGGTTCTTCCGGGCTATAAGTTCAAAAGCGGGAACGTTCTAGCGATGTTCACGGCTGATGGCCAGTCGTGCGCGCTGCGTTGTTGAACACACACATGAAAGTTCGGCGGAGCGGGCGACGGATATATCCGGCGCGATTGCGCGCAGGCTGTTCAAGGCTGTCATCGAGAGCCGCGTTGAAGTGGTTGCATGGTGTTCTTTCCGTTTGTAAGCGCTTGTTATTAATTGAAATTAATTAAAGGCTCTGCCGAGCCGGAAGGGCTTCACGCCTGCTACAATCGAGTTCACGGATTGCCTCGGTAAGCTTGCCCGGCACCGGCAGAGATCCCTGCAATCGCTGATGAACAGTCGGGCGAGATGCGCGGGTGAGGCTGGACCGATAGGTCGTTTTTATACCTGAATGTCGTATTTTTACCTTTCCGCGGTTTAAACTTCGGGAAATTCGGGTTAAGAAGCAGCCTCGATATGCTCTGGTAGCGCCTGTTTTATCTTTCGCGTCACATACCGTTGACGCCTCAGGATGCTTTGCCGTGCTTCATGCGCGGCGCTTGGCGAATGCTCTGTTCGCCGCTTCGGAGCAATAAAATCCCATCCTGTCTCGCCGGACGCGTTTCCGGCGCAGGCATCCTATTGCGCTGTGCCGATGCAGCGCGACAATGAAGGAGACATCGCGCATCATGGCTGACGTATCGCCGCCATTTACCGATATTGAAATCGAAACCCGAGACAACGGATTTTACGAGGGCTACTCTCTGCCTATCGCGCTCATATCCAAAATCAGCATCTCGCTTCTGGTCGTCTGGGCCTTGCTGTTCCCCTTGAGCGCAGGCGACGTCCTGTCTCGCCTGAACGCCGGCCTTTTGCATGTTTTCAACTCGTTTTACGTCGTGATCGTCGGGGTTTTCGCATGGTTCCTGATTGCGGTTGCGATCATTCCCTCGTCCGGTCGGCGCCGCTTGGGGCGTGACGGAGACACGCCCGAGTTCTCGACCTTTTCGTGGTTCGCGATGATGTTCGGAGCGGGCCTCGGCGTCGGGCTCATGGTCTATGCCACGGCCGAACCGCTTGGCCTCTGGGCGCAAAACCCCGAGATCATCCAAGGCAATGTCGAGCCCCTGTCTCCCGAGGCATTGCAATCCGCCTATCGTTACAGCTTCATGCATTACGGTTTTCACGCATGGTCGATCTATGTCGTGACCGGCCTCTGCCTCGCCTATTACGCCTATACGCGCGACATGCCGCTGACCATCCGCTCGGCCCTGACGCCGATCTTCGGCGCGGCGCTCAACGGGCCGCTCGGGCATATCGTAGACATTCTGGGTATCGTGGCGACCATTCTCGGCGTGGCGGTCACGATCGGTTATGGCGTGAGCCAGCTGGTGGAAGGGGCCTATGCGGTGTTCGGCTATCAATGGCTGATGGCGCTTGGCGACGGCACGACAGTCCCGCGGCCCTCGGTCATCGGCTTGCTGGTCTCGCTGGTTCTGGTCATGGGGCTGTCGGTCCTTTCGGCAGTGTCGGGCGTCGGGCGTGGTGTGAAGTACCTCTCCAACCTCAACCTGATCCTGTCGTGCATCCTGCTTGGGGTCTTTGCGGTCTTCGGGTCACTGGCTTTCGCGATGTCGACCTATGCAAGCGCGTTCCTCGACTATCTCGGCCATTTCCCCGTGCTCTCCTTCGAGGCCTACGGGATGGAAACCGAGCTGGGCCAATGGCAGGCCGGTGCGACCACCTTCTATTGGGCGTGGTGGATCGCCTTTTCGCCCTTTGTCGGGCTGTTCCTTGCGCGGATTTCCAAAGGGCGCACGATCAGGGAGTTCGTTCTCGGCGCGGTCGTCGTTCCCTCGCTGGTCTGTTTCGCGTGGTTCGCCGTTCTTGGCGGCAGCGCCATCGATCTTGAGCTGCAGGGGATCGCGCAAGGGGCGGTGCTCGAGGCCTCGCTGACCAACAAACTGTTCGCAACGCTGTCGTTGCTGCTGTCGGACAGCCTGTTTCAGGTCGTTTCGATCCTTGCGGTGGTTCTGATCCTCACCTTCCTTGTGACCTCGGCCGATTCCGGCATTCTGGTCATGAACACCATCATGGCCGGTGGGGCTGTCGATACCGGAGCGCTGCACCGCATCATCTGGGGTGCCATTTTGACGCTTCTGATCGCCGCGCTCATCCTTGCCGGTGGCGGGGGCCTTGGTGCGCTACAGGATGCGATGATTATCGGCGCCTTGCCCTTTGCCTTCGTGATGGCGCTGATGTGCGCTTCGCTGGCAAAGGCGCTTTATCGCGACCACCTTCGCGATAAAGCCGGGGAGTTGGTCGAGGAGGGGCTTCGCTAATGATCGAAATTCGTCAAACTTTGATCCTGCCAACACAACTTGGACCCTTGTCATTTCAAGCACGGGTAACTGGGGCCTTTCTTGTGGACGATGACATATCGCTGAGGGGGATCGCGTTCTCGCCCAAGATCCCTGCAGGCATGACCCTTTCAGCCTGCACGGCGGTGCTGCTTCAGGTTCGGGCGGGAAAGAAGGTCCAAAGCCTCCGTTTGCAAGCGGCGCTCGCGACAGGAGCTGTCGCAAGTGCTTGTACAGGCGAGTATCTTGATGCGCAGGAATGGCGCGAAGGAGGAAATCTCGTCGTCATCGGAACGGAAGACAGTGAGGCACTGGACATTCGTTACCCCGATATGGGCTTCGCAAACATTCCGAGCGTCGATTTTGAGCCCCAATCAATGACGCTCGGGATCGAGCGGCCATTCTTATCGCCCGCTGTTTCCTTCCACTTCATCGTTGCCGAAAATCCAGACCCAGAACCGGTAGAATCCTCTGCTTGGTTTGCGGTCGACCAGCCGCATGAAGATTTGCTTCGGTTGATTCAATGACCCGTAGCTTCGTCCCGCAAACCCGCTGCCCTCCGCCGCGCGAAGCCATGTGCTCGGCGACGCGTTCCCTTTCATGCGAGGACTTTGCCTGCAACCTCTCGAAAGAGCGAGCGATTTACTTCTGTTGAATGCTTTGCAGGTATTTGGTCAGGGCCACCAAGCGCCACGGGGTGGGGGTTTCGATGCCGTCACCCGCATCAAACAGCACGGTTTTCCCGTCCAGGATCGCGCCGAACTCGGGCATGGCGCTTTCGCTGCGCCCCATCGTGCCGCCGTGGATTTTCCCCATTGCGGCGAGGCTCGGAAAGGTTCCGCCGTTCCTGAGGGCGAGAGTTGTGAGGTCGGACGGGGCCTTGCTCAAGCTTGCGGCTGCAGGTCCATTGCCTTTCCCGCTAGCTCCGTGGCAGTCGGCGCAATAGGTGGCGTAATCGCTCCGGCCGGTCGTTGGCGTTGTCTCCGGAGTGCAGGCGGCGATCAGGGAGAAAGCGGCAAGGCCGGTCAAGATGGTAATCGAACGCTTGGTTTTCATTTCGCCCTCATGCATGGATCATCCGAAAAGCTAAGCAGCTCTCCGCTCCGATGGCTTTGATCTAGCGCAAGAATCTCTAAATTAAGGACGCAGCTGCCCGAGCCGCTGGTTGCCGCCGCGGTTCCGGTCGCGCTCGTGGATCGGCCGCGGGTCGTGTCGTGAAAATGAGGAAAGCATGGCATCGGCGTCCATCGCCGGATTGAGCCGTTAACGGTGGCCGACATACGATCCTGTATGCCGTCGCTCGTTGGTGCTTGCTGCATATGCCAATGATTAAGTTGCGAGTTGCTCACTTGCTTTCATGCAGCGCATCGAGAGTCGTCAGCTTTGGAAAGTGCCGGTTTCTTTCTCCAAATCATGCAAGCTGCCGGCCCGATAGGGGGCTCGCGAGAGGAAGTTCGATCTTTGTGACGGAAAGCCGATTTTTCATCTTGCGGTTTCCGGCACCCTCGCCTAAACACCGCCTCACACGAAGCGGCGNTGGCCCGTTCGTCTATCGGTTAGGACGTCAGGTTTTCAACCTGAAAAGAGGGGTTCGACTCCCCTACGGGCTGCCACTTCACCCCATATGAAAATGATGATTTCCCGTTGCTTTGGCAGAATGCACGCTTTTGCACGAAGCTTTAGCGACGATGTGCCTGCATCCTGCGCATGTTTCGGGGAGGCGGCGCCCATGCCTAGCGACTTGCCTGTTTCGGGCCGTGTTTCGGATCTGAGCGGAGCTGTTTCGTGATCTCTTGGGTCCGCTACGGCACCTGATTTGCTCTAGGTCTTTTCGTGCCGGCTCCTCGTTGATTCCGCTGCCTTCGGCACCTGCAAAACGTTGGCGAATACGTCGTCCGTGTCGGTGGACGAGACGAATGTTTCCGGCAGGCGTCGCTCATTGCAATGGCGGCTATGCTCGCGGCGACGGGTGCTCCGCGGGCGTCAGCCGGATGGGGCAGTCGGGCTTTCCGGCAGAGTTTTATCGGCGCGCTTAAGCATGTGAAGGAGATGACACGCGCAGAGCTCACATAGCGTAAGTCTTTGTCGCAGTTCTCAATTCTTGGGTGAAGTGGCAGCCCGTAGGGGAGTCGAACCCCTCTTTTCAGGTTGAAAACCTGACGTCCTAACCGATAGACGAACGGGCCACTTTCAGCACGTTGCGGCAGTGCCGCTTCGTGTGAGGCGGTGTTTAGGCCAGGGTGTCGGGACCTGCAAGAGCAAAAAAGCCGCTGTTTTGAAAATTGTTAATCTTCTCTACAGGCTCTGGGCGATTGCCGCGTCGTCGAGCCGCAAACGCACCCGTTCCTTGCCGCCCCAGAGCGACAATTCCAGCTTTCCTGCGAGGTGGAAGCGACGCCCCTTGGCAGCGAGAATCGCGGGGCCGAGCGCGCCGTTCATGGCGCCCCAGGCGACCGCCTCGATCGGCTGGGAGCCGGGGCTGCGGAAGCGCAGGCGCAGGTGGTTTTCACCCATGACCGAGGCGCCCTCGATCAGCTGGTCGGCGAATGCGAAGCGCGGGGCAGGGGCGGCCTGACCGAAGGGGCCCGCGCGTTCCAGCAGATGCATCAGTTCGATCGTGGCGCCTTGCGGATCCAGAAGGCCCGAGATGCGCAGGTCGCTGACGCCGCTCCGGTCCGCCATTTCGCGGGCCAGCAGGGCGTTGAGGCGCGCCATGGCGGCGGGAATGGCCTCGGCATCGACCGTCAGGCCCGCCGCCATCGCATGGCCGCCGCCTTTGAGCAAAAGCCCCTCGGCGGCGAGGCGCTGGATGGCGCGGCCGAGATCGACGCCCGGAACCGAACGGGCCGAGCCTTTGCCGATCCCGTGCTCGATCCCGATCACGACCGAGGGCAGGTTCACGGCTTCCTTGACGCGGGCGGCAACGATTCCGACGACGCCCGGGTGCCAGCCGTCGCCCGAAGCCCATGCCAGATTGGCCGCGCTGTCGGCAGCGAGATGGGCCTCGACCTGGGCAAGGGCCTCTTCGCGCACGGCGCTTTCGATGGCACGGCGGTCGCGGTTGAGCTCGTCGAGTTGCTTGGCCAGGGATTCCGCCTCTCGCGGATCCACGGTCGAGAGGCTGAGCGCGCCGAGATCGGCGCGGCCGACCCGACCGCCGGCATTGATGCGCGGCCCGAGCAGGAAGCCCAGATGAAAGGCGGTCGGCGTCGAATCGAGGCGCGCCACATCGGCCAGTGCGGCAAGGCCGATCCGCTCGCGGCGTGCCATGATCGCAAGACCTTGGCGCACGAAGGCGCGGTTCACGCCGATCAGCGGCGCGACATCGGCGACGGTGGCCAGCGCCACCAGATCCAGAAGCGAAATCAGGTCGGGCTGGGCCCGTCCGGCCTCGCGCAGGACGCGGTTGGCCTGAACCAGCGCGAGAAACACCACGCCCGCCGCACAGAGATGGCCGAGCGTCCCGTCCTCGTCCATGCGGTTGGGGTTCACGACGGCCAATGCGGGCGGCAGGGTCTCGCCGCCTTGGTGGTGGTCGAGCACGAGAACATCGGCCCCTTTGGCCGCAGCGAGCGCATCATGGCTCAACGTGCCGCAATCGACGCAGATGATCAGGTCGTGAGCGGCGGCAAGCATCTCCATCGCGGGGGCGTTCGGGCCGTAGCCCTCGTCGATCCGGTCTGGAATATAGAGCGTGGCTTTGTGGTTCTGCTGGCGCAGCCAATCGATCAAGAGCGCGGCCGAAGCGCCGCCATCGACATCGTAATCGGCGAAAATCGCGACCTTCTGGCCTTTGACGACCGCATCGACGATCCGCGCCGCTGCCGCTGCCATATCGCGCAGGCTGAGCGGATCGGGCAGCAGGTCGCGCAATTTGGGATCGAGATAGGCCTGCGCATCCGCCGCCTCGACCTGCCGCGCGGCGAGTATGCGCGTGATGGCGAGCGGAAGGCCCGTGTCTTGCAGCAAGGCCTCGGCCGCGCGTTCCAGGGTGGGATCGGGGGCGAGCCAGCGCCGGCCGGTCAGCGAATTGTCGATATTGAGGAAAGCACACATGCCCGATTTTCTGCGCCACTCCGTTCGGGCTTGCAAGGGCGGCGTGCGCAAAGGTGCAAAAAGGGCGGGCCATGTCGCCACGGCCCGCCCCCTTTGTCGGAAAATCCGGTTGATCCAGAGGGATCAGCGGATCGGGTTGCGATAGATCATGCGGCGGATCGAGCCGGTTTTCGAGCGCATCAGGATGGTTTCGGTCTGCAGGTAATCGGGCTGGCGCTTGACACCCTGCACGATCGAACCGTTGGTGACGCCGGTTGCGGCAAAGATCACGTCCGCGGTGACCAGCTCGTCACGCGAGTAGATGCGGTTGAGATCGGTGATGCCGGCTTTGGCCGCACGGCCGCGCTCGTCGTCGTTGCGGAACAACAGACGGCCCCAGATCTGGCCGCCCATGCATTTGAGTGCGGAAGCCGCCAGGACGCCCTCGGGGGCGCCGCCCGAACCCATATACATGTCGATGCCGGTCAGCTCGGCTTCGGCGACGTGGATGACGCCTGCGACATCGCCGTCGGTGATCAGGCGAATCGCGGCACCGGTCGAGCGGACCTCTTCGATCAGGTTCTCGTGGCGCGGACGCTCGAGGATGCAGACGGTGATGTCGCTGTCCTTGACGCCGCGGGCATTGGCGAGGGCGCGGACGCGTTCGGAGGGCGACATGTCGAGGCTGACGATATCCTTGGCATAGCCCGGACCGATCGCGAGCTTGTCCATATAGACGTCGGGCGCGTGCAAAAGCGTGCCGCGCGGCGCCATGGCGATCACGGTGAGCGCGTTCGGCATGTCTTTGGCGGTCAGGGTGGTGCCTTCGAGCGGGTCGAGCGCGATATCGACCTCGGGGCCGTTGCCGCTGCCGACTTCCTCGCCGATGTAGAGCATCGGGGCCTCGTCGCGCTCGCCCTCGCCGATGACCACGACGCCTTTGATGTCGAGCATGTTGAGCTGTTCGCGCATGGCGTTGACGGCTGCCTGGTCGGCGGCCTTCTCGTCTCCGCGGCCGATCAGCAGAGCCGAGGCATGCGCCGCAGCTTCGCTGACGCGGGCAAGGCCGAGCGAAAGCATGCGGTCATTGAAATCCGTGATGGGCATGGAGATATATCCTTGGACGATATGGGATTGACGGGCTTCTACGCCTCGGCAGGTGGTGCAGCAAGACTGGGGGCGCTAACGGTCGCGCTTTCCTGAAGATCCAGCGCAAGTGCGTGGATTCGCGGCACGATATCGCCGAGCGTGCGATGGACGAGGCGATGGCGCTCGATCCGGCTCAGCCCCGCGAAATGCGGACTGACCAGACGGATGCGGAAATGGCTCTCTCCGCCGTCGCGAAAACCCGAGTGACCGCGATGGCTTTCGCTTTCGTCTATAATTTCAATTGCTTCCGGTTGAAGCTCCGCAAGTCTGGACCGCATCTCTTCGGCTATCATCCCGACCCCCCTTTCATGTGGCGTGAAATAGCCTAAACTACCGGTCCCGACGAAAACAAGGCAGGCACTATGACTACTAGGGACCCGTTCGCCTTCGACATTTCCGCCGCTTCCGACAAGAAGCGCAGGGCAAAAGGCCGCCGCGGAATGTCGGGTGCTTTCGAAACCTCGACCCGGCGTTGCGACAAGGCAGGTTGCGACGAGCCCGGACAATATCGCGCACCCAAATCGCCGCGCTCGCTGGATGATTACTTCTGGTTCTGCAAAGAGCATGTGCGCGAGTACAACCTGAACTGGAACTATTTCCAGGGCCAGTCCGAAGAGGAATTCCAGGAGTTTCTGGACAATGCCACTGTCTGGGAGCGCCCGACGAAACCCTTCGGCCGCGCCACGCAGGAACAGAAATGGGCGCGTCACGGGATCGATGATCCGCTCGAGATCCTCGGCGCGAACGGCACCAATCCCGAGGTTCGCGCAAAGGCCAACCTGCGCAAACTGCCCCCGACAGAGCGGCGCGCGATCGAGATCCTTGAGGCCAAAGATACGTGGACCCGCGCGGAAATCAGGAAACAATACAAGGCATTGGTTAAGGTTCTTCATCCGGATATGAACGGCGGAGACCGCTCGGACGAAGATCGGCTGCAAGAGGTGGTCTGGGCTTGGGATCAAGTCAAGGAAAGCCGTAGCTTCCGCGACTGAGCGATCGGGGGCTTTGCCCCCGCGCGTTCCGCGCTCCCCCAGGGTATTTTCTCTCCGGAGAAACAAAAGGCCGCGGCAGGGGAAACTGCCGCGGCCTTTTTTGTCTTGCATGTAGAAATATCCTGCGGGGGTGCGGGGGCGCAAAGCCCCCGACCTTTCTCCTCGCGCGATCAGACCGCGGCGCGAAGCGCGTCGACCAGATCGGTGCGCTCCCACGAGAAGCCGCCATCGGCATCGGGCGCGCGGCCGAAATGGCCATAGGCGGAGGTCCGGCGATAGATCGGGCGGTTCAGGTTGAGGTGGTCGCGGATCCCCTTGGGCGTCAGATCCATGGCCTGGGCCACGGCCTTTTCGATCTGCTCCTCGGGGACGGTGCCCGTACCGAACGTATCGGCATAGATCGAGAGGGGCTTGGCCACGCCGATCGCATAGCTGACCTGAATGACGCAGCGGCTTGCAAGCCCTGCAGCCACGACGTTCTTGGCGAGATAGCGCGCCGCATAGGCTGCCGAGCGGTCGACCTTGGTCGGGTCCTTGCCCGAGAAAGCGCCGCCGCCATGGGGAGCCGCGCCGCCATAGGTGTCGACGATGATCTTGCGGCCCGTCAGACCCGCGTCGCCGTCAGGTCCGCCGATGACGAACGTGCCGGTCGGGTTGACCCACCATTCGGTATTCTCGGTCAGCCATTCCGCCGGAAGAACCTCGCGGATATAGGGCTCGACGATGGCGCGGATGTCGTCCGAGCTCTGGCTCTCGTCCTTGTGCTGGTGCGAGAGCACGAGGCTGGTGACCTCGACCGGACGGCCGTTCTCGTAGCGCAGCGAGAGCTGGGATTTGGCGTCGGGGCCGAGCAGCGGTTCCGCGCCCGATTTGCGGGCCTCGGCAAGACGGCGCAGGATCGCATGCGAATACTGGATCGGGGCGGGCATCAGCTCGGGGGTTTCATCGACGGCATAGCCGAACATGATGCCCTGATCGCCCGCCGCGTCGTTCTTGACGCCTTGCCAGATATGCGCCGATTGCTCGTGCAGCACATTGAGCACCTTGCAGGTATTCCAGTGGAATTTTTCCTGCTCGTAGCCGATGTCGCGGATCACGTCGCGCGCGATCTGGCTGATGCCGTTCATGTAATGCGACAGGCGGTCTTTATCGTCCAGACCGATCTCGCCGCCGATCATCACCATGCCGGTGGTGGCAAAAGCCTCGCATGCGACGCGGGCATTGGGGTCCTCGGCCAGCAATGCATCGAGCACGGCATCCGAAATCTGATCGCAAAGTTTGTCGGGATGGCCCTCGGAAACCGATTCCGAGGTGAACACGTAATTCTGTCTGGACATGGGGTTGCTCCGTTAGCCTTAGCCGTCACGCCAGGAAGCCGTTGTGACAGTCAGAAATTGGAAATAGGCCCTAATATGGCCAAGGTCAACCTGCGGATGGATTGCGTTTTAATCCACTTCCCACGATTGCGCCGAGCAGGGCCAGCGCGGCGAGCAAAACGGCGGGCCAATCGCCGAGTTTGCTCCAGGGCGTCGAGGCAAGGGAGGCGGGCAGTGCGGCGTCGAGCCGGCCTTCGATGCCGAGGTCGAGCTGCGCTTTGATTGTGCCGCGCGCATCGATCACCGCGGTCACGCCGGTATTGGCGACGCGGATCAGCGGCAGGCCGGATTCGATCGCGCGCAGCCGCGCCTGCGCCAGATGCTGCCACGGCCCCGATTGCGTGCCAAACCATGCATCATTGGTGATCTGGAGCAGCCATTCGGGCCGCTCCGCCCCTTGGGTGATCAGATGGCGCGAGAATACCGCCTCGTAGCAGATCAGCACCTGTACCGGCGGCAGGCCCGCGCCCAGACCGCGCAGCACATGCGCCCCGTCGCCCGGCGTATAGCCGTTGCCGTAGCGTGCCGCGAAGGCCGAGATCCCCAGCCGCGACATCGCATCGCCCCAAGGGGTATATTCGCCGAAGGGCACAAGGTGGAATTTGTCGTAGATCTGGCCGATGGTTCCGTCGCGGCGGAATTCGGCAAAGCTGTTGAAATAGCGGTTGCCCTCGACCCGCTGGATGCCGAGCAAAAGCGGGGCTTCGATCGCGGTCTTGATGTCTTGGGGTGCGGTGCCCGCATGCTCGAGCAGGAAGTTCACTGCCGTCTCGGGCCAGATCACGACATCGGGGCGGCCGCCCTCGGCGGTCGGGCCGCTCGACAGATCGATCAGGCGCTGGAAGAAAACGCCCGACCAATAGGGATCCCATTTCAGGCGTTGCTCGGCATTGGGCTGGACCAGACGCAGGATCTGCGGGCGGGTCGTATCGGGGAGCGGCGTTGAAAGGCGGGCGCTGCCATAGGCCCAAGCGCCCGCAAGAACGGCGAGCGAAAGCGCCGCGCCGGAAAGCAGGCCGCGCATGCGGTTGTTGTCGAGCGCGCGCAAAAGGTTCGGAAGAAGCGCCAGCAACATCGTCAAAGCGGAAAGGCCGATGCTGCCCGCCAATGCCGCGATCTGTCCGACGGGGCTGTCGATCCAGATATGGCCGCCGAGCGCCCAGGGCAGGCCGGTGAAGAGCCAGCCGCGCAGCCAGTCCGAAAGCACGATTGCCGCCGCAAAGGCCACGCCGCGCATCGCTGCGCCGCGTACCGGCAGAAGCGCCAGCCATGTCGGAACAGCCCAGAACAGCGCGCCGCCGACGGCGATTCCTGTCAGGGCAAAGGGCGCAAGCCAGCCGTAGATCTCGGGTTCGACAAGGAAGGGCTCGATGATCCAGAACATCGAAAGGGCGAAATAGCCGATGCCCGCGCGCAGGCTGCTCAGGGCTCCGTCGCGCGCGGATGTCGTGGTTGCGACGCGCCACACGATCAGCGCAAAGGCCGCGACCGAGACGGGCCAAAGCCCCCAAGGTGCCTGACCCAAAGCGGCGGCGGCGCCAAGCAGGATGTCGCAAGCAAAAAGCGCGACCCGACGCCCCGAACCCGATGAACGGGAAAGAGATGACGGGTCAGCGCTCATGATTTCGCCGGATCAGGCCTCGGGTTCGGAGGGCGCTGCCGGTGCGGCGGGCGCTTCGGCTGCCGGAGCTGCCGCTTCGGCTTCGCCTTCCTTCACGACCTTGCGGCGCGGTGCACGTTTGCGCACGGGCTTTTTGACCTCTGCCTCGGCGTCGGCTGCTGCGGGGGCTGCCTCCGTTGCGGCGGGGGCTTCGGTCGCGCTTGCCTCGACGGCGGGGGCTTCGGCTTTGGTGGTTTTGCGCGGCGCGCGTTTGCGCGGAGCCTTCTTCACCGGAGCCTCTTCGGCTGCCGCACCCTCGACCGGCGCTTCGGCCGGAGCCGCAGCTTCGGCGGGCGAAACAGCCTCGGGCGCGGTTTCGGCTTTGGTTTCGGCGGCTACTGCCGCTGTCACGACCGGCGCTTCGGCTTGGGCAGGCGCTTCGACCACGCTAACCTCGACCGCGACCGGAGCGGGCGCTTCGGCCTGAAGCTCGGGCAGTTCGGTGACAGTGGTCTGGATCGGAATGATCTCGACCTGCGGCTCGGATTTGCGGCTTTCGCCGTCGCGCTTGCGGGATTCGCCGTCACGTTTGCGGCTGTCGGAGCGCGAACGCGAGCGCGAACGGCCCGATGCCGGACGTTCGGTTTCGCCCTGCTCGGTCACGACCTCGGCTTCGCTCTCCGGCTTGTCGGCGCTGTCCTCGACGCTTTCGTTCACGAGGATCGCCGGACGGAAGCTGCGCAGCATGAAGTCGGGAACATGGTCGCCCATGCCCAGAACCGGCTGGCGGTCTTCGCGGCGGTTGTCGCGCGAACGCTCGTTGCGCGGCTGGTCCTGACGCGAGTCGTTGCGCGGCTCCTGACGGTGCTCGTGACGATGTTCGCCGCGGCTGTCGTCGTGGCGGTGCTCGTCGCGCTTGTCGTCGTTGCGGCCATTGCGGCGGCCGTTGTCGCGGCGCTCGTCACGGCTGGTATCGCGACGCTCCTCACGACGCTCTTCACGGCGGGGCTCGGCGGCTTTCTCGGCCGGAGCCGCTGCAACCGGAACCTCGATCGGAGCCATTGCGGCTTGCTCGTTATGCTCGTGATCGCGCGGGTGGCGGCGCGACTTAGTGTTGCGCTCGTTGCGGCCGCCGCGCTGCTGGCCCGGATGGACGCGCGGCGCGCCCTGGGCTGCTGCCGAAAGCGAGAAGCCTTCGGGGATCGAACCGCGGGGCAGGGACTGCTTCACGAGGCTTTCGATCGCCGCAAGAAGTTTCTCGTCCGAGGGCGTGCCGATGGTGATCGCGGTGCCCAGACGGCCGGCGCGGCCGGTGCGGCCGATGCGGTGGACGTAATCCTCGGCATGGCTCGGCATGTCGAAGTTGAAGACATGGCTGACCGAAGGAATGTCGAGCCCGCGCGCTGCCACATCCGAGGCCACGAGAAAGCGCAGGCGGCCGTCGCGGAAATCGTCGAGCGTGCGCATGCGCTGGCTCTGGTCGAGATCGCCGTGGATCGGCGCGGCATCATAGCCATGCGTCTTGAGCGATTTCGCGACGATATCGACGTCGGTCTTGCGGTTGCAGAAGATGATCGCGTTCTGGAGCGTCTCGCCCTCGGAATCGATCAGCGCCCGCAGCAGCTCGCGCTTTTGCTTGGCGGTCTGGTCTTTGCGGGTCGGCGTGATCTCGATCAGGCGCTGGGTGATGGTTTCCGAAGTCGTCGCCTGACGCGCCACCTCGATCCGCTCGGGCGAATGCAGGAAGGTGTCGGTGATGCGCTCGATCTCGGGGGCCATCGTGGCCGAGAAGAACAGGGTCTGGCGCGTGAAAGGCGTCAGCTGGAAGATGCGCTCGATATCGGGGATGAAGCCCATGTCGAGCATGCGGTCGGCCTCGTCGACGACCATGATCTGAACGCCGGTCAGCAGCAGCTTGCCACGCTCGAAATGGTCGAGCAGGCGGCCCGGGGTTGCGATCAGCACGTCGACGCCGCGATCGATCAGCTTGTCCTGCTCGCCAAAGGAAACGCCGCCGATCAGCAGGGCTTTGGTCAGGCGGGTGTGTTTGGCGTAAACGTCGAAGTTCTCGGCGACCTGAGCGGCAAGCTCGCGGGTCGGCGCAAGAACGAGGCTGCGCGGCATGCGCGCACGAGCGCGGCCACGGCCGAGAAGGGTGATCATCGGCAGCGTGAAGCTGGCGGTTTTACCGGTGCCGGTCTGGGCGATACCAAGGACGTCGCGGCCCTCGAGCGCGGGCGGGATCGCACCGGCCTGGATCGGGGTCGGGCTGTCGTAGCCTGCCTCGGCAATTGCCTGAAGGACCTTGGGGTCCAGCTTGAGATCGGTAAATTTGGTCATTAGGGCTTTCGCGATGGTGCTTGAGTGTCCAAAACAGCGGGCAGGTCCATGCCTGACGGCTGGTCGGGACGCATCTTCCAAACGCCCCTGTGAATGTCGCCGAATGCGATATTCGGCCACTACCGCAATTGCCTGGAAACGTCAATCGTGATCACGAAATGCGCCCCGCGCGGAACAGGGGCGGGCAGGGGTGCTCCGCTCCGGCCGAACGGCGCGGACGGTTTTGGGGTTCGGAATGGTGCCTCGCCCCGCCTTGACGCGCAAATCGCGCGTATCTGCACGTTTTCACGCGGTTTCGCGCGCCATTAGCCCGAATTGCGGGGCCCGAAGCATGGCCGGAGGTTGACTGCCCCTTGCCCGCAAGGCTATCCCGCATAGCAATCTAGGATGGATCCCATGAACCTCTTTTCCGATATTCGCACGCTGGTCCTTGACGCGTTGAGCAAACTTGCGGCCTCGGGCGTCCTGCCCGACGGGCTGGACATGACTGCTGTCGCCGTGGAACCGCCGCGAGATCCGGCCCACGGTGATATGGCCACGAATGCCGCGATGGTATTGGCCAAGCCGGCCGGCAAAAAGCCGCGCGAGATCGCCGACGCGCTTGCCGAACTTTTGCGCGAAGACCCGCGCATCACCGCAGCCGATGTCGCCGGACCCGGCTTTCTGAACCTGCGCCTTGCGGACGACAACTGGCAGGGCGTCGTGCGCTCGGCGCTGGAAGCCGGTGCCGATTACGGGCGCTCGACGCTTGGGCAGGGCCTCAAGGTCAACGTCGAATTCGTCAGCGCCAACCCGACCGGCCCGATGCATGTCGGCCATACCCGCGGCGCGGTTTTCGGCGATGCCCTGTCGTCGCTGCTCGACTTCGCGGGCTATGATGTCACGCGCGAGTATTACATCAACGACGGCGGCGCGCAGGTCGATGTGCTGGCGCGTTCCGCCTACGAACGCTACCGCGAAGCCAACGGCCTCGAGCCGCAGATCGCCGAGGGGCTTTATCCCGGCGACTACCTGATCCCCGTCGGCGAGAAGCTGAAGGAAAAATACGGCGCGAGCCTGATCGACCGCCCCGAATCCGAATGGCTGGTCGAGATCCGCGATTTCGCCACCGCCGAGATGATGGCGATGATCCGCGAGGATCTCGCGATGCTCGGCGTCGAGATGGACGTCTATGCCTCCGAAAAGGCACTTTACGGGACCGGCCGCATCGAGGCCGCGATCGCGCGGCTGCAGGCCGAGGGGCTGATCTACGAGGGCGTGCTCGAACCGCCGAAGGGCAAGACCCCCGAAGATTGGGAGCCGCGCGAGCAGACGCTCTTCCGCTCGACGCTGCACGGCGACGACGTTGATCGTCCGGTCAAGAAATCCGACGGCAGCTGGACCTATTTCGCACCCGATATCGCCTATCACTGGGACAAGATCGACCGCGGCTTCGACCAGCTTATCGACATTTTCGGCGCCGATCACGGCGGCTATGTCAAGCGCATGACCGCAGCGGTCAAGGCGCTGTCGAACGGTCGCGTGCCGCTCGATGTCAAGCTGATCCAGTTGGTGAAGCTTTTCAAGAACGGCGAGCCCTTCAAGATGTCGAAGCGGGCAGGGACTTTCGTCACGCTGCGCGATGTCGTCGAACAGGCCGGCGCCGATGTGACGCGTTTCCACATGCTGACCCGCAAGAACGATGCGGCGCTCGATTTCGACTTCGACAAGGTGCTCGAGCAGTCCAAGGACAACCCTGTCTGGTACGTCCAATACGCCAGCTCGCGCATCAATTCGGTGACGACGCGCGCGGCCGACATGGGGGTCGATGTCTCGGATGCGGCGCTGGCAAAGGCCGATCTGACGCAACTTTCGCATCCGGCAGAGCTTGAGCTTGCGAAAAAAGTTGCAGAATGGCCACGCATCGTCGAGATCGCGGCCCGCGCCAACGAGCCGCACCGCATTGCATTCTTCCTATATGACTTGGCCTCGGACCTGCATTCGCTGTGGAACCGCGGCAATGACGACCTCTCGCTGCGCTTCGTGCAGGACGGAAATCCCGAGGCAACCGCCGCAAAAATCGCATTGGCGCGGTCCGTCGGCGTTGTTATTTCGGCCGGCCTTGGTATTCTTGGGGTCACGCCGGCAACGGAAATGCGCTGATACAGGCGCCGGGTCGGCCTTGAGTGAGCAGTCAACGATTTAGGCCGGACCAACCGGCAGGCAGGCAGGACATGGCAGTGGTTGATTTCCGCTCCGGCGGATTTGTTGGTGCACAGCCCCGGCAGGTGCGTGACTATCCCAATGGCGGCGATCCCCGTTACGACGGGGATGCCGAGGATTGGGACAACGATCCGCAATGGGACGAATCGCGCTATCATACGCAGGGTGACGACGGGTTGCTGACCGGAGGCACGACCGTGATCGGCCGTGTCGGCCGTTTCACGCAATATCTCGGCGCGCTGGTCTCGGTCGGGCTGATGGTGATGCTGCTGGTCTGGGGCTACAAGCTCGTGGTCCGCGATGTCTCCGGCGTGCCGGTGATCCGCGCCATTCAGGGCGAGGCACGCTCGGCTCCCGACAACCCGGGCGGCGAGCTGACCTCCTATACCGGCCTGGCCGTCAATAACGTCGCGGGTGGCGCGAACGAGCGTCCGGCCAATCAGGTCGCGATTGCCCCCGAAACCACCAATCTCACCGACGAAGACGTCGCGATGGGCGAGCTGGGCGCAACCGCGCGCACGCCCTCGCGCGATACCGAATTGCCGATCACGGCCAACAGCGAGCGCGTGATCCCGCGCCCAGATGCCGAAGCTGCTGCCGCAGCAGAGGCCGCTGCCGCCGCCGAAGCGCAGCGTCTGGCAAGTCTCGCCGAGACGCCCGCTGCTCCGATCGGCGAAACTCCCGCCAACGAGGCCGTGACCGGTCTTTCGGGCGAGGCCGCCGATACCGATGCGATCAACGCCGCCCTGACCGAGGCTGCTGCTGCAGCCGTGCCGCCGCCCGCAGCCGTCAAGGTTTCGGCCCGTCCGGCACCGCGTCCGCGCCGCGCCGCCGTTGTCGCCGCAGCCCCGGCTGCTGCTGCCGCTCCGGTGCAAACGGCCGCCGCCGCGGCGCCCGCTCCGGCACCCGCACCGAAAGTCGCCCCCTCGGCGATCGCTTCGGGTGCGGCCATGGTCCAGATCGGCGCATTCGACAGCAATGCGCTGGCCGAAGGCGAGTGGAACCGCGTCTCGGGCAAATTCGGCAGCCTGTTCTCGGGCAAGGCACAAGTCATCCAGAAAGCCGAAAGCGGCGGGCGCAACTTCTGGCGTCTGCGCGCAGCCGGCTTCGAGAGCCGCGACGAGGCCCGCCGCTTCTGCGCCGCTTTGATCGCCGAAGGCATCGACTGTATCCCGGCGACCGCAAAGTGAGCGGGATCACAAGCAAGACCGGCGCGACCATCCTCGGAGGGATCGCCGGTCCCGATCTTTCCCCCGACGAGCGCGCCTTTTTCCGCGCCGCCGATCCTTGGGGCTTCATCCTGTTCGGCCGCAATGTCGACACACCCGAACGCCTGACCCGCCTGACCGCCGGGCTGCGCGAGACGGTGGGCCGCGATGCCCCCATCCTGATCGACCAGGAGGGCGGCCGCGTGCAGCGCATGCGCGCCCCCCATTGGACCGATTTCGCCGCGCCGCTTGATCTCGCCGCCCATGGCGAGCGTGCGGTCTGGCTGCAATACCGACTGCTCGGGGAAGAGCTTCAGGCGATGGGCATCGACGTCGATTGCGCGCCGGGTCTCGATATCGCAGGCGCAACCACCCATCCCTTCCTGCTCAACCGTTGCTTCGGTGGCGACGCCGAAACCGTGACCCGTTTGGGGCGCGCGGCGGCCGACGGTCTCATGGCTGCCGGCGTTTTGCCGGTGATGAAACATCTGCCGGGCCATGGCCGCACCAAGGTCGACAGCCATCACGACCTGCCGGTGATCGACGCGACGCTCTACGATCTCGAGCAGACCGATTTCGCGCCCTTCCGCGCTCTGGCCGATCTGCCGATGGCGATGACATGCCATATCCGCCTGACCGCCGTCGATGATGCCCCCGCGACCGCCTCGAAGCCGGTGATCGAGCTCATCCGCAACCGCATCGGTTTCGACGGGCTGTTGATGACCGACGATATCGGGATGCAGGCGCTTTCGGGAACCTTGCCCGAGCGCGCCGCAGCAGCGATCGCGGCCGGCTGCGACATGGTCCTGAGCTGCAACGAAACCATCCCCGAGATGGAGCGGATCGTTGCCGCCTCGGGCGGACTTCGGGACGCCGCGCTGCGACGCGCGAATGCCGCCTTGTCCTTCCGCAAAGCACCCGACGATGCCGATCTTGCGGATCTTCGCGCCGAGTTGCGCGCTTTGGGCGGCCTCGCCTGATCCCCTCTTTCATGGCCAAATATCCCGGGGTGCGGGGCAGGGCCCCGCATCGGCCTTGCATCGCGGGGAGGGGGCCGTCCGCCTCACCCCGCCCGCTCAAATGTTGACAGGGACCATGCGCTTGCGGATTCTGACACAATCTTGCAAAGAAAGAGCTTCGGCTCGCTCCGTCTTCCCCTTTCCCGCCCCGCGCATTGGCCTTTGATTTCCCGATAATGACTGATCTTTCGCCGGCAGGCCCCGATATCGCGATTTCCGGCACACCCGCGGCAGAGGGGCAGGGCCCGACGGGGCAAGCCGCGCCGGATCAGACCGTAGCCGAACGGCGCGCCGAAGAGGTGCTGATGGTCGATGTCTCGGGCTTCGAGGGCCCGCTCGATCTGCTTCTGACGATGGCGCGCAGGCAAAAGGTCGACCTCATGGCGGTCTCGGTCCTCGACTTGGCCGAACAATATCTCGCCTTCATCGATCAGGCGCGTGCCCTGCGGATCGAACTTGCCGCCGACTATCTCGTGATGGCGGCATGGCTCGCCTATCTGAAATCGCGCCTGCTTCTTCCGCCCGATCCCGAAGCCGATGGCCCCTCGGCCGAGGATATGGCCAGTCATCTCGCCTTCCAGCTCGAACGTCTGCAGGCCATGCGCGAGGCCTCGGCGCGGCTGATGGCCCGCGACCGGCTCGGCCATCAGCGCTTCGCGCGCGGTGCCCCCGAAGAGATCACCCGCAACCGCGAAACCCGCTGGCAAGCGGGGCTTCTCGACCTGATGCGGGCCTATGCGCGGCTCAGAACCCGTGACGAGTTTCGCCCCTATGCCTTTGATCGCCGTGATGTTTTCACGATGGAGCAAGCGCTCGACCGTCTGCGCTCGCTGATCGGCTTTACCGGCGACTGGACCGCTTTGGCACAGTTTCTCCCCGATGGCTGGGAAGGCGAAAGCCGGCGCCGCCGCTCGGCCACGGCGGCGACTTTTGCCGCCTCGCTCGAATTGGCGCGGCAGGGCGCGATCGAGATCCACCAATCCGAAACCTTCGCCCCGATCACGATCCGGCGGCGCAACCAAGAATCGGACCCGACGTGAACGACCTCTCCGATACCACTGCATCCGCAACGGCCGACGGCCCCGAGCCCGACCTCAACACATTTCCGCCGCCGCCCCTGTTCGAGCAGGAGCGCATGGTCGAGGCGATTCTCTTTGCCTCCGCCAAGCCCATGACCACGCGCCAGATCGCCGCACGCATGCCGCCGGGCAGCGAGCCGGCCGAGATCATGTACGGGCTGCGCGTGCGTTACGAGGGGCGGGGCGTTCAACTGGTCAAGGTCGGCGATGCATGGGCCTTCCGCACGGCGGGCGATCTCGGCTTTCTGATGGAGGAGGACGCGGTTGAAAACCGCCGCCTCTCGCGCGCCGCGACCGAAACTCTGGCGGTCATCGCCTATCACCAGCCCGTCACCCGCACCGAGATCGAAGAGATCCGCGGCGTTGCCGTGAACCGCGGTACGCTGGACCAGCTGATCGAGATGGGCTGGGTCCGCATCGGCCGCCGCCGCATGACGCCGGGCCGTCCGGCGACTTTCGTCGTGACCGAGGATTTTCTCGACCATTTCGGCCTCGAAAGCGCCCGCGATCTGCCGGGTCTGACCGAGCTCCGCGCGGCGGGCCTGTTGGAATCGCGTCCGCCATCCGACGGGCTGCCTGCGGGTCTGCTGCCTGAAAAGCACGCCGAGGACGAGGCCAACGGCCCCGCCGAGGATCTTTTCGACGACGAATAGGACAGGGGAACGCGATGAAGAGCATTATCGACCAGATCACCAAAATGGCGAGCCGCCAGCTTGCCAACTGGGCCATGCGCCGCGCGAGCAAAGCCATGAGCAAACAGGCCGGCGCCGCGAAAGGCACGGGCGCGGGGGCTGCGAAAACGCAGGGCCAAACCGTCAGCCCGCAGATGCGCCAACAGCAAAAGAACGCGCGCGAGGCGGCCAAACGCGCCCGTCAGGCCGCGCAGATCACGCGCCGCTTGGGCCGCTAAGGCGGGAGCGCTCTACTCCAGCGCCTTCAAAAGATGCGCGCGCAGCCCCGCCATATGCGGGTTGCGCCGCGTGATCGCCTCGACCACCTCGGGCGCGTCATGGCTGACCATGGCGAGGGCCTGAGACAGCAGCTCGTAGCTTTTGGTGCGGATTTTCGGGGCTTTGGCTGCGGGCGGCAGGATCTGCGCCAGAAGATGGATCAGCCCCTGCGAGAGCGCGGCCTGCCGGTCGTGATCTTCGGGCGTGGTCACAATGACCTTCAGCCCCAAAGCGCGGCGCAAGGCGGCTGCGACGCGCGGCCAGCCCGTACCCCGCAAAGGGCAAAGCACGATCTGCTGACCCGCGATTCCCCCTTGGGCGCTGGCGGGACCGAACATCGGATGGCTGGCCAGAAGCTCGACCTCGGGCGACAGCATCTCGCGCATCAGCCGTGCAGGCTCTTCCTTGATCGAGCAGACATCGACCACCATCTGGCCCCTCCCGAGATGCGGCGCGATCTGCGCCAGACAAGCGGGCAGGGTCTGGACCGGTACCGCCAGAACGACGACGGAGGCGGTGATCTTTGCCGGATCGTCCAGCACGCGCAGCCCCAGCGCCTTTGCGCGATCCCTCGCGGCCGGATCACTGTCATAGACCGAAAGCGGAGCCAATGCCCCGAGATGGTTTGCCATCAGCGCACCAAAGGCGCCAAAGCCGATGATCGTCACGGAGGAGGGCGGGAGGGCGGGCATGAACGGCATCCTGAAAAGAGAGTCAGGGGTTCATGGAGAAATCATGGCGAACCGCTGACAGTTGCAGCGGGGACATGACAAAGTGACCGCTACCTATGGCAGCGGGTAATAGAGCGTCGCGAAAAGGGTCGGCATCTTGGTCATGGGATTGAGCTATACCCCCATGCGCGGCAGGTCAACGGCAGAAGGGCGTGACGCGACGGGCAGGGACCGGATGGGGCGCGCGCCGGCAGCCTTAGCGGAACTGCTTGGCGAGCTTGAGGCCCTGACCTTGGTAATTCGAGGCGATGCCGGTGCCGTAAAGGCGTTCCGGGCGCTCGGCCATGCGCTCATAGACCAGACGGCCCACGACCTGCCCGTGTTCGAGGGCAAAGGGGGCCTCGTGACAGCGCACTTCCAGCACGCCGCGTGCGCCTTGTCCCGCGACACCGTGACCGAAGCCCGGATCGAAGAAGCCCGCGTAATGGACGCGGAACTCGCCGACCATGGCGAGATAGGGCGACATCTCGGCGGCATAATCGGGCGGGATCGCCACGGCTTCGCGGCTGACGAGAATATAGAAGGCACCGGGGTCGAGAATCAGGCTGCCGTCATCGGTGTGGAGCGTGTCCCAGAAGTCGCGGGCGGGATAGGCCCCGATGCGGTCTAGGTCGATCACGCCGGTATGGGGCCGCGCGCGGTAGCCGACCAGATCGCCGCTTTCGGGGCGCAGATCGACGGAAAAGCCCAGACCCTCGTCGATCAATGCCTCGCCAGAGACAAGGGGCTCTGCGGCATGGAGAGCGCGCAGCTCGCCATCGTCGAGCACGGCCTGACCCTGACGCAGGCGCAGCTGGTTCAGGCGCATGCCGGGGCGCACGAGGACCGAGAAGGAGCGCGGGCAGATCTCGGCGTAAAGGGGGCCGTCATAGCCCTCGGGCAGGCGGTCGAATTCGGTGCCGTTGTCGGTCACGAGGCGCGTCAGCAGATCGAGCCGGCCGGTCGACGATTTGGCATTGGCCACCGCATCGAGCCCCTTGGGCAGACATAGTCGCTCCATCAGCGGGACCAGATAGACGCAGCCCTTTTCCAGAACCGCGCCGCCGCTCAGATCCATGCGGTGCATTTCGAAATCGGCGAGCCGCTCGGAGACCAGACGATCGCGACCCGACAGGAACGAGGCGCGGACGCGCCAGGCCGACTGGCCAAGCCGCAAATCGAGGCTCGCGGGCTGGATCTGTTCGGGAAGAATGGGCTGGCTTGCGGTGATCGCCCCATTGGCGATCAGGACGCGCAGGGCCTGATCTGGCAAGACGCCGTTCATGCGGACTCCGTAAAAACGGAAACGCTCACCCCCGGATGGAGATGAGCGTTTCTGATATGGTCGGGCCGGAGAGATTCGAACTCTCGACCTTCCGCCCCCCAGACGGACGCGCTAACCAGGCTGCGCCACGGCCCGACGAGGGTCATATAGATCGAACCGGAGGACGGGCACAAGGGGGGGAGAGTGCTTTCTTGGAGAGAAAATCCAAGATTTTGAAATCTTGTGGAAAAACCCTGCCGCAGCACGGTTTAGAGCGCCGTTTTCAGCGCATCGCGCAGGGCTGCTGCCGCTTGCGGCGGCGCGCTGCGGCGACTTTGGAGCTTGTCGAGAACCCGATCGAGATGATCGAGCCAATCGCTCGCGGGAATCGTATGCGATTGCGCGGTGCCATCGGCAGAATCGTCGCGGGCGGGGTGCGAATCTGTTGCCGACGCATCTGCTGCGGGCACTTGATTCGCGACATCCGGAGAATCCTGCGCGTCGAGATCGAAGGGGAGCTGGGCCGGAGCCTCGCGTTCGCTTGCCGGTTTCGGTGCTGCAGGTGCAGGTGCGGGTGGGGCGGGCTTTGCCTGCGCCACGGTTGCAGCATCGAGTTCGGGTGCGGGCGGGACGGTTTCGGCTGCGGCATCTGCGGGCAGCGCGGCATCGGGAGCCTCGGCTGCCGGTGCCTCCTGCGGAACGGCAAGCCGGACCACCGGACCCGAGAGCGCGGGTTGACCCGCTGCCGGATCGAGCAAAGCACCAAGGCGGGCTGCACCGATCTGGCGCAGGCCTGCGCCGCGGTCCTCGGCAATCAGGCGCTTGGCGCCGCGGATGCTCAGCCCGTCCTCGCGCATGACCTGACAAAGGCCCGCCGCGAGACGCACGTCGTCCGGCCTGTAGTAGCGCCGGCCATCCGCGCGTTTGACCGGCGAAAGTTGTGGAAACTGCCCCTCCCAGTAACGCAGGACGTGGGGGGCGACGCCAATGAGGCGCGATACCTCGCCGATCGAGCGGAAGGCGTCAGGGGCTTTGGTCATCCCGTTTAGCGCTTGTTACCCGCCGACACGCGATCTTTCATCAGATGCGAGGGCCGGAAGGTCAGGACGCGGCGCGGCGTGATCGGGACTTCCTCGCCGGTTTTCGGGTTGCGGCCGACGCGTTCGTTCTTGTCGCGCACCGAGAAGGTCCCGAAGGAAGAGATCTTCACTTGCTCGCCGCGCACAAGCGCATCCGAAATATGGCCGAGCACGCTTTCGACGAGCTGGGCAGATTCGTGCCGGGACAGTCCGACATCACGGAAAACTGCCTCTGCAAGATCCATGCGGGTCAAAGTGTTGTCGCTCATGAAATCTACCTTTCGAATAGGCGTCAGGATGGGGACTTTACCGTTGTGAGTCAACATCGTGCGTCGGGATGTGTTCCCATCGCTAATCTATTTTCCTGCAATATTCGAGCGTTAGAAACGGTTTTCTGACGATATAGGCGGAGGAAGTGCCGCAAGAGCCAGAATAGCGGTTCAGATCGGGGCCGGAGTTGCCCCAAAAAGGGCCAAAGTTACCCCGGCGTAAGGCGGGTGAGGCTCGCTTGCGTGGAACACGGCCTTGGCTCAGGGACCAAGGGCTGATTTGAACTTTGCGGCCCGCACCATATGTTGGTCCTTCATGGTTATGTCATCTGCATCGCATGAAAGGAGGCGGGCATGGCTGGAGGTTGGGCGCATGATGGGGCGGTGAACGAGCAGATCGAGGCCTCGATCGCCGACGAACTGGCGCGGATGCGCGCGCAGAACAAGGTGCCGAGCGGCGAGAGTTTCGCCGAATGCGCGGAATGCGGCGAAGAGATCCCGATGGCGCGGCGCGCGGCGATCCCAGGCGTCAAGCTTTGTGTCGAATGCCAGCAGGGCAGGGACCGGACATTCAAAAGCCGCAGCGGGATCAACCGGCGCGGCTCGAAGGATTCGCAATTGCGGTAAGGGGCCTTCGCCCGCGCCGGATTACCAGCGCAGGACGACACTTCCCCAAGCCAGACCGCCGCCGATGGCTTCGGCGACAAGAACGTCGCCCGTCTTGAAGCGGCCCTCGCTGTTGGCGACCGACATCGCCAGCGGGATCGAGGCGGCCGAGGTGTTGCCGTGATTGGCAACGGTCAGCACGACCTTTTCGATCGGAAGCTCCATGCGTTTCGCAGTGGCCTCGATAATGCGGATATTGGCCTGATGCGGCACCAGCCAATCGACGGATTCGGCGGGAATGCCGGCCTTGTCGAGCGCGCGATGGGCGGTTGCGGCCAGCTTTTCGACTGCGTGACGGAAGACAAGATTGCCCTGCATGCGCAGATGGCCCGCCGTTCCCGTGGTCGCAACACCGCCGTCGACGTAAAGCAGGTCGCGGTAGCGCCCGTCGCTGTTGAGGTCGAGTGCCAGAATGCCGCGGTCCTGATTGGTGCCTTCGCCTTCTTGCACCTCGAGGATGACCGCGCCCGCGCCGTCACCGAAAAGCACGCAGGTCGAGCGGTCGGTGAAATCGAGGATGCGGCTGAAAGCCTCGGCCCCGATAACGAGGATGCGGTCGGCCTGACCCGCGCGGATCATCGCATCGGCGGTCGAAAGCGCAAAGACGAAACCGGCGCAAACCGCCTGAACGTCGAAGGCAAAGCCGCGCGACATGCCCAAACCGCCCTGGATCATGGTTGCGACCGAGGGGAAGGTCAGATCGGGGGTCGAGGTCGCGACGACGATCGCGTCGATATCGTCGGCGCTCAATCCCGCATTGGCCAAAGCCGCCTTCGCGGCCTCGATGCCCAGATCGCTGGTGGTCTGGCCTTCGGCAGCGAAATGGCGCCGCTCGATTCCGGTGCGGGCGCGGATCCACTCGTCCGAGGTCTCAAGTTGTTGTTCGAAAAACGCGTTTTCGACGATGCGCTCGGGCAGGTAGTGACCCGTTCCCCGAACAACCGAGCGACGAATCATTCCTGACTCTCCGATTGCGACGAACCGGCGGCTTGGCCTTGTTCATCTTGTGAGACGCGGCCGGCCTCGGGCGAGGCGGCGGCATGGGCGACGCGGGCGGCGAGGCGGTCCTGATAGCCCGATTTCGCAAGGTCCGAGGCAAGCCGGATCGCGGCGGCAACGCCGGTCGCATCGGCCGAGCCATGCGATTTCACGACGGTGCCGTTCAGGCCGAGGAAGACGCCGCCATTCACGCGACGCGGATCGATGCGGGTTTGCAGCCGCTTGAGCGAGGACATCGCCAGAAGGGCCGCGAATTTGGACAGGATCGAGGCGCTGAAGGCCTCTTTCAGGAACTCGCCCACCAGCTTGGCAGTGCCTTCGCCGGTTTTGAGGGCGATATTGCCGGTGAAACCGTCCATGACGATGACATCAACCTTGGACGAGGCGAGATCGCCCCCTTCGACAAAGCCGATATATTCGAAATTGGCGTCTTGCGCGGCATTGGCGATCAGCTCTTGCGCGAGCTTGAGCTCTGCCTTGCCCTTATGCTCTTCGGTGCCGACATTCATCAGCCCGACGCGCGGACGTTCGACGCCCAGCCCGTTGCGGGCATAGGAGGCCCCCATCAGCGCATATTGCAAAAGATCGGGCGCATCGGCTTTCACGTCGGCGCCGACATCAAGCATGATGTTGAAGCCTTGCGGATTGCGCGAGGGCCAGAAGCAGGCGATCGCCGGACGGTTGACGCCGGGCAGCTTGCGCAGCCGGATCATCGACACCGCCATGAGCGCGCCGGTATTGCCGCAGGAAACCGCGACGGATGCCTCGTGCGAGCGCACCGATTCGATGGTGGACCACATGCTGGTGCCATCGCCGTTGCGCACGACCTGACTGGGCTTGTCGTGCATGGTGACGACGCCGGTCGCATTGCGGATCGTGCAGCGCTCGGCAAGGCCTTGGTGCTGTGCGATCAATGCGGAAAGCTCCGCTTCAGGTCCGTGGACGATAAAGCGAAGCTCTGAATTCTCGGCGGCGCTTGCCGCAATGCCGGCGATGACGGCAGTGGGGCCGCGGTCGCCCCCCATTGCGTCAACCGACACCACGACGTGCCCCCTGTTCGAGGCGGCGAGCGGCGGGGTGGTTGTCTCAGCCGGGGACATGTCCGCGGTATCGCCGCTTATGCCGCGTCGTCGTCCAGATCGACTTCGTTCGCCTGAGCAACGACTTCACGATCTGCATAATGTCCGCAGGACGGGCAAACGTGGTGCGGGCGCTTCAGTTCGCCACAATTGGTGCATTCGTTCGGGTTGCCTGCGACCAATGCGTCGTGCGAACGACGCATGTTACGACGGGAGCGGGTAACTCGGTTCTGAGGGACGGCCATGTCTCAACCTCGGGTGGTTCGGGGGGCGTTCCCGAGATTAGGATTGCCCCAAGTTTTTCGTTTCTGATCGATGTGAGCCAATAGGCCAGGATGGCGGTGCCCGCAAGTCTAAAGGGGCTACGCGGCCTGGGCTGCCCCGCCGGTCGAATGAACGCGGCAAAATAGTCGGATTTGTGCAAGGTGCAAGGGGTAATCTTGCACAAACACCGACTTGCCGCGCCGTTCAGCGGCTGAGCTTGGCGTGAACCTCGTCGAGATCGACCTCGCCGAGGGGCATTTTGTTGTCGGGGTCGTCGAAGTCGTAGCGGAACAATTTGAAGTCGCGCTTGTAGATCTCCCAGACGAGGTGACGCGACAGGTCGTCGAAATAATCGCTGACCTTATGCGCGCGTTTGGGGCCGTGGCCTTCCGATTCGTTGAACTTCGGAACTTCGTCGGCACGGATCGCGACCGGCGTTTCTGCCGCATCCAGCACTTTCTGCATGCCGTCGTTGAACTTCTCGGTGAAGAAGATCTGGTCGTAGCGGCCGCCGTTCACGATGAAGGTCGAGATATGGCCGGACATGGCCGACCAGTGGATGTCGGGGTCCATCGGGCGGCGGAAGCGGATGGTGTCGCGCGCGAACAGCAAGAAGCGGCGGAAGCTCTTGATCTGGTCGAAATCGAAATTGTCGTCGGGCGAGCCGACTTCGATCCCGTAGCGCTGGATCAGCTGCGGCACGAGATTGCCGCGATAGCGTTTGCCGTTTCGCTGGATGCCGGCGATCTTGTCGAAGAACGAGGACAGGATGCGCGAATAGGGGTTGCGCACACAGGTGAAGGTTACACCCTGACGGGCGCGGATGCCTTGCTCGATCGGGGCACGGCTCTCGGCTTGCGACCATTTGTGCATCCCCGAGGTGGAATCGTGGATGTCG
The DNA here is from genome assembly GCF_042430175.1 of Paracoccus cavernae. NCBI lineage: Bacteria > Pseudomonadati > Pseudomonadota > Alphaproteobacteria > Rhodobacterales > Paracoccaceae > Paracoccus > Paracoccus cavernae. Next base: position 164,775 of record NZ_JBHMDZ010000013.1, on the reverse strand, counting down.
CCGTCGTAATATGTACCGTTGTCGGAGTAATACATGATCTGGCCGATCGACGAGCAGGCGCATTTCGGCACGACCCGATAAACCATGCTTTGACTCTCGGTCATCCAGGTGCCGGGAAATTCCATTTTAAACGCCCTTCTTTCTAAGGCTGCATCTTGCAGCCGTCGCAACTTGCTCTACGTGCTAAAATCGTTAGAGACGGAAATCAATTAAATCAGGAATAAACTTGGTAATGTTAAGGTCAAGACGCGCGCAGCCGGCAGAGGCGTAACGATGGCACGAATCGCATTCATCATGCTCTGCCACAAGGATGCACCCGGTGTCATCGCCCAAGCACGGCGTCTGACTGCTTCGGGCGATTTCGTGTCGATCCATTTCGACGGAAACTCCGATCCGGCGGATTTCGCCGAGATTTGGTCGGCGCTTTCGGACAACCCTTCGGTGACTTTCGCGAATCGCCGCTACCGCTGTGGTTGGGGCGAGTGGTCGCTGGTCGCGGCAACCCTCGAAGCGGTGCGTGCCGCCGTCGCCGCTTTTCCCAATGCCAGCCATTTCTACATGCTCTCGGGCGATTGCCTGCCGGTAAAAACCGCCGAATATGCGCATGATTTTCTTGATTCGAATGATTGCGATTATATCGAGCATAATGATTTCTTCGCCTCGGACTGGATCAAGACCGGCCTCAAGGAAGAGCGCCTGATTTACCGCTACTGGTTCAACGAACGCACCCAGCCCAAGCTTTATTACGCCTCGCTCGCCATTCAGCAAAAGCTCATGCTGACGCGCGAGGTGCCGTCGGATCTTCAGGTGATGATCGGATCGCAATGGTGGTGTCTGCGGCGCCAAACCATCGAAAAGGTTCTCGCCTTTTGCGATTCGCGCCGCGATGTCATGCGGTTTTTCGCGACGACCTGGATCCCCGACGAGACCTTCTTCCAGACCATCGTGCCTCATGTCGTGCCGCGCAACGAGCTGCGCAACCGCACGCTGACCTATCTGATTTTCACCGATTACGGCATGCCGGTGACGTTTTATAACGACCAGTACGACCTGCTGCTGCGTCAGGATTACATCTTTGCGCGCAAGATCAGTGCCGAGGCGCTGGAACTGCGCGAGCGGTTGGGGGCGCTTTGGGCCGACGAGGGGGTCCATTTTCCGACCTCGAACGAGGGGGCGGGGGTTTTCCGCTTCCTGACCGGACGCGGCCGCGTCGGTCGCCGCTTCTCGCCGCGGTTCTGGGAAGATGACACCGCGCTTGGCCGCGACAAAAGCCTGCTGCTGATCGTCTCGAAGAAATGGCATGTCGCCAAACGCTTGACGCAGGGCCTGCGCGAGCAGACCGATATTCCGGCGGTCGACTACCTCTTCAACGAGGATCAGGCCCATCTGCCCGATATGGGCGGGGTGGAGAATACCGTCTCGAAACGCGAGCGCCACCGCCGCGCCGTGATCAAGCTGCTGTTCGACCAGTTCGGCACCAACCGGCTGGCCTTCTGTCTCGACAGCTCGGCCCTGCCGTTGATCCAGGACTTCATGGCCGAAAAGACCGACACCCGCATCCTGATGATCGAGACCGATTTCCATCAGGATTATCTGCGCGGCCATATCGCGCGGGTGGGTCTTGCCGGCGCGTCGGCCCAGCCGGACGTGGTGGAGCGTCTGCTGCCGATCGTGCGGCGCGATCTCGAATACGAGGCGAACCGCCTGCGCGACATGGAATTCCCGCGCTTCTACACGATCTCGCCCACCGCCGCCCCCGAGGCCAATGCCGCGGCATTGGCGCAGGCTTTCGACCTCGAACCAGAGGCGGCGCTCGCGCTTGCCCAAATCGACCATTTGTTCAGCGACTGACCGGAGACAGCAGATGCCCAGCTATGATGACCAGAACATTTTCGCCCGTATCCTGCGCGGCGAGATCCCCAATGATACGGTTGTTGAAACCGAGCATACGCTGGTTTTCCGCGACATCCGCCCGCAGGCGCCGGTCCATGTGCTGGTGATCCCCAAGGGGGCCTATGTCAGCTTTGACGATTTCGCCGCCAATGCTTCCGAGGCCGAGCTGGTCGACTTCATGCGCACGGCCGCCAAGGTTTCGAAGGATCTCGGCGTCTCGCTGGATGGGGGCGAGGGGTTCCGCGCCATCGCCAATACCGGCCCGCATGGGGTGCAGGAGGTGCCGCATTTCCACCTCCATATCCTCGGCGGCCATGTCATGGGCCCGATGCTCGCGCACTGATCCCTGCACCGCGCCGGAATGGGGGGCAAAAGAAAGGGCCGCCCTTTCGGGCGCGGCCTTTTTCGTTTGGTTTCGGGTGCTCAGTTTCTGGCGGTGAGGCGCAGGAAAACATCCTCGAGATCGGGGCTTTCGATCGCCACATCGAGAATCGGCAGGCTTTCCGCCCGCACCGCATCGATCATCGCATCGGCCCGCAGCTTCGAGGGCGCATAGCTCAGCGCCAGCCGTCCGTCGGCGCGACGCTCGGCGCGCACGCCCTCGGGCAGGGTGGGGATGCGGCGGTCCTCGCCGGTATCCATCACCAGCGTTTTGGAATCCGCACGGCCCAGCAGCGTCGCGGTATCCTCGTTCAGGATCAGCTCGCCGCGGTCGATGATCGCGATCTGGTCGCACATATCCTCGGCCTCCTCGAGGTAATGCGTTGTCAGGATGATCGTCATGCCGCGTTGGTTGAGCTTGCGCACATTGGCCCAAAGCATGTCGCGCAAGCCGATGTCGACCCCCGCGGTCGGCTCGTCGAGAACCAGAATGCGCGGCTTGTGGACCAGTGCCTTGGCCAGCAAAAGCCGCCGCTTCATCCCGCCCGAAAGGTGGCGCGAATAGCTTCCGGCCTGTTCGGTCAGCCCGACGAGTTCAAGCAGCTCGTCGGTCCAGCGCTCGGATTTCGGGACGCCGTAAAGCCCCGCCTGCACTTCGAGGCTGGCGCGGGGCGTAAAAAACGGGTCGATGTTGAGCTCTTGCGGCATGACCCCGATAGAGGCGCGCGATTGGCGCGGGTTCACATCCTGATCAAAGCCGTGGATCACGACCTTGCCCGCCGTCTTGTTCACGAGACCGGCCATGATGTTGATCGTGGTCGATTTTCCCGCGCCGTTCGGCCCCAGCAGCCCGAAGATGCTGCCCGAGGGGATCTGGAGGTTCAGACCTTTCAGCGCCTGTTTCGGCGGATTGCTCCCCGAGGCGGCATAGGTTTTCGTCAGATTCGAAATCTCGATGGCGGGGGGGCGAAGGGGGGCTGGCATCGGCATCCGGCTGTGATTATGATCTCGAACGGTTTAAACCCCCTTTCGTGTCAAAGCTCAAGGAATCGCCATGACTCTTCCGGCTCCTGAAACCCAGATCGTCACCACCTGGAAAATTGCCTGTGACGGTGATGAAAGCATGGGGTCGGGACATCCGCGCGTCTGGCTGGTCATTCCGCAAGACAAGGGCTTTGTCGAATGCGGCTATTGCGACAAGCGTTTCGAAATCGACCGCGCCCATGCGCATGACGACCACTAAGGCCTGAGGCCGCGCATCAGGGCGGGGCATCCGTCCCCCGAATGTCCGAATGTCCCGACGGCCTGCGTAATGCGCGGGCCGTTCGCATTTCAAGCGATGGGGCAAGCAGGGCTTGGCCCTTGGCCCCCGTCATGGCAGAAGAAGGGCCAATCGAAAGGACCGCGCATGACCCAGAGCAATGACACCAGCGCCGAGACCAAATTCGGCAAGGGCTGCCATCTTCACCTGATCGACGGCTCGGCCTTTATCTTTCGCGCCTATCACGCGCTGCCGCCCCTGACGCGCAAATCCGACGGCCTGCCGATCGGGGCGGTCGCGGGTTTTTGCAACATGCTGTGGAAATACATCCAGGATGCGGGCGGGGCGGATGCGCCGACACATGCGGCGGTGATTTTCGACCATTCCTCGCGCACCTTCCGCAACGATATCTACCCCGAATACAAGGCGAACCGCCCCGAGCTCCCCGAGGATCTGCGCCCGCAATTCCCGCTGACCCGCGAGGCGACACGCGCCTTCAACATCGCCTTCATCGAACAAGAGGGCTACGAGGCCGACGACATTATCGCCACGCTGGCGCGTCAGGCGCGCGAGGCGGGTGGCTCGGCGACGATCATCAGCTCTGACAAGGATCTGATGCAGCTGATCGGCGGCGGCATCGACATGCTCGATCCGATGAAGAACAAAACCATCGGTCCCGACGAAGTCTTCGAGAAATTCGGCGTCGGCCCCGACCGTGTCGTCGATATTCAGGCGCTTGCGGGCGATTCCGTCGACAACGTGCCGGGCGCGCCGGGGATCGGGATCAAGACGGCAGCGCTTTTGATCAACGAATACGGCGATCTCGAAACGCTTCTGGCCCGCGCGGGCGAAATCAAGCAGCCCAAGCGCCGGCAGGTCTTGCTCGATAATGCCGATCTGATCCGCATCTCGAAACGTCTGGTCGAGCTGGATACCCATACGCCGGTCGAAGCGACACTGGAATCTCTCGAGGTTCGCGAGCCCAACCATCAGGAATTGCTTGATTTTCTGTCTGAAATGGAATTCCGAACCCTCGTCAACCGCGTCGCCGAGCGTTTCGGTGCCGAGGCGCCGGCTGTCAGGATCACCCCCGCCAAAGTCGCACCCGCGGCCGAGGGGACATCCGCCGCAGCGCCCAGGGAAATGCCCGCGATCAAGACGGACCACTACGTCACGATCCGCGATGCGGCGACGCTGCAGCTGTGGATCGACGAGATCACCCTGCTCGGTTCGGTCGCGATCGACACCGAAACCACCGGCCTTGACGAGATGGTCGCCGGTCTGGTCGGGATCTCGCTTTGCACCGGCCCCGGTCGCGCCGCCTATCTCCCGCTCGGCCATGTCGAGGGCACCGAAGACCTGTTCAGCTCGGGCCAGCTCGTCGCGGGCCAGATGCCCGTCGCCGAGGCCTTGCGCCTGCTCAAGCCGATGCTCGAGGATCCGGCGGTGCTCAAGATCGGGCAGAACATCAAATACGACTGGAAGATCCTCGCGCGCCACGGCGTTGCCTATTTGGGCGGCGTGCCGATCAATATGGCGCCGCTCGAGGATACGATGCTGATGTCCTTTGCGCTCAATGCGGGCGGTGGTATCGGTCACGGCATGGATGCTTTGGCCGAGGCCCATCTCGACCACAAAACCATCCCGATCAAGGATCTGATCGGTTCGGGCAAAAGCCAGATCACCTTTGCGCAGGTGCCGGTCGAGCAGGCCGTGGCCTATGCGGGCGAGGATGCCGAGGTGACCTGGCGGCTCTGGCATCACTTCCGGCCCCAGCTTGCGCCGAATGCGGTGACCGGCCCCTACCGCCGCCTCGAATTGCCGATGATCCCCGTGCTGGCCGAAATGGAAATGGCCGGAATCAGGGTCAATACCGAGCATCTCGCGCGGATGTCGAATGCTTTCGCGCAGAAAATGGCCCAGCTCGAGGACGAGATCCACGGACTTGCCGGACAAAGCTTCAATGTCGGCTCTCCCAAACAGCTGGGCGAGATCCTGTTCGACAAGATGGGCCTTCAGGGCGGCAAACAGGGCAAGACCGGTGCCTATTCGACCAGCGCCGACGTGCTGGAAGATCTTGCGGCGGAAGGCCACGAGCTGCCCGCGCGGGTGCTGGACTGGCGCCAGATTTCCAAGCTGAAATCGACCTATACCGATGCGCTCCAGACGCATATCAACCCCGATACCAAGCGCGTCCACACTTCTTACTCGATCACGGGGGCGCAGACCGGACGTTTGGCCTCGACCGAGCCGAACCTGCAAAACATCCCCGTCCGGACCGATGAGGGCCGCCGCATCCGCGAGGCCTTCATCGCGCCCGAGGGCCGCAAGATCGTCAGCCTCGACTATAGCCAGATCGAGCTGCGCATTCTTGCCCATGTCGCCGATATTCCCGCGCTGAAGCAGGCTTTCCGCGACGGGATCGACATCCATGCCATGACCGCGAGCCAGATGTTCGGCGTTCCGGTCGAGGGGATGGATCCGATGATCCGCCGCCGCGCCAAAGCGATCAACTTCGGGGTGATCTACGGAATTTCGGGCTTCGGCCTTGCGCGCAACCTGCGCATTCCGCGCGCCGAGGCACAGGCCTTCATCGACACCTATTTCGAGCGGTTCCCCGAAATCCGCGCCTATATGGACAAGACCGTCGAGGATGCAAAACGTGACGGCTATGTCCGCACGCTGTTCGGTCGCCGCATCATGACGCCCGGCATCAACCAGTCGGGACCGGCTGCGGGCGGAGCGAAACGCGCGGCGATCAACGCCCCCATTCAGGGGGCCGCCGCCGATATCATCCGCCGCGCCATGATCCGGATGCCCGAGGCGATCAAGGACATCCCCGCCAAGATGCTTTTGCAGGTCCATGACGAACTTGTCTTCGAGGCCGACGAAGGCGCGGTTGACCAACTGATCAAGGTTGCGCGCGACATTATGGAGAACGCCCCCGATCCGGCGGTGAAACTCTCCGTGCCGCTGATCGTCGAGGCGGGGCAGGGCGAAAACTGGGCCTCGGCCCACTAAGCCGCGCTCCGTCAAACGCGGGTCCTGCGCGACCCCTTGTTTGTCGGGCACGCCCGTGTGACGGCCCTGCCACCCGCAACCTTGGGGCGAGTGGCGGGGCCGGTTTCGTTTCTCAGATCGCGGTCGAATGGCTGAGCGCGGGTGCGTCGTAGCGGTCCAGCATCTGGGCAATCATGCGCACCAGCGGCCGTCCTTCGGGCGTGATCTCGAGCCGGTCGCGCGACAGCTCCACCATGTCGCGAAACCGCGCGGAGATGGGCGCGACAGCGGCCGCGATCGCGCTGTCGTCCAGTCCGAAGTCGCGGCGCAGCGCCGCGAAATCGACCGCGAAATCGCACATCAACGCCTCGATCATCCGTGCCCGCCACAGATCCTCTGGCGTGAAGACATGTCCGCGGCTGACGGAAAAGCGCCCTTCGCGGATTGCCCCCGAATGGGCACCGGTTGCGGGCGCATTTTGCGCATAGCCTTGCGGAAAGCGCGAGATCGACGAGGCGCCAAGCCCGATCAACACCTGCGCGGCATCATCGGTATAGCCCTGAAAATTGCGCCGCAGCCGCTTGTCCCGTTGTGCCTGCGCCAGCCCGTCTCCCGGTCGCGCGAAATGGTCGATGCCGATTTCGACATAGCCGTCGGCCACGAAAAGTGCGCGGGCAACCTCGAACAAGGCGAGCCGGTCGCGGGGCGCGGGCAGGCTCTCGGGCGGGATCATGACCTGACGCCGTGCCACCCAAGGCACATGGGCATAGCCGTAAAGCGCGACCCGATCGGGCGAAAGAGCCAGCAATTTCTGGACGGTTTGCGCGATTTTTTCGTGATCCTGACCGGGCAGACCGAAGAGGATATCGGCATTGAGGCTGGCGATGCCGTGGGCGCGGACCAGATCGACGGCGCGGGCGGTGACTTCAAAGCTCTGCTCGCGACCTATGGTCTTCTGGATCTCGGGGTCGAAGTCCTGCACGCCGATGCTGGCCCGCGTCAGGCCTGCCGCGGCCAAAGCCTCCATACGGGGGGCGTCGATTTCGTTGGGGTCGATCTCGACCGAGAACTCGGCACCTTCGGCCAGAGGAAAGGCGGCAAGGACCGCATCCGCAAGCCGCGTGACGAGGTCGGGCGCCAGCAGCGTCGGCGTGCCGCCCCCCCAATGGAGCCGCGACAGACGGATGCCCTCGGGCAGGGCCTTGCGCAGCATTTCGAGCTCGGCGAGCAGGGTCTCGACATAGGCCCTGACCGGCGCGTCGCTTTGGGTACCCTGCGTGCGGCAGGCGCAAAACCAGCACAGACGGCGGCAAAAGGGGACGTGAAGATAAAGGGAAATGCTTTCGTGGCCGGTAATGGAACTGATCCAGCCGCGATAGGTCGTCTCGTCCACGGCAGGGGTGAAATGGGGTGCGGTGGGATAGCTTGTGTAGCGCGGAACCCGCGCGTCAAAGAGTCCCAAATGCTCAAGTTGCGATTTCGTGCTCATGCGTCTATATTTTCTACTTGCACGCGAAGAGTCCTTGACCCAGGTCAATAGCCATGCCCCAAGACGCAGTTCTTTTGACGACGCAAGTTGCTTGCGACAAATGCCCGATCCGCAATCGGGCAGTCTGTGCGCATTGCGAAAGCGACGAGCTGGCCGAGCTCGAGGCGGCGAAGCTTTACCGCAATTACGAGGCCGGACAGGTGGTGACCTGGTCGGGCGATCCGATGGAATTCGTGGCTTCTGTCGTCTCCGGCGTGGCGACACTGACCCAGACGCTCGAGGACGGACGCACCCAGATGGTGGGTCTTCTGCTTCCCAGCGATTTTCTTGGCCGTCCGGGGCGGCAAAAGGCGAGCTATACGGTCACCGCGACGACCGATCTGCTTTTGTGCTGCTTCCAGCGCCGGCCCTTTGAAAACCTGCTCAACCGCACGCCGCGGCTTTCGACGCGGCTTCTGGAGATGACGCTGGACGAGCTTGATGCCGCGCGCGAATGGCTTTTGCTGCTCGGGCGCAAATCGGCGCGCGAAAAGATCGCCTCTTTCCTCGCGATCCTGTGCCGCCGCGAGGCGGCGCTGACCAAGGTCAAACCCAACGGCCGGCTGGCGATCTCGCTGCCGCTGACGCGCGAGGCGATGGCGGATTATTTGGGTCTGACGCTGGAGACGGTGAGCCGCCAGATGACGGCTTTGCGCAAGGATGGCGTGATCGAGATGGACGGCAAGCGCCACATCATCATCCCCTCCTACCACCTTCTGGTCGAGGAAAGCGGTGACGATGCCGATGGCGGCCCGCTGATCTGATCGCTGCTGATCCGGTCTCTGCGGCCCGCCGCATTTTCTCCCGTTTCCGGCCGGATCAAGGCAGGCCGAACCTTCGGCCCGCCGGCTTTCCGTTTGCGCTCAACGGGCGAGTTGCGCTCAACGGGCGAGGAAGACCGGAATATTCGCGGTCTCGAGCATGTTGCGCGTCGCGCCCCCGAGAATGGCCTGACGGAAGCGCGAATGGCCGTAAGCCCCCATCACGATCATATCGGCGCCGATCTCGGTGGCGCGGCGGGCAATGATCTCGCTGATCTTGGGCAGGGTGCGGGCCAGAACCGCGACATCGGCTTTGACGCCCTGACGGGTCAGCATCTGGCAGAAGGTATTGCCGGGCTCGGCCCCTTCGGCACTATGGGGCGAGGGATCGACGACCGTCACCTCTACCTCTTCGGCGGCCTGCAGGAACGGTAGCGCGCGGCGGGCGGCGACGAGCGCCTCGTTCGACTGGTTCCATGCAACCAGAATGCGGGTGCCGAAGGTCTCGCTGATCTCGCCCGGGACGATGAGGACGGGGGCGCTGCCCTCGAACAGGGCGGCTTCGGTCAGGGCCTCGCCGTCGGGGTTGATCTCGCGATCATAGGGGCGTCCCAGGACCACGAGATCGGAAAAGCGCGCCCGCATCCCGATCAGCGTCGATAGCCCGCCGAGCTGGGCCACGGCGGAATCGACCGACCATCGCAGGTCCTTGCCCTCGAGATAGGCGCGCACCTTGTCTTCGAGCTCTCCGGCCGCGGCCATCGCCTTGTCGATCGCCTCCTGGAAGACATAGGCCGAGGCGCCCGCGTAGAAATAGCCGTTTTGGGTGTGATCGACGCCAAGACAGAACACGTCGAGATGTGCGTCTTCTCGTCGCGCTATGGCGATGGCGGCATCAAGCTGCGCCCGCTGGCTGGTTTCGGTCAGGATGGTCAGGATCGATTTATAGCCCATGACAAGTCCTTTCAGATTGCCTCGTTACAATTATCTCTCTGATTTTCTGCGCAATTTTAAGAAAATCAGAAACGGCATTGCGCCTTTTCAAACCCCATCATGCCACAGAACGGGGTGCTTGCGTTGATCTCGATCAACCCGCGGATGTGGACGGCGCGCCATTTCGCCACACTATCTTTTCGCAAGAGCTTGACCCAGATCAAAGCCCCGAACGCAAAACCACACGTAGCTGCGATGGTCGGAAGTGTTTTGCGCGCCTCGAAGGGGGCGGGGGCATCCGACCATTGACGAAGGGACTTTGAATTCATGTGGGACACCATCAAGCTGATCGTATTCGGTGCGATTGCGGTTCTGGCCGCGATCGCCGCCAATTACGCGCGCCCCGACGATCCGGCCTATCTGGTCAACGCGATAATCGTGATGCTGGTTGCAGCGATCGCCTTCATTCACGCTTTGCGCCAGAGCGGGAACGAGCAGCCCGGCCTCGATCCGCATCCTGAAACCGAATATCTGGATGGTGTCATCCGTGCCGGCGTGATCGCCACCACCTTCTGGGGGGTCGTGGGCTTTCTGGTCGGCGTGGTCATCGCATTCCAGCTGGCTTTCCCCGCGCTGAACCTGAGCGACTTCGCCCAGGGCTATACCAACTTCGGCAAGCTGCGCCCCCTTCACACTTCGGCGGTGATCTTCGCTTTTGGCGGCAACGCCTTGATCGCGACCTCGTTCTATGTCGTCCAGCGCACCACCGCCGCGCGGCTGTGGGGCGGCAATACCGCTTGGTTCGTCTTCTGGGGCTACAACCTTTTCATCGTGCTGGCAGCGACGGGCTATATCCTCGGCGCGACGCAGTCCAAGGAATATGCAGAGCCCGAATGGTACGTCGACTGGTGGCTGGTTGTCGTCTGGGTGGCCTATCTTGCGGTCTTCCTCGGCACGATCATGAAGCGTCGCGAGCCGCATATCTATGTGGCGAACTGGTTCTACCTCGCATTCATCGTGACCATCGCGATGCTCCACATCATCAACAACCTCTCGGTCCCCGTTTCGGTCTTCGGCTCGAAATCGGTACAGCTGTTCGGCGGCGTGCAGGATGCGATGACGCAGTGGTGGTACGGCCATAACGCGGTCGGTTTCTTCCTGACGGCGGGCTTCCTCGGGATGATGTACTACTTCATCCCCAAACAGGCCGAGCGTCCCGTTTACAGCTACAAACTGTCGATCATCCACTTCTGGGCCCTGATCTTCATGTATATCTGGGCCGGCCCCCACCACCTGCATTACACCGCGCTTCCCGAATGGGCCGCGACCTTGGGCATGGTTTTCTCGATCATGCTGTGGATGCCCAGCTGGGGCGGCATGATCAACGGTCTGATGACGCTTTCGGGCGCATGGGACAAACTGCGCACCGATCCGATCATCCGCATGATGGTTGTCGCGGTGGGCTTTTACGGCATGGCGACCTTCGAGGGTCCGATGATGTCGATCAAAGCCGTCAACTCGCTGTCGCATTACACCGACTGGACCATCGGTCACGTCCATTCCGGCGCACTCGGCTGGAACGGCATGATCACCTTCGGCGCGCTTTACTATCTGACGCCGCGCCTGTGGGGCCGCGACAAGCTGTACTCGCTGCAACTGGTCAGCTGGCACTTCTGGCTCGCGACGATCGGTCTGGTGCTCTACGCGGCCTCGATGTGGGTTTCTGGGATCATGGAAGGCCTGATGTGGCGCGAAGTCGATGCCCAAGGTTTCCTCGTGAACGCATTCGCCGACACTGTTCAGGCCAAATTCGCCATGAACGTGGTGCGCGGTCTGGGCGGCACGCTTTACCTGCTGGGCGGTCTGATCATGGCCTATAACCTCTGGGCCACCGTCGCCAAACAGCCCAAGGCGCATTCCACCATCATCGCTGTCCCGGCCGAATAAGGAGACGGATCATGGCACTTCTTGAAAAGCACAAGATCCTCGAAAAGAACGCCACGCTGCTGCTGGTCTTTTCCTTCCTTGTCGTCACCATCGGCGGCCTCGTGCAGATCGCGCCGCTCTTCTATCTGGAGAATACCATCGAGAAGGTGGAGGGGGTTCGCCCCTACACCCCGCTCGAACTCAAGGGCCGCGACATCTATGTCCGCGAGGGCTGCTATGTCTGCCATAGCCAGATGATCCGCCCGATGCGCGACGAGGTCGAGCGTTACGGCCATTACAGCCTTGCGGCGGAATCGATGTACGACCATCCGTTCCAATGGGGCTCCAAACGGACCGGTCCCGATCTGGCGCGGGTCGGCGGGCGTTACTCGGACGAATGGCATTTCGACCACCTGACCGATCCGCAATCGGTGGTGCCGGAATCGATCATGCCGAAATACGGCTTCCTGACCAACCGCATGATCGAGCCTTCGAACATGAAGGACCGTCTGTTGGCCGACAGTCGCGTGGGTGTTCCCTATGACGAGGCGATGATCGATGCCGCGATCGAGGATTTCCGCGCACAAGCCGATCCCGACCGCGACGCCTCGGGCCTCGAGGAGCGTTATCCGGGTGCCGAGCAGCGCAACTTCGACCGCCGTCCCGGCATTTCGGAGATGGATGCGCTGATCGCCTATCTGCAGGTCATGGGCACGATGGTCGATTTCTCGACCTTCCAGCCGGATCCGGCACGGTAAGGGGGCGATCATGGATACCTACAGCTTCCTGCGTCAACTGGCCGACAGCTGGGTGCTCTTGATGCTTACGCTGTTCTTCATCGGGGTCGCCTTGTTCGCTTGGCGCCCCGGCTCTCGCAGCCTGCATCAGGATGCCGCCGAAAGCATCTTCCGCAATGAAAAGAACCCCGCTCCGGCGGGCGAGATGGAGGTCAAGTAATGGCCGGTCATGACAATACCCATGCGGACAACAACAGTCCGCGCGAAACCCGTGTCGTGCGCGATGCCAAGGGCCGCCGCGAAAAGGTCGAGGTCCCCTCGACCGGCCACGAATGGGACGGGATCCGCGAATACGACAACCCGCTGCCGCGCTGGTGGCTCTGGGTGTTCTATGCGACCGTGGTCTGGGCCTTGTTCTATGTCATCGCCTATCCGGCAATCCCGCTGATCTCGGGCAATACCAAGGGCGTTCTGGACTATACCCCGCGCAAGGAAGTCGCGGCCGAGATCGACAAGTTCAACGCGGCCAATGCTCCCGTTCAGGCCCGTCTGGTCGAAACGCCCGTCGAAGAGATCGCCAAGGATCCCGAACTCGCCAATTACACCGCCAATGCCGGCGCCGCGATCTTCCGCACATGGTGCGCACAATGTCACGGCTCGGGTGCGGCGGGGGCTGTGGGCTATGCGAACCTGCTCGACAACGACTGGCTCTGGGGCGGTTCGGCCGAAGAGATCTACACGACCGTGCGCCACGGCATCCGCAGCCCCTCGGACCCCGAGACGCGCTATTCGGAAATGCCGCGCTTCGGCACCGACGGGATGCTCGACAAGGCGCAGATCGGCGAGGTAGTGGACTATGTTCTCCAGCTTGCTGGCCAGCCGCATGACGCAAAGGCTGCCGCAGCAGGGCAGGTGATCTATGCCGACAACTGCGCCGCCTGTCATGCCGAAGACGGCACGGGCGACCGTGCGCAGGGCGCGCCGAACCTGACCGACGCGATTTGGCTTTACGGGGGCGACAAGGCCACGCTGACGCGCATCGTCTCGAGCGGTCCTTTCGGCGTGATGCCCGCCTGGCACGAGCGCCTCTCCGAGGCCGATATCCGTGCGGTCTCGAGCTATGTCCATAGTCTGGGTGGCGGCGAGTAATACCTCGCAGCACCAGACAAAACGATCTGCGGCGGCGACGCCTCAGAGAGGCGCCAACCCCCGTCCTGTTCGCGCGTTTCAGGGGGTTGGCGTCGTTTTTTCTTTATTTTGCAGATGGTTGTGTTGCGGATGCGACAATCCGGCCCATGCCGGAGCGCAGGACGAAGGCCTAAAGTCGCGCCAGCAAATCTGATGCAGGTCAAGGCGCTGGGCCTTTCTCGCCCCTAGGGTGAAGCTGCGAACAAGGAGAGCCAGTATGTCATCCCCCGAAATCGAGCCGCCGGTTCTTTACCAGGCGCGCGAACCGATTTTTCCTCGGCGGGTCAGCGGAACGTTCCGGAACCTGAAATGGGCGATCATGGGGATCGCCCTTGCAATCTATTACATCACGCCGTGGATCCGCTGGGATCGCGGGCCGAACCTGCCCGATCAGGCGGTCCTCGTCGATATCGCGAACCGGCGTTTCTTCTTTTTCATGGTCGAGATATGGCCGCATGAATTCTATTTCATTGCGGGCCTGCTGATCATGGCGGGGCTGGGACTGTTCCTGTTCACCTCGGCTTACGGTCGGGTCTGGTGCGGCTATGCCTGTCCGCAGACGGTCTGGACCGATCTCTTCATCCAGACCGAGCGCTGGATCGAGGGTGACCGCAACGCCCGCGTGCGTCTGTGGAACGCCAAATGGGACGCCCGCAAATGGCGGCTGCGGCTGACGAAATGGGTCGTCTGGCTGTTGATCGCGGTTCTGACCGGCGGCGCTTGGGTCTTTTACTTCACCGACGCGCCGACGCTTTTGCGCAATCTTTTGACCGGCAATGCCCATCCCGTCGCCTATACGACCATTGCCATCCTGACCGCGACGACCTTTGTCTTCGGCGGTTTCATGCGCGAGCAGATCTGCATCTATGCCTGCCCCTGGCCGCGCATTCAGGCCGCGATGATGGATGAGAATACCCTTACCGTCGCCTATCGCGACTGGCGCGGAGAGCCGCGCGGCAAGATCCACAAGGACGAGCCGACCCGTTCGGACGGCGGCCTCAAGGGCGACTGCATCGATTGCATGGCCTGCGTCAACGTCTGCCCGATGGGGATCGACATCCGCGACGGCCAGCAGCTCGAATGCATCACCTGCGCTTTGTGCATCGACGCCTGCGACGAGGTCATGGACAAGATCGGCAAGCCGCGCGGGCTGATCGACTATATGGCGCTGCAGGACGAAACCAACGAGCGCGCGGGCCAGCCGCCCAAGCCGCTTTTGCGCCATGTCCTGCGGCCGCGCACGCTGCTTTACTTCACGCTTTGGGCGGGGATCGGGGTTGCGCTCGTCGTGGCGCTCTTCCTGCGCTCGCCCTTCGATCTCAACGTGACGCCGGTCAGGAACCCGCTTTTCGTGACCATGTCCGACGGCTCGATCCGCAATACCTACGAGATGCGCCTGCGAAACAAGGGCGGCGATGCGCATGATTTCAAAATCACGGCGACGGATGCTTCCGGTGCGGTGATGGGCGATGTCGTCCTCGGCCTCGAAGGGGTGGAGGGCGATACGGTGGCCGTATCCGCCGATACGACCCATACCCAGCGCATCTACCTGACCGCGCCGCCGCAAGCCGCACTGGCGCGGACCGAGCGCAGCGACATCACCCTCTGGGTCGAGGATCTGACCGATCAAGCCCGTGTGCCGGTGGGCACGATTTTCCACGGAAAGGACAAGAAATGAGCCGTGAACTGACCGGAAAACATGTCTTGGCGATCACCGTTCTGGCCTTTGGCGTGATCATTGCGGTCAATCTGACCATGGCGTTTCAGGCGGTCTCGACTTTTCCGGGGCTCGAGGTGAAAAACAGCTATGTCGCCTCGCAAAGCTTCGACCGCGACCGCGCCGCGCAAGACGCTTTGCACTGGACCGTCACCCCCGATTACGCGGACGGCATCCTGTCGATCACGATCACCGATGCAGCGGGCAATCCCGCGCCGGTCGAGGACTTGGCGGTGACGATCGGCCGTCCGACCCATGTGCGCGACGACCAGACGCCCTATTTCACCTATCACCGCGGGACGTTCAGCACGCCGCTCGCGCTTGGCGAGGGACGCTGGAACATCCATCTCTCCGCGAAAGCGCCGGACGGCACGCTCTTTCGCCAGCGCCTTGACCATTATCAGGGCGCGACCGTGACGGAAGGGGCCGAGTAAGATGGCGGATCTTTCGGCCCACGGCTTCCAGCCCCGCCTGTCGGCTTGCCCCGCCTGCGATGCGGCGCCGCTTGCGCTCGATCTGGCCAAACGTGGCGAGAAAGCCTCGGCGATCCTGCTCTCGCTGCCGGGTATCCATTGCGCGGCCTGCATTTCGGATGTCGAGCGCGTTCTGACGCGCCACCCAGGTGTGCGGGGCGCGCGGGTGAACCTGAGCTTGCGGCGCGTCAGTATCGACGCGCCCGATCTGGTCGCGGCCGACCTGATCCCCGTCGTCGAAAGCATCGGCTACGAGGCGCACGAACTTGACGCCTCCGCATTGGGCGCGACGGCGGCCGACCGCGAGGGGCGCGATCTGCTGATGCGCCTTGGCGTTGCGGGTTTCGCGATGATGAACGTCATGATCTTGTCGGTCGCGGTCTGGTCGGGGGCCGACGCCGCGACCCGCGACATGTTCCACTGGATCTCGGGCGCGATCGCGCTTCCGACGGTGGCCTTCGCGGGCAAGCCTTTCTTTGCAAGCGCATGGCGCGGGCTCAAGCACGGCCGGCTCGGCATGGATTTCCCGATCTCGCTCGCGCTCATCCTCGCCAGTGCGATCTCGGTCTACGAGACGATGAATTCGGGGCAGCATGCCTATTTCGACGGCGTGACCTCCTTGTGCTTCTTCCTGCTGATCGGCCGCTATCTCGACAATCGCGCGCGCTCGGTCGCGCGTTCGGCGGCGCAAGAGCTGACCGCGCTCGAAGTGCCCCGCGCCATCCGCATCAGGGACGGTGCCGAGGAAGCCGTCGCGGTCGCCGATCTGGTGGCGGGCGACGAGGTTCTGGTGCGGCCGGGCGGACGCATTCCGGCGGATGGCCGCATCCTGCGCGGCCACAGCGAGATCGATCGTTCGCTTCTGACCGGAGAGAGCATTCCCGCCCCCGCCGGTCCGGGAAGCCTGTTGTCCGCGGGCGAGGTCAACCTGACCGGCCCCTTGGTGATCGCGGTGACAGCGGTCGGGCGCGACAGCTCGCTGGCGCGGCTCGCCGAGCTGGTTTCGGCGGCGGAATCGGCGCGGGGCCGCTATGCCTCGCTCGCGCAAAAAGCCTCGGAATTTTATACGCCTGTCGTCCATATCCTCGCTTTCACGAGCTTTCTCGGATGGCTGTGGTACACGCGCGATCTGCGGGTCGCGGTCAATATCGCCGCGGCGGTCCTGATCATCACCTGTCCCTGCGCCTTGGGACTTGCGGTTCCGGCGGTCGTGACGACGGCTTCGGGGCGGCTGTTCCGCAAGGGACTTCTGATCAAGGACGGCACCGCTCTTGAACGGCTGGCCGAGGTCGATTGCGTGGTTTTCGACAAGACCGGCACATTGACCATGGGCATGCCGCAGCTGTCCTCGCTGGAGCCGCTCGACGAAAGCGACCGTCCGGCGGCGTTGGCTTTGGCGCAGGCCTCGGCCCATCCCTTGTCGCGCGCCTTGGCGGCGGCGCTGGTGGAGGCCGGCACCACGCCTGCCACGATCACGGACGTGCGCGAACACCCGGGTTTCGGGGTCGAGGCACGCCACGAGGGCGGCGTGATCCGTCTTGGTCGCCCCGACTGGCTCGGGCTCGAAACCGGCGCGGGTCTGACCACGGCGGCGACGGCTTTCCGCGCCGGAGAGGGGCCGGTTCAGGTTCTGGGCTTTAGCGACCGCTTGAGGCCGGGTGCCGGTGATTGTGTCGCGGCGATCCGCGCTTCGGGGCGTCGCGTGATCTTGCTTTCGGGCGATGGCGCCGGCGCGGTTGGCGAAACGGCCGCGCGGCTCGGGATCAAGGAATGGCAGGCCGGCGTTACGCCGACCGGCAAAGCCCAGGCGATTGCCGCGCTGAAGGAAGGGGGCGCGCATGTGCTGATGGTTGGCGACGGGCTCAACGACACGGCTGCGCTGGCTGCGGCCCATGTCGCGATTTCGCCGGCATCGGCGCTGGATGCGGCGCGGGTCGCCTCGGATATCGTGCTTCTCGGCAACGACCTTGCGCCTGTCGCCGAGGCGCTCGAGGTCTCGCGGCGCGCGCGGCTGCGCATCAAGGAAAACTTCGCGATTTCGGCGGGCTATAATGTCATTGCCGTGCCCTTCGCGATCATGGGCTATGCGACACCGCTGTTGGCGGCTTTGGCAATGTCGATCAGCTCGATTACAGTGACGCTGAACGCGTTGCGTCTGCGCTAAGACCAAGAAAGGAGCAAGCGATGGCTGTTCTGGGTTTCCTCATCCCCGTGTCCCTAGCGCTGGGTGCGCTCGGGCTTTGCGCTTTCATCTGGTCGCTCAAGCGCCAGCAATATGACGATCCGGCGGGGGACGCACAGCGCATTCTCCAGCAAGATTGGGACGAGCGCCCGAAGCCCCGGAATGCTCGGGATTAATCGCGCGCATGAAGGGCAGGGGCCTTGTCTGTCAGGCCCGCAATGGAAAAGGCGCGCCCCGATTGGGACGCGCCTTTGTTTTCGAGGCAGATGGTTTTGCGAAAGGCTTACGGGCCGACAACCGTGCAGGCTTGCTGGCGGGCGAGAAGACGGTCGCAGGCGAGGCGGGCCGAGGCCTTGTTCATGCCCGTAAAGGTCGCCTCGAAGCCGCGTTTGGTATTGCCGACGCGACGCAATGCGGTGCCGAGTGCCGCGTTTTCCTGCAGCGAAGTGCGCAGCAGAAGCTGTTCGGCTTCGCTTTGCGAACGGTACATGCCGAGCGAGACGCCATAGGCTTTGCCGCCGCCGCTCGAGATGCGCGAGACGACTTCGGTTGCTTCCATCGCGTCACCGGCCTCCATCTCGGGCGACATCGAGGCGAGAATGATCGTATCCTCGCGCCGCGCCGGACTATGGGCCGCCAGCTGCAGGGTTTCGGGCTGCGGCTGGTTGGTTTGCACGAAGATCGCGCCCGGCGCTGCCGCACCTGCCGCCGAAGCGGGGATCAGCGACGGGTTGCCGATATCGAGGCTGCTGACTTCGTCGCCGCCGCGCTTGGCTTTGCGCGCCGGACGGGCCGAGCTCGAAAGGGTGCCGGTATTCGCCGGAACCGGCGCGGTTTCGGCCAGATCGACATCCTCGACCGGCGAGGATTTCGTCGCGATCACGGCAGAAGATGTCGAGCCCGGCCGACGCTGCGGGCGCGCGCTGGCATCAAGCGCTGCTGCGGCCGCATTGCTTTGCGCTTCGGTGTTCGCGCCGCGGACCGCCGCGACGATCGCGCCGGGACTGACCACCGAGGCCGCGCTGGCCCGTGCGGCCGGACGCGCGGAAGTCGAGATCTTGAACGGTTCGGGGGCCGCCTGCGTCGGTTCCGCCCGAGCCACCTGGATCGTGCGCTTAATATCGCGTTGAACCATATACTGCGGAGGCTCGGGCTTTACCTCCTTTACGCGGGTGGGGGCCTTTCCGAAGCCGGTGTCGAGCAGCTGCTTCATCACCTGCGTGCGGTGCGCGGTCGATTGACCACCCAGAACCGTGGCGATGATACGCTTGTTGCCGCGTTTCGCCGAAGCCGTCAGGTTGAATCCTGCCGCGCGGGTATAGCCGGTCTTGATCCCGTCCGCGCCTTCGTATTCGTCAAGAAAACGGCGGTTGGTGCTGGTCACATTGGCAATGCCCGCATCGGCCGAACGGCGCGAGAAAATCGAATAATACTGGGGGAAATCGTAAAACAGGCGGCGGCCGAGCGTGCTCATGTCGCGTGCCGTGGAATAATGGCCTTCCGCCGTGAGGCCGTTGGCATTGCGGAAATTCGAGTTGTTCATCCCGAGATTGCGCGCCATTGCAGTCATCTGGCGGGCGAAAACCGCCTCGGAACCGCCGCCGAGACCCTCGCCGATCGTGGTCGCGGCGTCATTGGCCGATTTCACGGCTGCGGCGCGGATCAGATAGCGCAGCTCGATCCGCTGGCCCGCCTTGAGGCCGAGGCGCGACGGCTGCTGCCCGGCCGCATGCTGCGAGACCAGAAACTTGGTATCCAGCCGCACCTGACCACGCTCGATCGCCGTGAAGGCAAGATAAAGCGTCATCATCTTCGTCAAAGATGCAGGATGCAGCCTCGTGTCCGCATTCTGCGCATAGATTTCTTTACCCGACCTTGCGTCCATGACGAAGGCGGCAAAGGGGGCTGCGCTTGCCGCCATGGGCAAAGCACATGCCAACAGGACCAATAGTCCCGCACGGAGGCGTGTGGTGATTCTGCTCACTGTCCGATCTCATCTGCCTGCGAGGACCCGTTCATTATGCGGGTCCTTCCTTAATTTAGGCATAATAGCACGCTATGGCCGCTGCGAAAACAACCGTTTTCCGCAATTGTCACATGGGCGGGTCTTTGCCATAACAGAGCTTGACGTGCCCGGGGCTTACATATGCGGGCAAAACGCCTATATCTTGCGACATGCCCCTTAACCCATCTGACCTGACAGAAGTGATCATGACGAGCACTCCCAACGACCGTGACGACGTCGATTTAGCGGTCAAGACAAAAACCCGCACCCAGCGCCCGCCCTTGTACAAGGTTTTGCTGCTCAACGACGATTTCACGCCGATGGAATTCGTCGTCTATGTGCTGGAACGCCTCTTTTCGCTGACGCATGCTCAGGCTATCGAGATCATGCTGACCGTGCACCGCAAGGGTGTTGCGGTCGTCGGTGTTTTCTCGCACGAGATCGCCGAGACCAAGGTCGCCCAAGTCATGGAACTGGCGCGGCGACAGCAGCATCCGCTGCAATGCACGATGGAAAAAGAATAGGAAAACCGTGTCCGGATCGCGAATTGAATTAGCCTACGGTGACCAGCCCCCCGTCGGGCGTATGCTCTTGCTCGGAGCGGGGCGCGATTTCGATCTGACGCCCTTCGACCCCGGCCAAACCCAGATCGTACAAGGGTTTTTCCCCGATGTGCAGGCACTGGAAGGCTGGGGCTACGACATCGTGACCGAGCCGCGGGGCGCATTCGCTCAGGCGCTGGTCGTCATCCCGCGTTCGCGCGCCTTGGCGCGGGCACGGCTGGCGCAGGCCTCGGCACTTTTGCCCGAAGGGGCGGCGCTCTGGATCGACGGCCTCAAGACCGACGGGATCGATTCCGTTCTGCGCGAGATCCGCGGCCTTCTGCCGGTCGAAGAGGTCCATTCGCGCGCCCACGGCAAGATCTTCCGCGTGACCATTCCGGCCGATCGCTGGTATCCGCAGGAGTGGGTCGCGACCGCGACCGAGGTCGCGCCGGGCTTTTCGACGGTTCCGGGCGTCTTTTCCGCCGACGGTCCCGATCCGGCTTCGGTAGCTCTGGTTGCGCATCTCCCCGAGAAAATGCCGACGCGCGTTGTCGATCTCGGCGCGGGCTGGGGCTGGCTTTCGGCACAGATCCTTGCGCGACCGGGTGTCGAGGTCCTGCATCTGGTCGAGGCCGATGCCGCCTCGCTCGATTGCGCCAAGCGCAATGTGGTTGATCCGCGCGCGCGTTTCCACTGGACCGACGCTTTGACCTTCGCGCTTTCCGAGCCGGTCAACGGCGTGGTGATGAACCCGCCGTTCCACGAGGGGCGCAAGGCCGATCCGGCTTTGGGCGCGGGCTTCATCCAGACCGCCGCGCGGCTTTTGACGGGGGCGGGGCGCCTTTGGATGGTGGCAAACCGCCATCTGCCCTACGAGGCGGTTCTGCGCGACAACTTTGCCGATGTTTCCGAGATCGGAGGCGATTCCCGCTTCAAGATCCTGACCGCCAGCGGTGCGGGCCGTGGTGCCGTCGCGCGCAAAAAGGGTCGCAAATCGTGAACACTTCGCTTCAGGGCAAGACCGCCATCGTGACCGGCGCCGGACGCGGCATCGGACTTGCGATCGCGCGCCACTTCCGCGAGGCGGGTGCGAATGTCGTCTATGCCGATGGCGACGAGGCCGCGCTCGAGGCGGAGCTGGGGGCCGACATGCACGGCCATGACCAGGTGCGCGGCTTTTCGGGCGATCTCGGCCAAAAGCTTACCTTGGCCAATCTGGTCTCGGCGACGATCGACAGTTTCGAGCGCATCGACATTTTGGTGAACGCCCATCGCAACGTCCAGTTCTGCGACCCGCTGACGGTCGAGGAGGAGCTGATGGGCGATATGATGCGCCAGAACATGAGCTCGGCGCTGAAATTGTCGCAGATGGTTGCAAAGCGCATGACCGCACAGGCCGAGATCGACCAGCCCGAGATTCAGGCCGGCTCGATCATCAACCTGACCTCGCTTGCCGCCGACCGTCCGCAACCGCAGATGATGGCCTATTCGATCGCCAGCGCCGCGCAGGCGCAAGCCACACGCTCGCTGGCGATGGCGCTTGCGCCCAAGAAAATCCGCGTGAACGGCATCGCTTTTGCCAGCATCATGTCGAATGTGCTCCAGAGCAGCCTCAAGGCCGAGCCGGGGCTGCGCGAGCGGCTGGTGGCGGCAACGCCTTTGGGCCGCATCGCGGGAGCCGAAGAGATCGGCCCCGCAGCGCAGTTTCTGGCAAGCGAAGCATCGAGCTTCATCACCGGCCAAATCCTGCGCGTCGACGGCGGCCGCAGCCTCGCCGATGCGCTGACGCCGCCGGTCTACTGATCCTTTTTCACGACAGGGCAGGCGGCCTATTTGGCCGTCGTTTCCTCGGGATAGGCCGCGCGGCATGCGCTGACGGCGGCATTGGCCTGTTTGGCCAAAGCGGCGCGGCGCTCGACGAGATTGTCGCGTTTGCGCTTTTCCGAAGCGGGATCGATCGGCACGCGGTAGCGCTCGGTATCGGTGACATCGCGCAGACAGGGGCGCGAGATCAGCACGGGTTCGCCGCCTTTTCCGCGCACCCATGCACGGCAGTCATCCCATTCGGTGCGGGTGACCTCGCGTTCCTGCCAGGCATAGCCGCGCGCGATATTTCCTTCGACCTCGGCCAGAAGCGAAGAAATCGTGCGGTATTCCGAAGTGTTGCGGCGGATGCATTGCTCCTGCGGCGTACCGCAGGCGGTCAGCACCAGAACCGGAAGAAGGGCGAAGGCAATGTTGCGGGACATGGGGCGGACCTGTAGTGGTTGCTACGCGCCCAATGTCGCGGACTTGGCGCGGTAATTCAAGATGCGTGGAGAACGGCAATGATGATGATGGAAGAGCGCAAAGAGGCCGCCGCCTGGTTTCATGAGCTGCGTGACCAGATCGTCGCGGCTTTCGAGGGGCTCGAGGACCGCAGCGCGGGCGAAGGCCCCGCCGGCCGTTTCGAGGTCACCCCGACTTCGCGTCCCAATAACGGCGGCGGCGGCATCATGTCGGTGATGCGTGGCGGCCGCGTTTTCGAGAAGGTCGGCGTCAACTGGTCCGAGGTTCATGGCGAGCTTGCCCCGCAGGCGCAGGCGGCGATGACCGCGCGCGGTGTGCCGGGCGTGGCCGAGGATCCGCGTTTCTGGGCCAGCGGCATCAGCCTTGTCGCCCATATGCAAAACCCCCACGCACCGGCCGTCCACATGAACACGCGGATGTTCTGGACGCCCTCGGCCTGGTGGTTCGGCGGCGGCACCGACCTCAACCCCTGCCTCGAATATGACGCGGATACGCGCTTTTTCCATCAGGTTCTGAAAGATGCCTGCGACCCCTATGATGCGGGCTATTATCCGCGCTTCAAGGAATGGGCGGACGAGTATTTCTTTATTCCGCATCGCGGCCGCGCGCGCGGCGTCGGCGGGATCTTCTACGACGATCTCAACACCGGCGACTGGCGCGCCGATTTCGACTTTACCCGCGCCGTGGGCGAGGCTTTCCTGCCCGCCTTCCTGCCCTTGGCCGAGGCGCGCTCGAAACAGGATTGGACCGCGGACGACCGCGAGGCGCAGCTGGTCCATCGCGGCCTCTATGCCGAATACAACCTCGTCTATGATCGCGGCACGAAGTTCGGCCTCGCGACGGGCCATGATCCCAATGCGGTCCTGATGAGCCTTCCGCCCTTGGCGAAGTGGATCTGAGACCACAGACCTGAACCCCTTGCGACGGATGCGCGGCCCCTTTCGGGGCCGTTGCCTTTTCGGGGGTGGGGGGTGTCTGTGGCGATGCGCGGCGGAATGTCGCAGCGCAGCATAAAGGGGCGCGTAGACGGCGGGGTCCGGGGCTGGTGGTTTTGAAAGGGGCGTAGTCTCTTTTGTGTCGCGACCATGTGCAGGCGCGAGAGAATGTCCCGAAAACTGCGCGTAACGCCCGAAAAACACAAGAAAACCGTCAAACTTTAGTCTGGTTTCAAACATTCCGTCCGCGGTGCCTTTCGGGCAAGCGATGCGCGAAAGCAGGAATTGCTGGGCTTTTCGCGCGCGCAGAAAGATTGATAGATATTATATATCAGAAGTGACATTTCAATCTATTTTACATTCGCTCCGGCAGGACCTAGATCAAGTTCAACCATTCTGAAAGGACACGATCATGGCTCTGATCAACACCAAAATCCGCCCCTTCAAAGCGCAGGCTTTCAAACAGGGCAAATTCATTGAAGTCACCGATGCCGACATCTCGGGCAAATGGGCCGTGTTCTTCTTCTATCCGGCCGATTTCACCTTTGTCTGCCCGACCGAGCTGGGCGATGTCGCCGACCATTATGAAGAACTGCAGAAAATGGGCGTCGAGGTGTTCTCGGTTTCGACCGACACCCACTTCACCCACAAAGCCTGGCACGACAGCTCGGAGACGATCGGCAAGATCCAGTATGCGATGATCGGCGATCCGGTCGGCATCCTGACCCGCAACTTCGACGCGATGCGCGAAGCCGAAGGTCTGGCCGATCGCGCGACCTTCATCGTCGATCCGGACGGCATCATCCAGGCGATGGAAATCACCGCCGAAGGCATCGGCCGCGACGCGACCGACCTCGTGCGCAAGCTCAAAGCCGCACAATACGTCCGCGCGCATCCCGGTGAAGTTTGCCCCGCGAAATGGAAAGAGGGCGAAGAGACGCTGGCACCCTCGCTCGACCTCGTCGGCAAGATCTGAGGCCGAAGCCTCTTTCGGGTATTTTCCTGATGAAGAACGGCTCTCCGGCACCGGTCGGGGAGCTTCACACCGGCGCGAGACCGCGCCGCGCAACCCGTGAGGACGACATGCTCGACGCCAATCTGAAAACCCAGCTCAAAGCCTATCTGGAACGGGTGACCCGTCCGGTCGTGATCACGGCTTTTGCCGATGATGGTGCGAAATCCCGCGACATGCTGGAGCTGCTGGAGGAAATCCGCGAGCTTTCCGACAAGATCACGGTCACGCGCGGCGACGATGCGGCGCGCGTGCCGTCCTTTGCTCTGAGCTCGCCCGGCGAGGATATCAGCCTGACCTTTGCCGGTCTGCCGATGGGGCACGAGTTCACCTCGCTGGTTTTGGCGCTGTTGCAGGTCGGTGGCTATCCGCCGAAACTCGAGCAGGCGGTTCTCGACCAGATCCGCGGTCTCGAGGGCAGCTTCAAATTCGAGACCTATTTCTCGCTGTCCTGCCAGAACTGCCCCGATGTGGTGCAGGCGCTCAACCTGATGGCGGTTCTCAACCCGGGGATCGAGCATGTCGCGATCGACGGGGCGCTGTTCCAGCCCGAGGTCGAAGCGCGCCAGATCATGTCGGTGCCGGCGATCTATCTCAACGGCCAGCCCTTTGCTTCGGGCCGCATGAGTGCCGAAGAAATCCTTGCCAAGATCGATACCGGTGCCGCGAATCGTGCGGCCGATGCCGTCAATGCGCAGGCGCCTTTCGACGTTTTGGTCGTCGGTGGCGGGCCGGCCGGTGCGGCTGCGGCGGTCTATGCCGCGCGCAAGGGCATCCGCACGGGTGTCGCGGCCGAGCGTTTCGGCGGGCAGGTGCTTGATACGATGGCGATCGAGAATTTTATCTCGGTGCCCCATACCGAAGGGCCGAAACTGGCCGCGGCGCTGGAAACCCATGTGCGAGAATATGATGTCGAGGTCATGAACCTTCAGACCGCGACCAAGCTCGAGGCGGTCGAGGGCGGCTTCCGAGTCACCATGGCCTCGGGTGCTGCACTGACTGCGGCTTCGGTCGTGCTGTCTACCGGCGCGCGCTGGCGCAAGATGGGGGTTCCTGGCGAGCAGGATTACCTCAACAAAGGCGTGGCCTTCTGCCCCCATTGCGACGGGCCTTTGTTCAAGGGCAAGCGCATTGCGGTAATCGGCGGCGGGAACTCGGGCGTCGAGGCGGCGATCGATCTGGCGGGGCTGGTGGCCCATGTCACCTTGATCGAATTCGACAAGCAGCTGCGCGCCGATGATGTCTTGCAGCGCAAATTGCGCAGCCTGAAAAACGTCACGATCCTGACCCATGCCAAAACCACCGAAGTCAAGGGCGACGGCACCCGCGTCACCGGTCTGGCCTACGAGGACCGCACCAGCGGCGAGATCCGCGAGATCGCGCTCGAGGGCATCTTCGTCCAGATCGGGCTGATGCCGAATACCGATTGGCTCAAGGGCACGATCGATCTGAGCCCGCGCGGTGAAATCGTCGTCGATGCCCATGGCGCGACCTCGATGCCCGGTGTTTTCGCGGCAGGTGACTGCACCACGACGCCCTACAAGCAGATCGTGATCGCGATGGGCGAGGGGGCGAAGGCCTCGCTTGCGGCCTTTGATCACCTGATCCGCGTCTCGGCCCCCGAAGAAAAGGCGGCGTAAAGCGCGATGAACCTGCGTGAGCTGGAATATCTGGTGGCGCTGGCGGATCAGCGGAACTTCCGCCGCGCCGCCGAGATCTGCGGTGTCAGCCAGCCCACGGTTTCGACCCAGCTCAAGAAGCTGGAGGAAGAACTGGGCGTGGCGCTGGTCGAACGAGTGCCACGCAACGTGATTTTCACCGCTGCGGGCCAAGAGGCTTTGGCCCGCGCCCGCCGCATCCTCGACGAGGTGGCGCAGATGCGCGGCGACGCCGCGCGTCACGGCGAATCCGGCACGACGCGGCTACGTTTGGGCGTTTTCCCGACGCTCGCGCCCTATCTTCTGCCTCATATCGTGCCGCGCTTCATCGCGGGTTTTCCCGATGTCGAGCTGCTTTTGACCGAGGAAAAAAGCGATCTTCTGGTGCGTCGTCTGGTCGAGGGCCAGATCGATGCCGCGCTTTTGGCCTTGCCGGTCCATGATAGCCATTTGACCGGCAAGGTCTTGTTCCGCGAGCCTTTCTTTTTGGCCGTGCCGGGCAATCATGCGCTTGCCTCGGCCAAATCGGTCGGCCCCGGAGCTTTGGCCGATCAAAGCCTGATGCTCCTCGAGGAGGGCCATTGCCTGCGCGAACAAGCGCTCGAGCTTTGCAGGCTGTCTGGCGCGGTCGAGCGCAGCGGCTTTCGCGGCACAAGCCTCGAGACCCTGCGCCAGATGGTGGTGGCGGGTGTCGGCATCACCCTTTTGCCGGCCCTTGCCGGCAATGCCGGTCAGGGCGGCGAGCACGAGATGAAGGTTCTGCCTTTCGAGGACGGCAATGTCAGCCGCCGCATCGGTCTGTTTTGGCGGCGGACCTCTTCCATGGGACGGCTGATGGAGGAAACCGCCAGCCTGATCGCCGAAGTGGCGCAAGAGCGGCTGGCGGCCTGAGGGGCGATCCTCGGATCAGGTCACCGCGCTGCGGGCGGCAAAACGCGGCTCGCGCCAGATGCCGGAGTCCAGCACCTCGCGCAGGATCTCGACCGCGTTCCAGACATCTTCATGGCTCAGATAAAGCGGCGTGAACCCGAAGCGGAGCACGTCGGGGGCGCGGAAGTCGCCGATCACATTGCGCTCGATCAGGGCCTGCATGACCGGATAGGCCTCGGGATGGGAGAAGGAGACCTGAGAGCCGCGAAGATCGCGATCGCGCGTCGTCTGAAGCACAAGCCCGTGGCCCGCGCAGCGGTTTTCGACCAAAGCGATGAACAGATCGGTCAGGCTTTGGCTTTTGGCGCGCAGCGCCGCCATATCGACCCGCTCCCACATCGCGAGCGCGCCTTTGAGCGCGCGCAGCGACAGGATGGGCTGGGTGCCGCAGAGAAATTTCGCAATGCCCTGATGGGCGTCGTAGCGCGTCTCGAAGGCGAAGGGGCGGGCATGGCCCCACCAGCCGGAAAGCGGTTGGCTGAGCTCCGCATGATGGCGGGTGGCGGCATAGAGAAAGGCCGGCGCGCCCGGGCCGCCATTGAGGTATTTATAGCTGCATCCGACCGCGAAATCGGCATGCGCGCCATCCAGCTCGATGGGCACCGCGCCCGCGCTATGGCAGAGGTCCCAGATGACCAGCGCACCCGCCGCGTGGATCTTGGCCGTCAGCGCCGCCATGTCGAGCAGGCTGCCGCTGCGGTAATTCACATGGTTGAGCAGAACGACCGCCACATCGTCGTCCAGCATCTCTTCGATCCGTGCGCCGTCGACCCCTTCGAGGCGCAGTGTCAGGCCCGGCCGCGTGGCGACCAGCCCCTCGGCGATATAGAGATCGGTGGGAAAGCTCGAGGCTTCGGCAAGGATCGTGCCGCGTCCCGGGCGCAGAGAAAGAGCGGCGCTCAGGGCTTTGAAAATATTGATCGAGGTACTGTCGCTGACCGCAACCTGACCGGCCGCCGCACCGATGATCGCCCCGATCCGGTCGCCCAGCTCCAGCGGAAGCTGGAACCAGTTCGCCGAGTTCCAGCTGCGGATCAGGTCTTGCGACCATTCCTGACGCGCGGCCTGTTCAAGCTCCGAGAGCGCTTCTTTCGGCGCGGGGCCAAGCGAGTTGCCGTCGAAATAGATCATGCCCTCGGGCAATACGAATTCGGATCGGAAAGCCGCCAGAACATCCGTGGCGTCACGGTGGCGAAGCGCATCGAGGGTCGGGAGATCGGTCATGGGGCCTGCCGCGAAAGGGGCGGGCAGAGCCCGCAGGGTAAGATCTGGGCTAAAGTCTGCGTGTTTCCAAGGCGCTGTAAAGCCCCGCCGCTGCTCGGGCTTTTGGAAGCCTCGTGACCGGCAGGGGGCGGGTTGCGGGAAATGCGGGCGCGGCCCTCGACAAGCGCGGCATTCTCTGGAAAACCGGCGCCATCAGGTAAAGGGGCAGGGTATGGCCGAGAATTTGACGACGACGCGCGAGTCGCCTTTGGCGCAAGATCTGGCTTTGCTTTTCGAGCGCCACACCATCGACATGCATGCCGATACCCCGCCCGAATCGATCCATATGATGCCGCGCGAGACGCTTGAGCACCCCGATATCGGCTTCTACACCATCCGCGACCACGGCCGCGCGGTCGCGATGGGGGCGGTCAAGCGCATCGCACCCGATCATGGCGAGGTGAAGTCCATGCATGTCCTTGCAGAGGATCGCGGCCGCGGCCATTCGCGCCGGATGCTCGAGGCTTTGATCGGTCATGCCCGCGCCGAAGGCTTTGCCCGCCTCAGCCTTGAAACAGGCATCCAGCCGACCTTCATCGCGGCCCGCGCCCTCTATGCCCGCGCGGGCTTTCGCGAATGTCCGCCCTTTGAAGGCTACGGAGAGGATCCCAACAGCGTTTTCATGACCCTCGCACTCGATTGATGCAGAGGGGAGGTTGATTTGGCCGCAAAGCTGGTCCAAGACTGCCTCGACGGTCCCGTAGCTCAGTTGGATAGAGCAGCCGCCTTCTAAGCGGCTGGTCGGGGGTTCGAATCCTCCCGGGATCGCCAGATCTATATCTCCTTATTTTATTTCAATCCTTTGCGGCGCGGTTTCCGTTGTGGGTGGGGACGGTTTTCAAACCCTGTTCCGGTTCCGCCCCAGAGAGGATCAGAAAACAGTCTGGGGGACTGTTTCCCCTTCAAACAGCTTGAGGCGCTCCATTTGCGCGTCGCTCAGCCAATAAAGGTTGCTCATCGGTCAGAGCTCCTTGCGGAGCCTGCATCACGCCAGAAGACTGAAATCAATGGGCCTTGAGCCTGGTCTGATTTTGGACTCGGGGGTCAGAATGCTTGGGCTTTTTCGTCGTCGCGAAGATTTCAAGACAAAGCTCGATTCTTCCTTGAAAGAATCGGCAAAAGAAAACGGACGGATGTCGGCAAGCGAGCGAGCGCAAACCGAACCGATAGTCCACGGCACTTTCCGTTCTGCGCTGTAAGTCTGTAAGTCTGGAAGCCTTGACGGCAAAGGCGGCACCATCGCCATCACCTTTGCCGCTGATGGCTACTTGATTTCCCGGGGATGGCACCCAAGCGATTGCGGCATCGTGCATTGCTTCAGCGTCGTATGGTGCAAAAACTGTAGCATCACAGCTTGCTTCCGGCGCGAGGCGCGTTGGTAATCATTTCGTTGTGAATGATGTTTATACATGCCGAGCATGTTGGACAGTGCCAGATAGTTGTTCCATTCAGACGGCAAAAAGCGGAGTAAAATCAGCCGTCATTTTTCTCGACTGAACACTTCCCCTTCCATTTCTGCCACGTAGTTCTTCCAGCGCTTGGTCAAAAAAACACCGACCATCAGGCCGGTGATCTCATTATTCAAATCTCTGCAAGCACGTCGCTTCTGTAAATCGGCTCCGTCGTTGTGCTAAAGTTAATTCGGTATTCCTCCAGAAGTTGCTCAATCACAGCAGGGGTATGTCGACCGCTCATCTGCTGCATAGCTTGGTTCTTCGTCACGAAGAAATTCGAAAAACTCGTGACGGCGGTGGGGCAAACGTAGAGGACCGGTGGACCGGGTGAAGGCCGAGGAACGGGAATACTGTCCAAGTGCCCGCGTTGCAGCATTGCTGCGATGGTGGCGGCTGGCACATCAAGAATCTTCGCCGCGCGCCTTGGATGAACTGCGCCTTCTTCGGGAAGGCTGATGGCTTCGCGCAAGGTTGCCACATCCACATGGGGATCCCGAAATCCTGAAATCTCGCGGCGAGGACAGCGTAGCGGGAGCATGTGCAGGAAGATCAGCGAAACCGCCGTGGCGGTGGTGATCTTGGCGCGATGCGCGGCTGTTGGGATTTCCAGCCAACCGTTCTCTGGAAGGCCGGGTTCGCGAAGTCGCTCGAGACTAGCCATGAAATCGGTAAGCGTAGAAGTCTCATAGAGAGGAAGCGCTTTTTCATCAGAGGCGTACGTTCGGATAAGATCGGATCTGGTCAGCTGTGTCAGCATGAAGCACTTGATCCCTAAAAAGGCGGCTGCCTCCGTCGCGTTCACCACGCCCGAGAACTCGGAGGCGATCTTTATGATTACCTCGTCTGCGATGTAATCATGGATGTCGAAACCCAGTTCACCGCCGCTCTGGCGCGCCAGTCCCAACGCGCAAAGTCGGCGGCCCAATTGGCGTTTCGTGATTCCCGTCTTCGTGACGGCGGTGGAGAGCGAGTGTACAAACTGGCGAGGGCATTCTTGTCCCAGAACCTTGGCACCTTTTGCGACCGGGAAGTTCGTCCAGACGAACTCCCGGACCAGATCGCGAAGGCTGTCGAAGCTTCGATCATCGTCACGGTAGCGTAGCCAATCGAAAAAGAAGCGATAACGCGCGAGGTAGCGTCCGGCATCGTTGACGTGGCCGCGCTTCATGTCTCTCAATGCGTGCAGAAGCGCATTGGGCCCCTCGGCGAGCACACGATATCCGGCAGAGCCGGATGCTATCCATTGTTGATCGCTGATGCCCCTTCGGCTGGTATCGGGGCCAAGCGTCAAAAGGACGCCGAGGTTGTCTGCCGCCTGGGAGGCCACATGGAAGGGCAAAGTGTCGATCCAGCGATGACCTGCTTCTTTGGTTACGCGATCAATAAGATAGCGTTCTAACTCCCAGTCACCCTCCGGGATGCGATACGCGGCCGCGGGGACGTATCGCTCCGCAAGACGAGCGAAATCATAGAGATCCTTGTTGGCCGCCGGGGCAGGAAGTGTGACCAGAGCGCAGCTATGGATCGTACAGCCCCGAATGCTCGACAATTGCCAAAGGCCACGATGGCCAGCCTGAAAACTTGGATCACGCAAGTCGGCTGCTTGCAGACAGGTAGGGCATGCACGCGTCAGAGACCGCGAGAACGCGGTGAACTTAATCCGCGCGCAGCCTAGATTGAACCACCCCGGCCCAAAATGCTGAGGCGTCCAGAACAGCAGTGGCTCTGGCGCTTGTCCGGCCAGAGCCGCAATATGCTCGATCTCGGCGGGTTCCCCGTTGGTAAGGCGACGATGGCTTATACCCAAGTCCGAGCAGAAGGCGATAAGCCGGGGTGCTCCGTTCAGTTTCGCAAGGCGGGAGGCTAGCGATGTCGCACTTTCGCCTGCGATAGGGTCAACGACTAGTGGAAGACTCATTGCGTAGGACATCAGTTATCCTCCCGAGTGAAGACCTTGCGGGCATCAATCCGATGATAATCGCCAACAATGAAAGGGTTGAAGGCATCCGAGCAGGAAGAGCGCTCCTCGAAAGCCAAGGCGAAATGGTTTGCCCAAAGAACCGCGCTGCCAGCAAGAAGGGCGACCTCCAATGCCGCGATGATAATTTCGATCACCAAGCCAAATTGGAATGCGGCAGCGTGGATCAGTCGTTCGGCCATATCGATGCCTTGGGCGTCAGGTGCTACGGTGAGACCTGCACGAGTAGCATAACTTTCGACGAGACCCGCCGTATCCCGCGCATGCGCCGCTGCCGACAAAGGCGCGAAATGTATTGCACTCATGCGCCGCGCCAACTGCGGATCATGGTTCAAGATGCGTTCCAATTCTTCCGTGCCTGACAGAAGGATGCCCACCGGCCAATGTGGATCGGTCATCAGCGTCTTCAGCATGGATGCAACGGCATTCAACTCGACCTTCGTGCCCCGAGAACTCAGATCCTGAGCTTCGTCCAGATGCAGGAAAAGCACTTGCCGAAGTTTCAGCTGATGTCGCACGAGGTCCCAAATGTACCAAGCCTGTCGTTCTGACGAGAGGCTGTAGCCAAGGGCCCGCAGGATCATTTGCCCCATGAATTTCAGTGTCGCAGGGGAGGGGACGCGGAGGCTGATGAGCGTTGCTTCCGGCAGCGAGGACGTTGCAAGGCGCCTTCGCGCCCCCGCGAGAAGTTGAGATGCAGCGCAGCTCTTGCCTGTTCCTGACGCGCCTGACAGCGCAATACCGTGAGAGTCAGCAGTCCGCCCTGCCGAAAGATCGGCAAGGCGCTTTTCCAGCAGCATCTGGAAGCGAGCGTGCAGGGGGTCAAACCGCTCATGTCGGATGAATTGAGCCCGCAAGGAAGCAATTGTTTCGGCTGTGCTTTGGCGCTTATCATTCATCGTCGAGCTTCCACGCGGCGATGCGATGGGTTCCAAGCGACGCTGACGGAAGGACTTGGTCGTTCGGACTGGCGATGGGTAAGTTCGCCGCATCGTGTGGAAAGATGTCGATGCCGTCGGTAAGGGGGTCTCCCGTGCGCGAAGCGATGGCCAAACTCTCTGCTGATGACGTCAGCGAGAAATGCAGGGCCTTTTCGTTTCGTGCGATCTCGGCGTCGGTGATGTGGTAAGGCGTGAGCTGCATTCGCAGCGCTGCTGCGCGATTTGTCTCCGAAATCCGAGTGATGGCGCGCTGCACAACATCTTCGGACAGCGCCGCTGCACGGCGATGCTGAAGGCGAAGCGCGCGGCTGGCCTCCTGCCAATCGGTGTAGCGAAGACCATCGAAGCCGCGGTGGTTGCATTTGGCCGGGTGCCACCCGTTCCCGACCTTCACCGCAATCCAGCCTAGGTCAAACAAATCGGCGCGGATCTCCACATCACGCTCGGGTGAGTGCAAGAATGCCTCACGCAGCGCGCTACAGCTGTAAGACAGTCCGGCGAACAGCACCCCATCGCGGCGCAATTTGCGCGTGAGGGGCCGACCGAAGGTCTTTCTAAGGGTCAGGCCATCTGGAACTGGCAGCAATCCTTGTTCTTCGGCCAGCCGCTTCCAGCAATTCGCAGGAGTTTCCCCCTTCAAGGACCCGTGTGGCTCATTGTGATAGATGTCTACCACGAAGGTCAGCAGAATGCGGATAAGGTCATCATCATCAAGGCAGGCCAACTGCTCGGACGGATAGTCGCGACGCTCCACGGGGTTGAAGAAGGTGCGCCCCGATAGAAGCGGCATAAGCTTGTGCCCGAGGGTGCGGAAGAAGCTTTCCATATTGCCACGCATCTGCGGCAGCCCGGCTGGAGGAAGATGCATCGTCACTCCAAGCGATTCCGCAGCCGAGCGAAACTCCGCAGAAATGAAAGCCGATCCCTGGTCAGTAACGATTGCCCCGATACCAGAGACCTGATCCCACGCACTTTCGCAACCGGCAGCCGAGGCATAGGGCGTACGATCTTGTAGCACGTCACGCAGGGTCTGAACGGCATCCTGTGCATTTGGTGTGGTTGCAAGGCGCATGGCAACAATGCATTTTGTTGCACAGTCCTTCGCCGCATAGATCCACCGGCGTACCTTTAGCCGTTCGACTTGCTCAATCGGTAACTGGTCCAGCATGCCAGACAGCGTCAGCAACGTGATCACGTCGAGCCGATTTTCATCCATCTCCACCCGCTCGCCGGGGAACAGCGTCTCCACGCCTATTTCGGAAAGATTGAACCTGCGATTGGCGGCGTCGATTCCCCAGCGGCGGGCGTGGATGTAGTATGGGTCGGCTTCCTTAAGACGGCGATGCAAGGTGCGGGACGATGGTATAGTCAGCAGTGGCAGCCCATCGCCCAGACGGCGGCCGTTCTCGGTCTTGATACGACGCTGAACCTGAGTGACGGCTTGCTTTTTGGAGGGGCGTTGTGTGTTCGCGAAGACTTCGATGACGTCCGAGGCCATGGCCTCGGTGCGATGACACCAGCGAGCGTCGCGATTGCCGCTACAACGGGTCTTTGGCAGAAGCGCCAGGGCACTATAGCCCGACTGTTCATAGCGTTTCACCCATTTGAGAATAGTTTTGGAACAAGGCATCTTGCGAGAAATGATCTCGCTCCCCGCGCGCTTGCCAGTGCCGGGTGCTTTGTATTCCTGTTCTCGAACGATCAGCTCTAGCTCCCCTTTCACCTTCGAGACTGACGCGTAAGTCCGGACAGCACGTTTCTCGTCAGCCAACTTCAGGAAAGCTTTGCAGATTGCGCTTTTCCACAGCAGACTAGACTGAACCTTTGGGGCAAGCTCGTTGATCAATTCGACAGGGCTGTCTCTCAACATGCGGCTGCGTGCGAAGTCGAAGTAGCCCGGCTGATAGCGCGCGCCCGACGACCTCAAAAGTTCAGAGACTTTTGCATGAGTGAAAGCTTGAGTGATGCCGGGCTGGTCAGCACGTTCCAAGATGACGATATCTCCCTCCGTCTCCAGAGGGCGATAAGGAACGCTGTCGATGTTCAGCAGGTCAGAGCGTGATAGTCGGAGGCGTAGCGTCATGCCGCAACCTCCGTCAGCTGGGGGCGGCTTCGCATGACCAGCCGCGCGGCCTCTGCGGCTGCTCGCCGGTTGAGTTGTTCATCGGTGATCAGCTTGACCCTGTGAGCGAAATGTTTGGGCATCGCGGCCGCGACACAACCGAGCTCCGTTACGAAATCGCGCTGGACCACCCGATCCGCAGGCTTGATCGCAATGGCGATCCTTTCGCCGCTGCTCAGGGTCACGACGAAGTCGAAAACATGGGAAGCGTCGCTACCATCCCCACGCCGGTAATGAATCGCAGGGGGCTGTTCCAAAATATCGTGGATGTCGGGACGCACGAGCGTCATGCACAGGAACCGATATTCGAGCATGCTCTCGAACTGTATGACGCGCGGGTAGGGGAACGCTGGCACTTTGGCAATCATGCTGCCGCGAAGGCTCGCTCTGGAACGCCGTATGACATCGCGGCTCGCGCGGCTCGGATCAGGGCTGCGGTAGATCAGTGTGTTGTTCATCATGGTTTCGGAGCGTGCGAACTTCCAGACCGTCGCCGATGGGCGCGGAAGAAGCAGCGTTTCCGCCTTCTCATAAGTATGCAGGGACCTACCCCGCCGGAACCACTCCGACGGGTTGACTTTTTCTGCGTCTCGGGGGAAAGAAGAAGGGTCGGTACCAATCGACACCTATTTCTGAAGGGCCTTCCTGTTCCACCAGGAGGGCCTTTTTCCCATTCGACGGTAGGCTAAGCCCTCCTCTGACAAATAGCGTTCGGGAAACAGTTGCTCTGGCGTCGTGCCCAAGGCAGCGGCAATTTGCTTCTCGACGCGCCGCGACCTACGGTAGCCTTGGCTGACAATCGTGACCGTTTCCGGCGTCACCCCCACCTCACGTGCGAGAGCGCTGAGGGACAAGCCGAGCGCTCCCAATCGTTTTCGAATGTCGGCATGGCGGGCTAGGTTAACGGTCATCGTCACTCCGCTTTAGACTAGTAGGGCCTCGCACGAGCTCCGCGAATCACCCCGCTTACTGTTACTGGAGCGATTCGCCGAATCAAGCGGGTTGTTCACTAACACATTGGGATACAATATGTTTTTAGATTGAATGGGTGGCTTGGGCTGACGTGCGTTTGGCTGAGACCCCTTCGCGCCGCGCCGTGCTTGGTGGGGACGGTGTCCGCGATCAACGGCAGAGTTCACGCTGCACGCCTTCGTGGGCCACTTCGCCGCCGCGGTTCTCACTGCGGGGGCAGACCTTTGAACGCTCTGGTTTTCGGGCCTTTCGTCGGAGAAGGTGATCGTCACCCGACCGAGCGGGTTTCACGTCGTAAAGGCCACCAGTTCGGGCGGTTTCCTCATCAGGCGTCAGAAGTCATACCCCTTCCGATGCCGGTTGGGGATGCAACGTGGATCTGACAGCCATGGAAAACCTTCATGCTACTCGGCGCCTGAACAGCGCGACAGGGCGTGGAGCTTTGATCTTCTTGGCTGCCCGAAACAACACAGGGTTGTACCGAGTAACGTGGAACGGCTCGCCATTTCGCGATTAACGGGCCTCTTCGGCAGCAATCTTTTCCTGCAAGATGACAAGGATAAGTGCTTCGACGTCACGGACGCGCAATCCATGGTCGAGAACCAGACGCGCCACCAATCGACTGATTTCTGGGTCCTTTGGGCCGTAAATTGCCCAATCGTCTAATTCTTGGCGGTCTGCGTGAGTTTCGGTCGCCATTGCTATCCTCCAGTCGGGTACAGCACGATCAAATCACATGGCGTGAGCTTCCAGTAAAAGGAAATCGTTCGGAGATGGCTGTTGTGAACTTCGCCGCTGGGGGCGAGTGCGAGTTTGGCTACCATCATGTTTTTGCTTGCGGCACGGCTCCAGAAGCCGTTGATTGAACGGATATTTTGAGGTGCCACTTTGAACCAGAATCCACGGGTATGGGGCGTCCATATGGGCGAGCATGTCGGCAGCCGCCCCGTGGACGGCGGATATGTCGCAATCGGCTGGTCGGCCTTGGGCGACCTGAGGCAATATGCGGATCGGGACGCCCTTAAGGCTGCACTGGCTCAGTACTACCCGGACAAGAAAGTCGGCTCACGGCCTGTCGATGCAGGCATCCTTTTTCGCTTCACCCACGAGATGAAGGCAGGCGACATCGTCGTGTATCCTTCGAAACACGACCGCATGGTCAATGTCGGCAGGTTCACCGGCGCTTTTGAACATTTTTCTGACGACCCCGATGACTATCCCAATCACCGGGGCGTCGAGTGGCTGCTGCACCTTCCCCGAAATGAGTTCGGGCAAAGCGTCCTCAACGAGATTGGCGCGTTCATCACGGTGTTCCTGATCCAAAGCAGTGCTGACGCATTCCTTACGAAGCTGGGCATAGCGGTACCTGAAGGCGATGCCCCGGTGAACGAACCGGCAGTAGAGATTGAGGACGACGATACGGCGACAGTCGCCGTATCCAAGCAAGCGGAGCTGACAACCGGCGATTTCATCATCCGCCAGATCATGACCAAGCTGTCGGGCTATGAGTTCGAGGAGTTTGTCGCGCATTTGCTCGAATGCATGGGGTACACCGCCCGCGTCACGCAGCGTTCAGGCGATGGCGGCGTCGACGTGATCGCCCATCGCGACAAGCTCGGGTTTGAACCGCCCATTCTGAAGGTCCAGTGCAAACGCAAGACCGACCAAGTTCCGCGTCCAGAAGTAGATCAGCTGCTCGGCACATTAGGTGAAGGCGAATATGGGTTATTTATCGGCCTAGGTTCGTTCAGCCGGCAATCTGTGGAGCTTGAGCGCAACCGACCTAAGCTGCGCCTGATTGATGGCGAGCAGTTCGTTGAGCTGATCCTTGAAAATTACTCTCAGCTTTCACCACGATACCGGACGCTCCTTCCACTAAAGCAAATTTATGTGCCCGATCTGCAGGGGTGAGGTGCGGTGAGTTTATGCAACCGTATTTGTTTCGGTGGTAAAAGACGGACAGACAGCCCCTGATGCTGGTTCAGCATTCTAAAAGCAGTACGAAATCCAGCAGCCATTTCGGCTAGGCTAATGCTCTTAGCAGATGGCAGCCAGTTGCACCTGAAACCTGAGTTCAGGCGAAGACCGCACCACCATCTAAGCCGCGTTGCTCAAGATGGCCGAAAAGTCCAACATCGAGGACGGCGAACGGGTGCGGAAACAGTGGCCCGCACGAGGGAAAGAAACGGTCGAAGCGAAACGCCAGAGAGGAAACCTCAGCCTGTAATCTCTCTCAGTAGAATTTCCGCTTGAGCGAGAACTGTTTGGATAGCTTCGTCAGCGAGGTCTGGCGGGTATCCATATTTTTTTAGAATGCGTTTCACCAAGACTCGCATGCGGGCTCGTGCGCTTTCTCGCTGGTGCCAATCGACAGTAACATTGCTACGCAACTGCTCCAGCAGCTCATGGGCGATGATGCGCAGCTTTTCGTTGCCCATGGCTTCTACCGCGCTCTCGTTTTCCGCGAGCGCCATGTAGAACGCGACTTCTTCTTGGCTGAGGCCCATTTCCTCACCACGGGTGCGAGCGGCCTTCATGTCCTTGGCGAGTTCGATCAGTTCCTGGATCATCTCGACGGCGGAAATAGCCCCAGCGTGATATCGCGCGACGGATTCCTCCAATCGGTTCGAGAACGCCTTGCTCTCGACCAGATTAGTTTTTGAGCGACTGGCGATTTCGCCGTTGAGCAGCTT
Source organism: Paracoccus cavernae (assembly GCF_042430175.1). Taxonomy (NCBI): domain Bacteria; kingdom Pseudomonadati; phylum Pseudomonadota; class Alphaproteobacteria; order Rhodobacterales; family Paracoccaceae; genus Paracoccus; species Paracoccus cavernae. Next base: position 125,998 of record NZ_JBHMDZ010000013.1, on the reverse strand, counting down.
TTTTAAGGCTTCCAATGCAAGATTCTTCTTCTCCATTGCACCGATTTCCATGAGAAATTCGTCGGATAGGATGGAGATGTCAGGGGACTGGATACCGGCTACTTTCAAGATGTCGATGATCTCGGACGACGCCACGGCGCGATCCACGAGTTGTTGGACTGCAAAAACTCGATCTTTTTCACTGATCTTTCCAGTCGCCGTAGTTTTAGCCAATGCTGCCCGGATTGCCTGAAAGAAGCCAACCTCGTCGCGGATTGCACGGGCCTCGTCGCTCGCGGACGCAAGGGCGTAGGCTTTCGACAGTTGGAGCATCATGTCCATGAAACGGCGGTGCGCCCGCTTCTTATTCTCATCCGTTTTCTGCCGTGCAGCCTGGGACTCCTGCCATTTCAGAACCCAGTCGATTGCCCCGGCAAGGCAGCTCAGGCGTTCGCGTGGCTGGCCTTGGATGCCGGGGAGATAGTCAAAACCATGGAGCAGGTCGCAGATGGCCTCGTACCGTTCCATCATTGCGGCAACGGCAGCTGACTCATCTATCCCGGTCTTGTCGCGGTCGGAATCAGTATATTGGCCGAGCGCATTACGCAGGTTCTGCGCAACGCCGATATAATCCACCACCAACCCACCGGGCTTGTCCTTGAACACCCGGTTCACGCGGGCAATCGCCTGCATCAAGCCGTGGCCGCGCATCGGCTTGTCTATGTACATCGTGTTCATGCACGGCGCGTCAAAGCCGGTCAGCCACATATCACAGACGATCACGAGCCGCAGTGGATCATCAGGGTTGCGCGCCCGATTGGCGAGGTCGTCCCGCCGTTTCTTAGCGCCTATATGCTGCTGCCAGTCGAGAGGATCGGAAGCCGCCCCGGTCATCACGATCTTGACCGCTCCCTTGTCGTCATCGGTCGAATGCCATCCCGGGCGAAGGGCAATAATGCGATCATAAAGCGACACACAGATGCGGCGGCTCATACAAACCGCCATTGCCTTACCGTTCATCGCCTCAATGCGCGCTTCAAGGTGCGTGACCATATCCTCCGCAACTTGTGACAACCGCTTGTCGGCCCCGACCAACGCCTCCACAGCAGACCATTTCGCCTTCATCTTCTCGGCTTCGGTTAGCGAGGCATCTTCTATCAACGCCTCGATTTCGGCATCTATGAGGGGCTTTTCGTCCTCGTTCAACTCGATGCGGGCAAGGCGGCTTTCATAGAAAATCGGCACCGTCGCGCCGTCCTCGACGGCGCGGCTGATGTCGTAAATGTCGATATATTCGCCGAAGATGGCCGGGGTGTTGATATCGGCTGCCTCAATCGGGGTGCCGGTGAAGCCGATGAACGAAGCGTTCGGCATCGCCTGCCTAATGTAATGGGCATAGCCATAGCGACGCAGCCCGGTGTCCCGATTGAGCTTGGACTCAAAGCCATACTGGCTGCGGTGGGCTTCGTCCGCGATGACGATGATGTTACGCCGATCCGACAACAGCGGAAAACTCTCTTCCCCGCGCTCCGGCGAAAATTTCTGCACGGTGGTGAACACAACGCCGCCCGCTGCCTTGTCGAGGAGTTGCTTCAAGTCCTGGCGGCTATCCGCCTGCTCTGGGTTCTGGCGGATCAGATCACGGCAAAGGCCAAAGGTACCGAAAAGCTGATCGTCCAAATCGTTTCGATCCGTCAGGACAACCAGCGTTGGGTTCTCCAGCGCCTGCGATTTCACCGCCAGTCCGGCAAAGAACGCCATCAAAAGGCTTTTGCCCGAGCCTTGTGTGTGCCAGATGACACCAATCTTGCGATCCCCGTCCGGTCGGGTTGCCTCGACCGCTTGCCGCACGGCTTTTTGCGCACCGTGGAACTGGTGATAACCAGCGATGATCTTGAACGGACCTTCGCCCTTGTCACCGAAAACGATGAAATCGCGGATCAGTGCAAGCAGGTTTTCGCGGGTGAATACACCGCGAAGCAAGGTTTCCAACTCTGGCGTGCCTCGGTGGGCGAAGTCCTCGCCGTCCACTGTCCGCCAAGGCATAAAACGTTCGGCGTCGGCGGTGATCGATCCGATCCGGGCTTCCATACCATCGGACGTCACCAGTACCGCGTTGGTGTTGAACAGACTGGGGGTCTGGTGCAGATAGGTCTGCAATTGGTTGTAGGCGTCGGCAATTGTCGCGTTCTGCGAAGCGGCGTTCTTTAACTCTAGTACGGCGAGAGGCAGACCGTTGACGAACAGTACCACATCCGGCCGACGTTTGGTCCTGTTCTCAACCACGACGAACTGGTTCACTGCCAGCCAGTCGTTGGCGTTCGGGTTGCGAAGATCGATCAGCCAGATTTTGGTGATGGCGGACTTACCGTCACCCCCGCGAAATTCGACATTGACGCCTTCGGTCAGCAGCTTGTGGATGCGCCGGTTTTCCTCGACTAGCGAAGGCAATTCGCCGGTCAGGACACGGCGCATCGCCTCGTCGCGTGCGGCCTCTGGCGCATCGGGATTGATCCGGGCAATCGCAGCTTCCAACCTGCCAGTCAGGATGACATCGCCGAAGGATCGGCGCTCTGGCGCAATGCCATCAGGCGCGATCACGGAACCGTGGAGGTAAGACCAACCGAGTTCTTCTAGCGTTTCGATGGCTGCCAACTCAACGATATCTTCGGTAATACTCAACTTGCGCCTCCCGAAGATTCAAGGATTCTAAAGAAACCAGCCCCCTTCTGCTGACGGGGTCGATTGTTAATTTTCCGCCAGTTCGATTCGAATAGATCCAGTAGGTGCAGCGCGCATGTCTCCGCGACAGACTTATTCACACTGTTGCTCAATAAGAACTTGCGAAATTCGAGCTTAAGGCTCGCCCGCGCGGCATCACGTTCGGGCCAATCAGTTCCCGCCGTCCGCTCATACAGGTTGATGATTTTTTGAGCCCATCCGGCCAGCAATTCGGCAGGGAACTCATCACCATGGCCCAAAGAGCTTTGCAGAAGGTCGGTGATGACTTCAACTGAAATTTCGCCATCTGTTATTACGCGTGGATCGAGCGGGACAGGAAGAACCTCACGCTCTCGCTCCTGCACTTCAGCCTGCGCTTGCAGTCGCCGCTGTTCCAGCGCCTGAGCTTCCAACTCACCACGCCGCTCTTCCTCGATAACGCGCGAAAGCCAATCGTTGCAGTATTTCGATGCACCGCCGGGATCGGGGAAGAGGTTCGCATGATGGATGTTCATCTTGCGCAGCGTGTTCAGGCACTCAACGCGATGTTCATTCGGGATGTGGATTTTCGAGATAAACCGCGCCACGTCCATCGGGTCGCTGGGGTCAATCACCTCGTTCTCGGTCAATTCATTCAGAATAGCGGTCACGAGATTATCTCTGCCGCTGGGCGTGATCGTAAACAGCCCTGCCTGATTAACCAGCCGCGCGTTTTCATGGTGCGTTGGTTCGAAAATGATCTCGGACAGGCTCTCATCAGCGCGAATGGCGGTCATGTTCAGGCAGAACACTGCACGGGAGGCATTGTCCACGCCTTCGACGTCTGGCTCATCGAAGGCAAAGAACAGCGCGACATAGGGCGACTTTGTCCAGTCGATCAGCGGCGTGCGCAGGCCGTGATGCTGACCAAAGGCCCAGATTTCCTGCTCGTCCAGATTGCTGACATCCAGCCCACGCCCGCGCATCGCGAGCCGGAACTGACTCAACAGATTAGCCTGATGTTCGGCAGGCACAGCGCCGCCATCAAACACGCGGCCCAGCGTGGAGGAGAGATGCCAGTTATGCCCGGCCTGCCCGCGATACACGATTTCGCCCTTGGCCTTGTTGTGATCGGGCGAGCGCATCGCCTCGATAAAGGCTTCCCAGCTTTCCACCCGGCAGGCAGGGACCAGTCCGTCGATGCCGACATCGCCAACGGCATAGGTTGGGAATAGCGGGAGCGAGCGGAAATACGGATCGGCCATCAACCGGCCTCAACCTTGGGCGCGACACGAACCGCGCCGGACATCAGCCGGGGCAGGAGATAGTCGCGGGTTTCGGCAAGGGTACGGATTTCAATCTTTGCCTGTTCGACCTTGGCCCGCAATGGGCTGGCCAAGGTCGAAAATGCGGCCAACAAATCGTCGGGAACGACAGGGAAGGACGTGGCCGCAACCACATCAGGATTCACGGCTGGATAAGCGCCACCGTGCCCGTCCGCCAGATTGGCTAGCCTCGTGATGTTGTCCGCTGCCGTGGCAGCAACGTAGACTACATCTGTAAAAATGGCTTGCTTGGGGCGAAGCACTGCAAACCCCGTGCTCGCCGTGTAGCCGTCGCGGCCAATGTAGGCATATGAACCGTTGCCGGGGCGCACGGTCCCTACAATGGTGTCGCCAGTGCGAGCAATCCGCCTCGCCCGGCTTGGTGCCGCCTCCCACATCAGAATGGCGGTAGCTTCAATGGTCCCCCATTTGGTGTTCGACAAATCGACATACTCGACTTGCGCAGGGTGGTTCTTGGTTTTCCAGCTTTCGGGATTGACCAAGGCCAGCCGATCAAGCGTTCCGGCCTTCCAGCCGACCGGCAAGCCATCATCGCCGAAGGCGCCGGGGAAGAGGGGGGCGAGTTCGGCGGCGCGGGTGGGGTCTGGGGTCAGGCCGCCCATGATCGCCACTGGATCGGCTTCGCCAGTTGCCCTGCGCCGGACAGGGCCGAAATCCACAAACCAATCCCGAAAGATCGCCTGCGCTATTCCCTCCAGCGTCTCATTCATCCGCCGGTTGAGTCCGATCTTATCGTCCAGTGCTGAAAGAACAGATGCGATGGCACGTTGGTCATAGATGCCAATGCGGGGGACCTCTAAATTCTCCAGCATGGCCTTGGTGAGAGCCGGACGGGTTGCCCCTGCAGACGCCAGTGCCAGCAAAGAATTTTGCGTTTCGTGCGTCACAAACCAGTAGCGGAGAAATCCAGCGTCAATGTTTTCATTGTCTGGTCGAATAATGGCGACATGCTGATTTACGCGGGCGGGTAAAATGCTCGGGTCAACCTGACAAACACGTGCGACGCTATCGCCGGTGATATTGACGAGAACGTCGCCCGCAAGAACCTCAACGGCTTTTAGCGCATTAGCTTGCTCTTGGGAGATGTAAGCCAAACCAGACACAGAAAACCGGTCATTATAAACATTCTGACTTCGAATCAGCGAAAATGGCCCGGACGGCAAATAAGCGTCCTTACCTCCACGCGGTGTGGCTCCACTGCCGATCTTGCGACAGTAATCGCCCAACCGAAGTGGGCGTAAGTCAGTTGCCATGTCAGTGGTCCACTTGAGCTATTGCTTTGTAATTGCATGCTGTCTCAATCATTAGCGCGCACCATCACCAGCTTTTTGCGGATTATCCCAGCCAGCCTCACACTCTCGTCAAACTGACCCTCAAGCATCGCAGTTAAAGAAGCGACGCGCTCTGTAAACGGCACGCCATCATCCTCTGCATCTTCCGCCCCGACATAGCGTCCCGGCGTGAGGACATGTCCGTGCTTGCGGATTTCCTCTAACTTCACTGATCGGCAAAATCCGGGAATGTCCTGATATTTACCAAGCCCTGCTTCCGGCTTGGCCCGCCAGCTGTGGTAGGTTCCGGTGATCGTGGCGATGTCGCTTTCCGAAAACTCGCGCCGGGTCCGGTCCACCATATGGCCCAAGTTGCGGGCATCAATGAACAGGATTTCTCCGCGCCGGTCGCGGTGGCCATTCGCGCTCTTGTCGCGGGCCAGAAACCACAGGCAGGCGGGAATCTGCGTGGAGTAGAAAAGCTGGCCGGGCAGCGCGACCATGCAATCCACCACATCCCCCTCGATCATCGCCTTGCGAATGTCACCCTCGCCCGATTGCTGGGATGACATCGAGCCGTTAGCCAGCACCACGCCCGCCGTGCCGCGCGGGGCAAGATGGTGGAGGATATGCTGCAACCACGCGAAGTTGGCGTTGCCTGCGGGTGGTGTGCCGTACTTCCAGCGAACGTCACCCTCAAGCTGGGGCTGCCACCAATCCGAAATGTTGAATGGCGGGTTCGCCATCGCATAATCGAACTTCAGCGTGGGGAAAGCATCATTTAGGAACGATCCTTCGTTGTTCCATTTGATGTCCGCATCGATGCCCCGTACCGCTAGATTCATCTTGCAGAGCTTCCACGTCGTGTGGTTGCGCTCCTGGCCATAGATGGCGATATCGCTGCGTCGGCCTTGATGGTTTTCAATGAACCGTTCGGACTGTACGAACATGCCGCCAGAGCCACAGGCGGGATCGTAAACCCTGCCATGATGCGGTTCGAGCATCTCCACGATGGTCTGCACGACGGAGCGCGGGGTGAAGAATTCGCCACCGCGCCGCCCCTCGGCCCCGGCGAATTGGCTGATGAAGTACTCATAGGCGCGGCCGAGCAGGTCTTTCGATTTGCCGTCTGCGCTGTGCATCCCGACCTTGGAAAATAGGTCGATCAGTTCGCCCAGCATCGTCTTGTCGAGTTGCGGGCGGCCATACTCCTTCGGCAACACGTCCTTGAGCACGGTAGCATTGGCGCGCTCAATGGCGTCCATGGCGTTGTCGATCAGGTTGCCGATGTCGCCCACCCGCTCTTTGCCGGTGTTCACATCGGTGAAATTGATCTGCGGGCGCTTCGCATTGGCCTGCAAATTCTCCCACCGCGCTTCCGGAGGCACCCAGAATACGTTGGACGCGAGATACTCTTCCGGGTCTTCCTGATCGGCGAACTCTTCTTGCGCCAGCTTGGCGCGGTGATGCTCGAACGCCTCAGAGATATACTTGAGGAAAATTAGACCAAGCGCGACATGCTTGTATTCCGAAGGTTCCAGATTTCCGCGCAGCTTATCGGCCGCCTTAAACAAATCTGCTTCGAACCCAAGATCACTGCCACTATTATTTTGAGACGCCATCGAATCTTATTCCCCTAATTACCCATCAGTAGCGGAGGGGATAACAGATGGGCAACCTCTCAGTGTCCATCTAGCATTGACCACACGGGACAGGTTGACCTAACCCCAGCTGAAGCTCGCAGTCATTTATGACTAGAAGTCGGAGGCACAGCGTTGGCGCAAGCTCCGTTAATCACTCGGGTTGATCTTCCAACAAAATTGAAAGACCAGCGCTCCCAAATGGAGCAACTATCTGGCGCTGTTCACTACCGGCTTCGAATTTCCCCACTAATGTAAAATTTCCAATAAAATGGAAAAATCTCTGTCATTAATGGAAGAACTATCTGGCACTTGCCACATGTATAAATGGTGGAGCCAAGGGGAATCGAACCCCTGACCTCTTGAATGCCATTCAAGCGCTCTACCAACTGAGCTATGGCCCCACCGGAGGTCTCGGTCGTCTTCGCTACATTCAGCGTCGTCTTCCGTGTGAGGCGGTGTATATGGTGAGTGATCGGGGGCCGCAAGAGCGAAAAAACACTTTCCGGAAGAAAAGTTAAGAAAAAAGAAAGGGCCCCGCAGGGCCCCTTCAAATCAGTCTTCGTCGTCGCTTCCGACATCCGCGATGTCGTCCAGGGACACATCGCCATCGTCGGTATCATCGTCCAGCAGATCATCATCGAGATCTCCGCCGTCGGTGTCGTCATCGAGATCTTCATCATCGACCACATCGGTCTGGTCGTCATCGCGCGCGGCGGCTTTCTCCGAGATCAGCGCACGGCTGCGGCCGGCCTGAAGCACATCGGCAGTGAATACCGCGCCGCAAGCGGGGCAGGTCATCGGGTCGTGATTCAGGTCGTAAAAGCGCGAGTTGCATTGCGGGCACAGGCGTTTCGTACCCCACTCCTCTTTGGGCATGGCATTCTCTTTCAGCCGGGGATAGGTAAATCTGATGTCCCCTGCCATAGCTGGCGCAGGGTGTCAAAGGCTTTTCGGACCGGAGCCAACTCCCCGAAGGGAAAGAGCGACCGGACCGGAAACGAGAGATAACCATCGCCGCGCCGTTGACAAGATGCGGGCTGGTTTGTTCGTCTGAAAGAGCGGAAAAACGAAGGGGGTCGGGCATGGGCGCAGAGCAGGCATCGATCATGGTCGACGGCGATATTCCGGTCGCGGTCAAGCGCTCGGGGCGGGCGCGGCGGATGACCTTGCGCGTCGTACGGGCGGGCGGGGGCGTGGTGCTGACGCTGCCCGAGCGCGTGCCCTTGGCCGAGGGGCGCGCCTTTGCCCAGTCGCGCGCCGAATGGCTGCGCCGGATGCGTGAAAGCCTGCCCGAGGTCGCTGTGGTGCGCCACGGCGCCTTGCTGCCGGTTGCGGGCCTTGCCGTGACCGTCACGCCTTCTCAGGGCCGTCTGGTGCGTCTTGATGGGTTGCGGCTTTTGGTGCCCGAGGGGCGGCCGGCGGGCGTCGTGGTTGCGGCCTGGCTCAAGCAGCGGGCGCGCACCGAGCTTGCCGCGGCATGCGACTGCTATGCAAGCCGGCTCGGGCGGCCCTTCGCGGCGCTGTCTTTGCGCGATACCCGCTCGCGCTGGGGAAGCTGCACCCATGACGGGCGGCTGATGTTTTCCTGGCGTCTGGCGATGGCGCCGCCGGAGGTGCTCGATTACGTTGCGGCACATGAGGTCGCCCATCTGCGCCACATGGATCATTCGGCGGCATTTTGGGCCTGTTGCGAGCGTCTCAAACCCGGTTACGCGCCTCAGCGCAGATGGCTGCGCGAGCACGGGCACGAGCTTCAGGCCTGGGACTTCACGGCGTAAGCCCGCCATTGCGCGTGATGCGGGATTGACGGCGCTTGCGGGTTGTGATCACAAACCAACATGGCCAGTACCACGCTCTCCGAACCTCATGCGCATGAAAAGCTTTACCGCAGCCTGCGCGCCCAGATCATGATCGGTCAGTTGCCGCCCGGGCAGCCGCTGACCCTGCGCGGCATTGCCGCGCAATACCGTGTGTCGATGACCCCCGCGCGAGAGGCGGTGCGGCGGTTGGTTGCCGAAGGGGCGTTGACGCTCTCGGCCTCGGGGCGGATGACGACGCCCGCTCTTTCGGTCGAGCGGATCGAGGAGCTCGCGGCCTTGCGTGCCCTGATCGAACCTGAGCTGGCCTCGCGCGCCTTGCCTCGGGCGCATTTCGCGCTGATCGAGCGGATGGCCGCAATCAATACCGCGATCGGCGAGGCGGCCGAGCGCCATGATGCCGTGGGCTATATCCGCAGCAATCTCGAATTCCACCGTATGCTTTATCTGCGGGCGCAGGCGCCGGCGATGCTGGCTATCCTCGAGACGATCTGGCTTCAGCTCGGTCCGACGATGCGGGCGGTTTACGGCCGCGTGCGCCGCAACGAGCCGCCGCGCCACCACCGCATGATTCTCGCGTCCTTGCGCGCGGGCGACGAGCCCGGCCTGCGGCTGGCGGTGCGCACCGATGTGACCCACGGGCTGCGGCATTTGACGGTCAGCGACGACAGCGACCAGGCCGCGCGCAGCAAGCGCTAGCCTGCGTTTCGCCCTTGGCCCGACAAGGGTATTTCCATGATGAAGAAAGGCCGCCGCGACCCGAAGGTTGCGGCGGCCTTTTTTAATGGAGATCGGCTGCTTTCGCGGCGCTTATTCCCACTCGATCGTGCCCGGGGGCTTCGAGGTGATGTCGTAGGTGCAGCGGTTGATGCCCTTGACCTCGTTGATGATCCGCGTCGCGGTCTCGCCGAGGAATTCGTGGGTGAAGGGGTAATAATCCGCCGTCATGCCGTCGACCGAAGTCACCGCACGCAGGGCGCAGGCGAAATCATAGGTGCGACCGTCACCCATCACGCCCACGGTGCGGACCGGAAGGATGGCGACAAAGGCTTGCCAGATATCGTCGTAAAGCCCGTGTTTGCGGATCTGGTCGATGAAGACCGCATCGGCTTGGCGCAGGATGTCGAGCTTTTCGCGGGTCACTTCGCCCGGGCAACGGATCGCGAGACCCGGGCCGGGGAAGGGGTGGCGGCCGATGAATTTGGCGGGAAGGCCAAGCTCGCGGCCCAAGGCGCGGACCTCGTCCTTGAAGAGCTCGCGCAGCGGCTCGACCAGTTTGAGGCCCATCTTCTCGGGCAGTCCGCCGACGTTATGGTGCGATTTGATCGTGACCGAAGGGCCGCCCGCGAAGCTGACGCTTTCGATGACATCGGGGTAAAGCGTGCCTTGGGCGAGGAAATCCGCGCCGTCGATCTCATTGGCGTATTTCTGGAACACGTCGATGAAGAGCTTGCCGATCGTCTTGCGCTTGACCTCGGGGTCGGTGACGCCTTCGAGCGCGCCAAGGAACAGCTCGGATTCGTCGGCATGGATCAGCGGGATATTGTAGTTGTCGCGGAACATCGTCACGACCTCTTCCGCCTCGTTGAGACGCAGAAGGCCGTGGTCGACGAAAACGCAGGTGAGCTGGTCGCCGATCGCTTCATGGATCAGCACGGCCGCGACCGAGCTGTCGACGCCGCCCGACAGGCCGCAGATGACGCGTTTGTCGCCGACCTGCTCGCGGATCTTGCGGATCGCCTCGCCGCGGTAGCTGGCCATGGTCCAGTCGCCGGTGAAGCCTGCAAGTTTGGTGAAGTTTTCCAGAAGACGCTTGCCGTTCGGGGTGTGGTGCACCTCGGGGTGGAACTGGACGCCGAAGAAGTTGCGCGCCTTGTCGGCCACGATGGCATAGGGCGCGTTGGGCGAGGTGCCGATGACTTCGAAGCCTTCGGCGATCTGCGTCACGCGGTCGCCGTGGCTCATCCAGACTTCTTCTTTGCCGCCGTCGAAAAGGCCCGCGAAGATCGTGTCGTCGCTATGGCTGGCTTCGGGCGAGACAAAGGCGCGGCCGTATTCGGCATGAAGGCCGCTTTCGACCTTGCCGCCGAGCGCGTCCATCATCAACTGCTGGCCGTAGCAGATCCCGAGCAGCGGGACCCCCATTTGCCAGACATGGGCGGGTGCGCGCGGGCTGCCCTCGGCGGGAACCGAGCCGGGTCCGCCGGACAAGATCACGGCCTGCGGGGCGAAGTCCCGCAGGAAGGCGTCATCGACCGTATTGAACGGGTGGATTTCGCAGTAAATGTTGAGCTCGCGCAGGCGGCGCGCGATAAGCTGCGTCACCTGGGAGCCGAAATCGATGATGAGAAGGCGCTGATGCTGGGTCATGGTTTGGCTTTAGGGCGGGTTTCGGTCAAGAGCAAGAGACAACCCCGAAGGGGCGGAAAGCAAAAGCGGCCCGCCTTTGCTGGGCGGGGCCGCTGGAGCGGTGTTTTGGCGGCAGGGCGACAGGCAAGGCGGGCAGGCAGGGCGCATCCGCAGGGGACGGCTCTGCCCGCATCACCGGCTTAGCCCCAAAGCTCGGTCAGGGCCTTGACCGGATCCTCGGCGGACCAGATCTCGGGGCCGATCGAGATGAAATCGGCGACGGGGAAGAGCGCTTGGACCAAGGCGGGCGTCAGCGCGCCCTCGGCGACGACCGGTACTTCGATCATCTCGGACCACCAGCCGAAGAGGTCGAGCTCCGCCAGCTCGCCCTGGCCGAGGGCCGATTGACCGACGGGGCCGAAGCTGACGTAATCGGCTCCGCCTTCGCCCGCGCTGATGCCCTCGTGGCGCGAATTGCCGCAGAAGACGCCGATGATCGCATCCGCGCCCAGCTCGCCGCGGACATAGCGCAGGTTGCGCGGGCCCTTGGTCAGATGGACGCCATCGAGGCCGTGGCGCACCGCCAGCTCGACGTGATCGTCGATCACCACCGCCACGTCGCGGGCATGGGCGATTTCTCGGGCCAGATCGGCGATGCGGCCCAGTTCCTCCTCGCTGCCCGCACCGGGAATGCGCAGGCAGGCGACGGGAAAGCGGTCCATCACCTCGGCCAGAACCGGTCCGAGCGTCTCGGGCGCGGCACCCACCGGGGTGATCAGGTAAAGCTGCGGTGCAATGGTTTCTTCAGTCATGGCTTTCACCCCGGTCGTAAACTCGTCACAAGCAGATAGCGCAGGCTTGCCGCGCTTGCCAGTGCTGCTGTTGAGGCGTATGGCGCGGCATATGGAACCAGTCATCATCCTTGTGCGCCCGCAGATGGGCGAAAATATCGGTGCGGCCGCCCGCGCCATGTTGAACTTCGGCCTGACCGAGCTGCGCCTGGTCGAGCCGCGCGACGGTTGGCCCAATCCGCGGGCGGTCGCAATGGCCTCGGGGGCGGCGGGGCAGGTGCTTGATCGAGCTCGCGTCTTTCCGACGCTGGCGGAGGCGATGTTCGACATCGATTACGCCTATGCCACCACCGCGCGCGGTCGCGAGATGACCAAGCCGGTGCTCACCCCCGCAACCGCCATGGCCGACGCCCATGAGCGCGACGCGCGTGGCGAGCGGGTCGCGCTGATCTATGGCCCCGAACGCGCCGGCCTTGAAAACGACGATGTCGCCCGCGCCAATGCGATCATCACCGTTCCGGTCAACCCGGATTTTCCCTCGCTCAATCTGGCGCAGGCGGTGCTGTTGACCGGCTACGAATGGAGCCGCGACCGTCTGCCCAACCAGCCCGCACCCCACGGCCGGCGCCCCGATGCCGAAGTGCCCGCCACCCGGATCGAGATCGAGAAACTCGCCGATCACTGGGAAAACCGCCTCGACGAGGCCGGCTTCTTCTTTCCGGCCGAGAAAGCGCCGGGGATGAAGCTGACCCTGCGCAACCTCTGGGCGCGCATGCCGCTGACCCGTGCCGATGCGCAGATCTTCCACGGCATGTTGCGCCAGCTCATCCGCCGCAATTGACCTTTTGCGCCGCAAGCCCCAGGCTCCGGCGCGATCTTTGAGAGAGACCCCCAATGGCAAAGCGACCCGTCTTTCAGGACGTTTCCGACCAGACCCCGAATGTAAGCCAGCCGCCGGTCGGCGGCATGATCGACACCGCCCCCAAAGGGGCCCGCAAGGCGATCCGCGCCTGGCTGATCGTGCTTTTCGTGCTGGTCGCCGCAATGATCGCGCTTGGCGGCGCGACGCGCCTGACGGGCTCGGGCCTTTCGATCACCGAGTGGAAACCCGTGACCGGAGCGGTCCCGCCGATGGATCCCGCCGCCTGGCAGGAGGAATTCCAGAAATATCAGGAAATCCCGCAGTTCCAGCAGGTCAATGCGGAGATGACCATCTCGGAGTTCAAGCAGATCTATTATTGGGAATGGTCGCACCGCCTGCTGGGCCGCCTGATCGGTCTGGTCTGGGCCGTGGGCTTTTTCGGCTTTTTGGTCACGCGCCGCATTCCGGCAGGCTGGACCGGCAAGCTGCTGGGACTTGGTGCGCTTGGCGGCGCGCAGGGCGCGATCGGCTGGTGGATGGTATCCTCGGGGTTGGCGGGTTCCGAGCTGGTGCGCGTCGCCTCCTACCGGCTGGCGACCCATCTGGGCATCGCCTTCGTCATTCTTGGCCTGATCGTCTGGTACGGGCTTTTGCTGTCGCGCCCCGAGGCGCAGCTGATCCGCGCCCGCCGCGCGCGCGAGGACAAGCTGTTCCGCATGTCGACGGGTCTGATGCATCTGACCTTCCTCCAGATCCTTTACGGCGCTCTGGTCGCGGGGATCGACGCGGGCCGCCAGTTCACCGGCTGGCCCACCATGGGCGGCGAATGGTTTCCGGCCTCGGCCTTTGACCTGAGCCCGCTCTGGCACAACTTCTTCGAGAACCCCGGCCTCGTGCAGTTCATCCACCGCATGCTGGGCTATCTGGTCTTCGTCTTCGCGCTGGTCGTCTTCATGCGCTCGCGCAAGTCGCCCCATCCGGTGACGCGCAACGCCTATGCGCTGATGATGGCGATGGTGCTGCTGCAGGTCGCTCTGGGGATCATGAACGTCGTCCATGCCTCGCCGCTGCATCTGGCGCTGACCCATCAGGTGGGCGCGGTCGCGCTCTTCTCGCTGATCATTCGCGCGCGCTTCAATGCGTGCTATCCTTACGAAACTTCGGTCAGGGGGAATATTCGATGAGCGCTTTCAACCATCTGCTGGCCTTTCAGCGCCAGACCGAGGCCCTTTCGGCAATTGCCGAGCGTCTCGGCTGGGATCAGGAGACGGTCATGCCCCGCGGCGCGACCGAGCAAAGGGCCGAGGAGATGGCCGCGATCGAGGCTGTGCTGCACGAGCGCCGCACAGATCCGCGATTGGGGGAATGGATTGATGCCGCCGATCCGCAAAATGCGGTCGAAGAGCGGATTGTCCATCTGATCGACCGCGAATACCAGCGCGCGACCAAAATACCCGCGCGTCTGGCGACCGAGCTCGCCCGCGTCACCTCGCTGTCGCAGGGCGTCTGGGCCGATGCCCGCGCCAATGATGCGCCCGACGATTTCCTGCCGACGCTGCATGACGTCCTTAGCCTCAAGCGTGAAGAGGCTGCCGCTCTGGCCGATGGCGGCGATCTATACGACGCGCTGCTCGACGATTACGAGCCGGGCGCGACACAGGCCCAGATCGCCGCGCTTTTCGACGCGATGCGTCCGCGCCTCGTCGCTTTGCGCGACGATGTTCTGGGTGCGGATTTCCAGCCCAAGACCCTCGGCGGGGATTTCCCGCAGGAGACCCAGCTGCGGATCGCGCGCCAATGCGCCACCGCTTTCGGCTATGACTGGAGCCGCGGGCGCATGGATCTCGCGGTCCATCCCTTCAGTTCGGGGCGCTGGCAGGACAGCCGCATCACGACCCGCGTGGTCGAAACCGATCCGTTCAACTGCCTCTATTCGGCGATCCACGAGACCGGCCATTCGAGCTACGAGCTGGGCATCGACGAGGATTACTCCTTCACGCCGCTTGGCCGCGGGGTCTCGATGGGCGTGCACGAAAGCCAAAGCCGGATCTACGAGAACCAGATGGGGCGCGGCCGCGCCTTTACCGGCTGGCTGCATCAGCGCATGTCCGATGCTTTCGATGATCTCTCGATCACCAATGCCGACGACTTCTATGCGACGGTGAACCGTGTCACGCCGGGCTATATCCGCACCGAGGCCGACGAGATCCAGTACAACCTCCACATCATGCTGCGCTTCGATCTGGAGCGCGATCTGGTCTCGGGCCGTTTGGGCGTCGAGGATCTGACCGAGGCGTGGAACACCCGATTCCTCAAGGATTTCGGGGTTGCTGTCGACCGTCCCGCCAATGGCGTCTTGCAGGATGTCCATTGGGCGGTGGGGCTTTTCGGCTATTTCCCGACCTATGCTTTGGGCAATGTCTATGCGGGCTGCCTCAATGCGGCGATGCGCGAAGCGGTTCCCGAGCTGGACGCCTCGCTCGCGCGTGGGGATGCCGCACCGGGCGTCGAATGGCTTCGCGAGAACGTCCAGCGTCACGGCGGGCTGTACGAGCCGCGCGATCTGGTCGAACGCGCCATCGGCACGACGATCACCGAATTGTCGCTGCTCGATTACCTCGAGACGAAATTCTCGGAAATCTACCGGCTTTAAGACAAAGCCGGCTTCAGGCGCGAATGCGCGGGGTCAGCCTCAGGCTGATCCCGTCCTTGCCGCGCAGCGTCAGACGCATAACCGGCACGGGCTCTGCCGTGCCCTGCTCGATCCGGTAGGCGCGCACGAGCGCAGACAGGATCAACGGCCCCTCGATCATCGCAAATCCCGCCCCCGGACAGGCGCGCGGTCCCGCCGAAAACGGGGTGAAGGCCTCGCGCTGGCATGTCTTGCCGTTCTCGGTTTCCCAGCGGGCGGGATCGAAGGCGTCGGGTTGTTCCCACAGACGTTCATGGCGGTGCAGATGCCACGGCGAGAGCACGAGCTGCGCGCCTTTGGGGGCCTTGCGGTCACGCAGGGTCTCTGGGCGGGTGGTGGTGCGCACCGTCATGGCGACCGGCGGATAGAGGCGCAATGTCTCGCGGAAGACCGCGCGGGCGGCGGGAATGTCGCGCAATCGCGAAAAATCGCGCACCTCGGGCTCTGCCGCAAGCCGGTCCTGCCATTCGGGGCTGCGCGCCAGCAGATAAAGTGCCCAAGCCAAGGCCGAGGCGCTGGTTTCGTGCCCTGCGAGAAAGAAGGTCGCGACCTCGTCCACCATTTCCGTCGGGGTGAAAAGCGCGCCGGTTTCGGGATCGGGCGTCGTCATGATCTTGGTCGCCAGATCGTCGGGCGCATCGCCTGCCGCAATCCGCTCCGCCCGCTGTTCGACAAGCCCCGCGATCAGGCCGCGGATGCGCTCGGCGCTTGCCTTGGTGCGGCGCGAATGGAAATGCAGCCAGCGCGGCAGCGCCAGAAGCCCGCCCGCATTGACCATCGGCTGGGCATCCTGATGGGTGCGGAAGGCCGAGAAGACGGCATTGGCGGTCTCGTCCTCGATCGGCAGGGTAAAGAGCGTGCGGAAAATCACATCGGCCGCGACATGGGCGGTCTCGGGCTCGATGTCGAAGGGGGTTCCGTCGGCCGCAGGCCCGAGCCGCGCCACGGCCGCATCCGAGGCGGCGAGGATCTGCGGAAAGGCCTGACGCAGCCTGCCACCCTCGAAAGCGGGGTCGATGATGCGGCGCTGGTGGCGCCAGATCGCGCCGTTCGAGATGAAGCTCGAATTGCCCAGAAGCGGCGCGAGCCCCGCGGCCATCCGGCCCGATTTCGGGAAATCCTCGGGCCGCTCTTTGAGGATGAGCGCGATCAGCTTGGGATCATTGCAGGTGAAACTATGGATGAAAGGGCTGCGGAATTCGGCCATCCATGCGCGGTAGAGCTTGCCCGATTGCGCGGAGAGGATGTCTTTGCGGAAATCCCTCAGGAAGCGCCATACCGATGGTTTTCCTTTTCGTGACGGTGGCTTGGGGGGAATCATTCAACCACTTTCGATCTGTAGCGGTTGACGGGTTTGGCGATCCGCCCCGGTGAATGGTGGCGATTGGCGAAGCGCTCGGCCAGCGTCAGCGGGCCTGCGGTGATCGCGAAGTAATCGTAATCTTTCGGCCGGTCGAAGGCGCAGAGATATTGGAAATGCAGCCGGAACCAATGACCGCGCAAGGCGCGCTGTTTCTCGGGAGAAAGCGTCTGGCGGAAGGCGGCAGAGAGGACCAGCGGCCCGTGACGCGTGTCGGGCTCGACGCCCGAGACCGCGACCGGATCGCAAAGCCCGAAGGAGCAGGCGTCGCCGGGCGCCGTGACATCGACCCAGCTTACCGCCGCGCTGGCCGAGAGGTCGTGCAGATCGCGCCGCAGCCGTGCCGCATCGGGCAGAAAAGCGGCCATCGGCACGACATGGCCAAGCGTGAGCAGCGAGAGCTTCGGCCCGTTCTCGGGCAGCGGGCCCTTGCGGAGGAGATCGGCCAGTACCGAAACGGCCAGATAGGCTCCCGAGGAATGGCCCACCAACAACACCTCGTCCCAGTCATCGCGCAGGATGCGCGCCAGCCGGTTCGCAAACCAGTCGATGCGGGCGTCGAGCGCGGCGGGATAGGCGCCGTTCAGATGGGCGGTAAAGGCGTAGTCATGCATCAGGTAATAAGCGAAAAGCTTGCCGTCGATGCGGCGGAAAAACGCGAGCACCGCCCAGATCACGCCTAGCGCGACCGGCAAGCCGAGCCAGCCGCCATAGGGCAGCAACCGCGCCGCCCCCCAGCCGGTCAAACCGCCCAGAACCGCGCCCAAGGTCAGCGCCGCCAGCAGCTGCAGGATCAGCACGACAACCGGATAAAGCGCCGCCAGAACCGGCCCGCGCCTGAGCTGCATCAGCCGGAAGAGCGCACCCGAGCCGATATAGATCCATGCCGTACGCAAGAGCTGGCCATAGGTCGCGGCGATCGATTGCCCCATCGAGCCCTGCACCAGATCGGCCCAAAGAAGGACCTCGACCTCGACTTCGGTTTTCCCGCCGTCGAAATCGCCGCCGATGCCCCAGCCGAAACCGGTGCGGTCCTGTCTGGGGCCGAAGGTCAGTCCGTAGCCCGAGATCGCCGCCTGTTCGAGACCCTCGCGGCGATAGAGCTCGCGGTAGCGGCGTGGCGGGATCGGATCATAGCCGGGAAGGTAGAGGACCCTGCGGCGGAAAGGACGGGTCATCGGCGGGGCATCCAGAGGAAAAACTTTGCGAGGCCAAAAGGATCTGGGAGGATATTAAACGCCTGCGCGGCTTGGGCAAGTCACGAGCCTTGCCATTTTTCTTCGAGTTTCTCGATTGCGGCGATGCGTTTGGCGGTCTGGGGATGGGACAAAAGCCAGGCGGGCGTGGTCGAGCGGCTGCCGGTCAGGGCCTCCAGCTTGCGAAACAGGCTTTTTTGCGGACCGGTGCCGAGGCCCGCCTTGATCATCAGGGCGCTGGCGAAGGCGTCGGCCTCGTATTCGTTGTCGCGCGACAGGCGCGAGACGATCGCGATGGTTGCAAGATCGGCGAGCCAGCGGCCGATGAAGGGCACGAAGCGGCCGAGCAGCGTGCCGAGGGCGATCCGGACGGCATTCTGTCCCGCGAAATCGACCAGCCTCCGCTTGCCGTGACCATGGGCGACATGACCGAGCTCGTGGGCGATGACCGAGGCGAGTTCGGCTTCGGTGACCTGACCCGCGTCGAGCTTGTCGAGAAAGCCGCGCGTGAGGAAAATCCGCCCGTCCGGCGCGGCCAGGCCGTTGACCTGGGCGATCTCGTAGACATGGGCGCGGATCGGCGGCAGCTCCATCGCGCGGCCCAGCCGTTCGAGCATCGGCGTCAGGCGCGGATGGGTAAGGGGCGTCGAATTGCTGCTCAGCTCCTGCCGCAGCCGCCAGCTGGAGAAGAAATACATCGCCCCGAGATAGAGCGCGATCAGGATGAAGGGCAAATAGCGAAGCATGGATCATTATCCGCGCAGCTTGCGGGGGCGTCAATGCGGCGGCTTAGCCCAGAATGCGCATCGCCTGCGACAGGCCCTGAAGCGTGAGGGGTGCCATGCGGCCCTCGAAAATCTCCTGGATCATGCGGGTCGATTGGGTGTGATGCCAATGCTCGGCGGGAACAGGATTGAGCCAGACATGATCGGGCCATGCCTCGCGGGCGCGCCTGAGCCATGTCTCGCCGGATTCGGGGTTCCAATGCTCGTTGGCGCCTCCCGGTACCGCGATTTCATAGGGCGACATTGCGGCATCGCCGACGAAAATCGCCTTGTAGTCGCGCCCGAAGCGGTTGAGCACCTCCCAAGTCGGCGTGGTTTCATTCCAGCGGCGGCGGTTGTCCTTCCAGACGGCCTCGTAGAGGCAGTTGTGGAAATAGAAATGCTCGAGATGTTTGAACTCGGCCCGCGCCGCCGAGAAAAGCTCGTCCACCAGCCGCATATGGTCGTCCATCGACCCGCCGACATCGAGAAACAGCAAAACCTTGACGGCATTGCGCCGCTCGGGGCGGGTCTGGACATCGATATAGCCGTGTTCGGCGCTGGCGCGGATCGTGCCGGGCAGGTCCAATTCGTCGGCTGCCCCGTGGCGCGCCCATTGACGCAGGCGTTTCAGCGCGACCTTGATGTTGCGGGTGCCCAGTTCGACCTGATCGTCGAAATCGCGGAATTCGCGCTTGTCCCAGACCTTGGCGGCGCGGCGGTGGCGGCTTTCGTGCTGTCCGATGCGCACGCCCTCGGGGTTGTAGCCGTAAGCGCCGAAGGGCGAGGTTCCGGCCGTGCCGATCCATTTGTTGCCGCCCTGATGACGGCCCTGTTGCTCGGCCAGCCGCTCGCGCAGGCGTTTCATCAGCTCGTCGAAGCTTCCGGGGCCGGAGACGGCGGCGCGCTCTTCGGGGCTCAGAAACTTTTCGGCGAGCTTCTCCAGCCATTCCTTGGGAAGGGCTTGCTCCGAAACCAGAGCCTCGATCGGCAGCTCTTCGAGTCCCGAGAAGCTTTCCGCGAAAGCGCGGTCGAACCGGTCGATATGGGCCTCGTCCTTGACCAGAACGGTGCGGGCGAGGTGATAGAAATTGTCGACCGCCCAATCCGAAAGACCTGCCTGCATCGCGCCAAGCAGATCCAGATATTCCCGCAGGCTGACCGGCACACCATGCCGACGCAGACTGTCGAGAAAGGGGCGGAACATCAGAACGACCGGGTGATCACAAGGGCGAGGATCAGGCCGATCACGGTAAAGGCGAGGCCGAAACCCGCAGCATATTGCACGCGGTCGGCACGGGTGCCGCCGAGCTTGCCGGCACGAAACCAGCCGTAGGCCGCGCCGATGAGAAGAAAAGCTATCACGATCATATCTGCGCCATAGCCTATCGCGGGCAGAGGGGGAAGGGTCGATTGCGCCGCGCGCTGTGACGTGACCTCGCGGGCGCTCGTGTCGAAGCTGCGGGTTGGGACTTGAACGCATCCGGTTGCGTGGCTACTTTTGGGGTAACTTGAAAATCGGAGGGCGTGTGTCATGACGCCCAAGCGTCCCGCGGGTGCGGACGCGTTCCCGAATCTGCCGGTTGAGCCGTCTGCCGCCCGCCCAGCCGAGGAGGGGGAGCTTTATGCTGCCCTCGATCTCGGCACCAACAGTTGCCGGATGCTGATTGCCCGTCCCAAGGGCAATCAGTTTCAGGTCGTCGACAGCTTTTCCAAGCCCGTTCAGCTTGGTCACGGGCTGGAAGCATCAGGAAGGCTGTCGCGTTCGTCGATGGCCCGAACGGTGCATGCTTTGCAGGTCTGCAAGCGCAAGCTGGATCTGCACAATGTCTCGCATATGCGTCTGGTCGCGACCGAGGCGTGCCGGCGCGCGCGCAACAGCCGCGACTTCATGCGGATGATCCGGCGCGAAACCGGCCTGCCGATCGAGGTGATCGGCGCGGAGGAAGAAGCGCAGCTTGCGGTGATTTCCTGCGCGCCTCTGGTCAGCCACCGCACCGAGCAGTTGCTGGTCGTCGATATCGGCGGCGGCTCGACCGAGCTGGTCTGGATCGACCTTGAGGACGTGCCGCTGACCGAGCGTGCGCGGGCGATCATGCGGCTCTCGGACGGGTTCCGCAATTCGGTGCCGGGCGGCGCGCGGGTGGTCGACTGGATTTCGGTCCCGCTCGGCGTGGCGACGCTGCGCGACCAGTTCGAGGATGTCGAGGACGATCAGGGCCGCTTCGCGCTGATGTCGTGGCATTTCGAGGAGAAGCTCACGAGCTTCGCCCCCTATATGAATGCGGGTGCGCCCGAGGACGGCTTCCAGATCATCGGAACCTCGGGCACGGTCACTACGGTTGCGGCGAGCCATCTCGGGTTGCGCCGTTATGACCGCACCAAAGTCGATGGTCTGACCATGACCTCGGCCCAGATCGATCGTGTGATCCGCGACTATTTGATGCTCGGCCCAGAGGGGCGGCGCGCCGATCCACGCATCGGGCGCGAGCGTCATGCGCTGATCATGTCGGGAGCGGCAATCCTGCAGACTCTGATGCGGATCTGGCCGACGACTCGTCTGTCGGTTGCGGATCGCGGTCTGCGCGAAGGTTTGCTATATGCACAGATGGTGCGGGACGGCGTTCTCGCGCCGGAGAGTTTGAACGGAGTGGCCTGATGGCTGAAGGCAAGAAACCGGGCGGCAGCAGCCGTGCGGGCAAGGGAAGTTCGGGACGCGGCCAGCGCGACCTGCGTGTGCGCGTCAAAACCGCCAAGGGGCGGAAGCTGTCGAGTACGCTTTGGCTGGATCGCCAATTGAACGACCCCTATGTCATCCGGGCCAAACGCGAAGGTTTTCGCGGCCGCGCCGCCTACAAGATCCTCGAGCTCGACGACAAGTACAAATTCCTCGTCCCCGGTGCGCGGGTCGTGGATCTGGGTTGTGCGCCGGGCGGCTGGTGTCAGGTCGCGGTCGGTCGCGTCAATTCCTTGGGTGAACGTTCGGGCAAGAAGGTCGGAACGGTTCTCGGGATCGATCTGCAAGAGGTCGATCCGATTGCGGGCGCCGAGATCCACCAGCTCGATTTCCTCTCCGAGGGGGCCGATGATCAGGTCAAGGCCTGGCTGGGCGGGCGCGCCGATGTGGTGATGTCGGATATGGCGGCCTCGGCCTCGGGGCATAAAGGCACCGACCATTTGCGCATCGTCGCGCTGATCGAAGCGGCGGCCCAGCTTGCCTTCGATGTGCTTGAGCCGGGCGGGACCTTCGTCGCCAAAGTGCTGGCAGGCGGGGCCGAGAACGAGATGCAGGCTTTGCTCAAGCGCAACTTCACCAAAGTCGCGAATGTGAAGCCGCCGGCAAGCCGTTCTGATTCCTCGGAAAAATTCGTCGTCGCACAGGGCTTTCGTGGCCGTGCGGCCGATCGGGAAGCCGAAGGCGTCGAGGCCGAATAGGGCGAAACCATCGGGAAAGACAAACGGGGGTATGGTCGTCACAAAGGCGGGCATGCCCTTTTTCTTTGCCCGCCCGCCCGCCCAACGCGCCTGCCTGTGGTATCAGCGCGGCTCGTGGCGGAAATAATCGACGCCGCGACCGGTTCCCGCCATGAAAGCGCGGTTCATGTGCGAGAGACTGACATAGCCGGTCTCGGCCGCGATTTCGACCGGCGAGAGCCGCCCTTCGCGCAAAAGCGCCACCGACCGCTCGAGGCGCAGGTCGTAAAGCAGCTCGAGCGCCGCGCGGCCGCGGCAACATTGGCAGGCGCGGTCCAGTGTCGCCGCCGTCACCCCGAGCGCATGGGCGAAATCCGCAATCGTCAGCCCGCGGCCCATATCGCGGCGCACCAGCGCGATATAGCGGTCGCTGAGCGGTCGCGCGGCGCGCGGGTCGTCCTTGGGATGGACCTTCGGAGCCTCTTCCTCGCGCAGCCGCGACAGCGCGGAGCCGATCACGCTGAGCTGCGCCCCCGCCGCGCGCCGCGAGGCGGCGTCATTGGGCTGGCCGATCAGGGTCAGCTGGGGGATGGCGCGTTGCAGGATTTCGGCATCGGTTTCGACGGGGCGGCCGAGGATCAGCTTTTGCGGCAAAGCCACCCCGAGGCGGCGGGTGAGCGCGGTCGGAAGGTTCACGACATCGCCCTCGGCGCCCGGACCGTGCCACAGCGAAAAAGCCGTTCCGGCGGGCACGAAGGCGAGATATCCCGCGCGCTGCATGCGGTGCTGGCGCGGCAGCTCGATCCTGAGGCTGCCGGTCCCCAGCCAGATCAGCAGATGATCCGCGCAGACCCGTGGCGTGGCCGCACTCCCTAGGCCTTTTGCCGCACCGCCCCAGCTGAAGTCCGAAATCGGCAGGAGCCGCATCCCGCCCCGCGCCGTGGTCGGTCGCGCGCCATAGGGCCGGCTGGCGGCAGGAGACGCGGGAGTATTGGCGGAGAGGGGCGGCGGCTCTGCCTGCAGGTGGTCCAGACGCGGATCGCGGCGCGCCGGAGCCTGAATGCCTTCCGCGACGACCGACGCCTTTTGCAGCCGCGCGACGAGCGGATCATGCGTGCTGGACTGTTGGTCACGGCGTACCCATGCGGGCAACCAATCCATCTGGCGAAGAGGGGTTTTCATCTCGTTCGGAGAGCGGCGAATCTAACTTTTGATAGGATGCTCCGCCTTCCGGACCTTTGGAAGGGTTAATTGGACCTATTGGTGAAATTTCTTTCAACTTCCGATATTTATGTGACGCCAATCCTTCATGCGGCCGCGAAACCAGATCCGTTGGGATTTGGCATATTGGCGGGTCGCGATAATGGCGCGTTCGACCGCCTCGTCGAGCTCCAGCCGGCCCTCGAGGTGGGCAATCAGCTCGGGCGCGCCGATCGCCTTGGCCCATTGGGCGCGCGGGTCCCATTGCGGCAGAATGGCGCGAACCTCGTCGAGTGCGCCCTGCGCCATCATTTGCGCGAAACGGCGCGCGATACGCTCGGCCAGCCAGTCGCGGTCGCTGTTCATCACCAGAAACTGGCCCTGATCCGCGCCGATCAGGGGGGGCGGGGTCTCGGCTTGCCAATCCGCGATGCCGCGGCCGGTCGCGGTCAGGACCTCCCATGCGCGCTGGACGCGGGCGGGGTTTTGCAAGTCGATCCTGTCGCGGCTGGTCGTGTCGAGATCGCCGATCATGCGGGCAAGGCCGCCCGCCGCAAGGATCGCATCGGCTTCGGCGCGGATTTGTGCAGGGACGGGC
This sequence comes from Paracoccus cavernae, assembly GCF_042430175.1. Taxonomy (NCBI): domain Bacteria; kingdom Pseudomonadati; phylum Pseudomonadota; class Alphaproteobacteria; order Rhodobacterales; family Paracoccaceae; genus Paracoccus; species Paracoccus cavernae. The sequence goes on along the minus strand of NZ_JBHMDZ010000013.1, from coordinate 102,016 downwards.
GGGATCACCGCAAGCCCGCGCGTCAGGGCGCTGAGGTAAAGCCCCGTGCCGCCGGTGATGATCAGCCGGCCGGAAGCGCGCGCCATCAGCCCCGAGACTTCGGCCAGCCAGTCGCCGACGGAATAGGCCTGTCCCGGCGCGACATGGCCGTAAAGCGCATGGGGCGCGCGGGCCTCGTCGCTTGCGGGGGGGCGTGCGGTCAGAATGCGCCAGCACGACCAGATCTGGAGCGCATCGGCATTGACGATCGTGCCGCCCTGCGCCTCGGCAATGGCGAGGGCAAGCGCGGATTTCCCGCTGGCGGTGGGGCCTGCGATGACAATATGGCGGTCAGGGTCGAGACCCGGCGGCAGTGTGGCGCCCATCAGCTATCTTCCGGTTGAACATGGGGCCTCTTTGCGACATTTTATGCGGCAATGAAACAGTCGGTCTAAAACTCGGTGGAAGCGCGCGATGTCAGAACAACAAAACCAAACGAGCAGCAGCTACAACCGTGTGCTCCTGAAAATCTCGGGCGAGGCCCTGATGGGCGATCAGGGCTACGGCCTGCATCCGCCGACCGTGGCTCGGATCGCGCAAGAGGTGAAGTCGGTTCATGATCTCGGCGTCGAGATCTGCATGGTGATCGGTGGCGGCAACATCTTCCGCGGCCTGCAGGGCTCGGCCCAGGGGATGGAGCGCGCGACCGCAGATTACATGGGCATGCTCGCGACCGTGATGAACGCGCTCGGCATGCAGGCGGCGCTCGAAGCGCTCGGCATCCATTGCCGCGTGATCTCGGCCATCCGCATGGACGAGGTCGCCGAGCCCTATATCCGTCGCCGCGCCGTGCGCCACCTCGAAAAGAAACGCGTCATCATCTTCGCGGCAGGGACGGGCAACCCCTATTTCACCACCGATACGGCGGCGACCCTGCGGGCGAATGAAATGAACTGCGAGGCGATCTTCAAAGGCACCAAGGTCGACGGCGTTTACGACAAGGACCCCAAGAAGTTCGCCGATGCCAAGCGTTACGAGAACGTGACCTATGACGAGGTGCTGCAAAAGCATCTGGGCGTCATGGACGCTTCCGCCATCGCGCTTGCCCGCGACAACGATCTGCCGATCATCGTCTTCTCGCTGGACGAGCCCGGCGGCTTCAAGGGGATTTTGGCCGGGCAGGGGACCTATACCCGCGTTCACGGTTAAAATACCGCCATATCCTTTGCTATGCGGGCGTCTCTCGGATAGAAACGCCTGAAACACTTATATGAGGCCCTGACAGCGTATGTCTGACGAAATTCAAATCGACACCGACGATCTCGAACGCCGGATGAAAGGCGCGATGGATTCGCTGAGACAGGAATTCGCCTCGTTGCGGACGGGTCGCGCCTCGGCCTCGATGGTCGAGCCGATCATGGTCGATGCTTACGGTTCGATGACCCCGATCAACCAGATCGGGACCGTCAACGTCCCCGAGCCGCGGATGGTGACGATCAACGTCTGGGACAAGGGCCTCGTTGGCAAAGCCGAAAAAGCGATCCGCGAATCGGGTCTGGGCATTAACCCCCAGCTGAACGGCACGATCATCATGCTGCCGATCCCCGAGCTGAACGAAGAACGTCGCCGCGAGCTGACCAAGGTCGCGGCGCAATATGCCGAAAGCGCCCGCGTCGCGATCCGCAACGTGCGCCGCGACGGCATGGACCAGATCAAGAAGGCCAAAGGCGCCGGCATGTCCGAGGACGACCAGAAGTTCTGGGAAACTGAGGTTCAGGATCTGACCAATAAGAACATCGCCCTGATCGACAAGGCGCTCGAGGGCAAGCAAGCCGAAATCATGCAGGTTTGATCCGGTGGCCGATCCCGCAGCTAGCCTTATGTCGAGCCAATCCGGGCAAGCCCGACCGCGTCACGTTGCCGTCATCATGGACGGCAACGGTCGCTGGGCCAAGAACAAGGGCTGGCCGCGTCTGGTCGGCCACCGTCGTGGCGCCGAACGCGTCAAACAAATCGTACGGGCCTGCCCCGATCTGGGGGTGAACTGGCTCACGGTCTATGCTTTCTCGACCGAGAACTGGAAGCGCTCGACCGAGGAAGTCCTTGGTTTGATGGGTATTTTCGCCCGCTATATCGAGCGCGAGGCCGATTCCATGGCTGCCGAAGGTGTGCGCCTGCGCTTTATCGGCGCGCGCGACCGTCTGACCGGCAAGCTCTCGCAGCTCATGGACGGGATCGAGCGGCGGACTGCGGGCAATACCCGCCTCAATCTGACCGTCGCGATCAATTACGGCGGCCGCGACGAGCTGAACCGCGCCGCCCGCCTGATGGCCGAACGGATCGCCAAAGGCTATCTCGGGCCCGACGCCCAGCTTGATCTGGCGGATTTTCTCGATACGGCCGGTCATCCCGACCCCGATCTGGTGATCCGTACCAGCGGCGAGACGCGGACCTCGAATTTCCTGCCCTATCAGGCGGCCTATGCCGAATACGAGTTCACGCCGACGCTTTGGCCCGATTTCACGCCCGATCATCTCGCCGAGATTCTCGACAAATTCGGAATGCGCGAGCGCAGGTTTGGTGGCGCATGAGCGACGAGCCTCCGAAACGTCATCCGCAGGTCGGCCCCTCGACCGAGGGTGCGCCGCGCGGGATCAGCGGGAATTGGTCCGATCTCGGGACGAGAATCGCCTCGGCGGTGGTTCTGGTTCTTCTGGGTGCGCTGCTGGTCCTTTCTTCGGGGATCTGGCTGGCAATTGGCGTCTCCATTCTTTGCGGCGGCATGATCTGGGAGCTGGCGCGGCTGACCGCCTGGCGCCATGCGGAATTCCATAGCCCGCGCCATCCGGTCCTGATCGGGGTGTTGGGCGGCCTGACGCTGCTGGCGATGCTGATGCTGCCCGGCGATTGGCCGATGCTTCTGGCCGTCGTGCCGGTTCTGGCCGGTTGGGGGGGCACCCATGTGCGCAACCGCTGGCCCTATCTGATTTTCACCTTCGCGATCCTTTTGGCCTGCTATTCGGTGGTGGTCGTGCGAGAGGTCATGGGCCTCGAGACCACGCTCTGGATCGTCGGCACGGTCGTCGCATCGGATGTGCTGGGCTATTTCGTCGGCCGCAAATTGGGCGGCCCGAAATTCTGGCCTGCCGTCAGCCCGAAAAAGACCTGGAGCGGGACCGTCGCGGGCTGGCTCGGTGCGGTTGTGCTGGGGCTCGCGCTGGTCCTGAGCGGGCAGGCGGGCTGGGGTGTCATTATGGTCGCGCCGGTTATCGCGATCTTCGGACAGGCCGGCGATATCGCCGAAAGCTGGCTCAAGCGCCGCGTGGGCGTCAAGGACAGCTCGGATCTCATCCCCGGTCATGGCGGGCTGATGGATCGCTTCGATGCAATGTCGGGGGCCTTCCTTGCCGCGCTTCTGGCGATGATTTTGGGCATTTTGCCGCAAATCGGAGGCTGAGCCATGCGCAGCGTTACGATCCTCGGAGCGACCGGTTCGGTCGGTGAAAGCGCTTTCGATCTGTTGATGCGCGCGGGCGGTCCGGAGGCTTGGCGCACCGTCGCCTTGACCGGCGGACGCAATATCGCGCGACTGGCCGAAATGGCCAAGGCTTTGCGCGCCGAACTCGCCGTCACCGCCTATCCCGAATTGCTGGCCGATCTGCGGCAGGCCCTGCAGGGCAGCGGCATTGCCGCCAGCGCCGGTGCGGCGGCAATCGACGAGGCGGCGGCGCGCCCCTCGGACTGGACCTTGTCGGCGATCGTCGGCGCGGCGGGGCTCGCGCCGGGGCTGCAGGTGCTCGAACGTGGCGGCACTTTGGCGCTTGCCAACAAGGAGACACTGGTGGCCGCAGGCCGTCTGGTCATGACGACCGCCGAGCGGACCAAGGCGCGCATCCTGCCGGTCGATTCTGAGCATTCCGCAATTTTTCAATTGCTTGACGCCGAAAGCTCATCCTCTGTCGAGGGCGTGACCATTACCGCATCGGGCGGCGCGTTCCGCGATTGGCCGCTCGAGAAGCTGCCTTTCGCGACCGTGGCCGAGGCCTCCTGCCACCCCAATTGGGCAATGGGCCAGCGCATTACAGTCGACAGCGCCAGCATGTTCAACAAGGCGCTCGAAGTCATCGAGGCGCGCGAGTTTTTCGGCACCGAGCCAGACCGCATCAAAGTGGTGATCCATCCGCAATCGATCATCCATGCGATGGTGTCCTTCACCGACGGCAGCTCGGTCGCGCATCTCGGCATGCCCGATATGCGCCATGCCATCGGCTATGCGCTCAACTGGCCCGAACGCGCGCCGCTGCCGGTTGCGCGACTTGATCTCGTGGCGCTCGGGCAGCTGACTTTCCGCGCGCCCGACGAGATCCGCTGGCCGGCGCTGCGGCTGGCGCGCGAGGTCATCGCGACGGGCGGCGCGGCAGGGGCGGTGCTCAATGCCGCCAAAGAGCAGGCGCTCGACGATTTTCTGGCGGGACGCATCCGCTTTACCGATATGGCGGCCGCGGTCGAGCATGCGCTCGATCACGCGGCGGGCGAGGCCGGTTTCACGCAAAGCCCTGCCGATCTGCAGACCGCTCTGGCATGGGACGGGTTGGCGCGGCGCGCGGCACATTCATGGAAAGGGGCCGCGTAATGGCGTTTCTGGGCGAGTTTGGCGGGGTGATCTGGAACGTGCTGGCCTTTGTGGTCGCGCTTTCGATCATCGTGACCGTCCATGAATACGGCCATTACATCATCGGACGGCTTTCGGGCATCAAGGCCGAGGTCTTTTCCGTCGGTTTCGGCCCCAAGCTGATTTCGCGCCGCGACAAGCACGGCACGCTCTGGCAGGTCGCGGCTTTGCCTCTTGGCGGCTATGTCCGCTTTCTGGGGGACGCCAATGCCGCGAGCGCGGGCTCGGAGGCGGTCGATCCCGCTCTTGTGCGCCAAACCCTCGGCGGAGCGCCGCTTTGGGCGCGGTTCGCCACGGTTGCTGCCGGGCCGATCTTCAACTTCATCCTTTCGATTGCGGTTTTCGCGGGGATGGCCTTTTGGCAGGGCACGCCGGTCGAGGATGTCCAGATCGGGCGCATCCATGCGCTGCCCGAAAGCCAGACCAACGAATTGAAAAGCGGCGATGTGGTTCTGGGCATCGGCGATGCGCCGGTCGCGACCTGGGCGGATCTCGGCAAAGCGGCCGAGGCGGTTCCCGCCGCATCCGTCCAGCAATGGCATGTGCGCCGGGACGGCGCCGAGTTGACGGTGGCGGGGCCCGATCCCTTTCCGGCCGTGGTCGGCGGCATCGCGCCGCGCAGCGCGGCAGCTGCCGCGGGACTCGAGGCGGGCGATGTGATCCTTTCGATCGACGGCACGCCGGTGACGCGTTTTGTCGAATTGCGCGACAAGGTCGGCGCGGCCGAGGGGCGTCCGGTGCTCTTGCAGGTCTGGCGTCCCGGCGCGGGCGTTGCCGAATATACTTTGGCCGCGCGCGAGCAGGACCTGCCGACCGCGACCGGCTTCGAGCGGCGCTGGCTGATCGGGGTGACCGGTGGCAGTTTCTTTGATCCGGCAACCCGTCCGACCGGTCCGGGCGAGGCCTTGGGCACGGGCGTGACGCGCACCTGGGACATCATCGGCTCGTCGATCACCGGCCTTTGGGCGACGGTCACCGGCCAGATCAGCAGCTGCAACATCGGCGGCGCAATCTCGATTGCGGAAACCACGGGGCAGGCGGCTTCGGCGGGGGGCGCGAATTTCATCTGGTGGATTGCGGTCCTGTCGACGGCAATCGGCTTTCTCAACCTTCTGCCGGTTCCCGTTCTGGACGGCGGGCATCTGGTCTTTTTCACCTATGAGGCGATCGCGCGGCGTCCCGCCTCGGAGAGGGTGATGTCGATCCTGAATGTCATCGGACTGGCACTTGTGCTGTCTTTGATGGTTTTCGGTCTCTCGAATGATCTTTTCTGCCGTTGAGTATGCCTTCTGTTTTGACAGTATGGTTAAATTGACTGTATCCATCAGCACAAATCGGACCGATGAAATCGGCAAAACTGGAATGAGGGCGGCCATGACCGATACGAGACTGGGCAAAGGCGCGATGGCGCTGATTTCGGCGCTTGCTGTTGCCACCCCCGCGAGCTTTCTGGCCTCGCCTGCATCGGCCTATGTGTTCAACAACGTCCAGATTGAAGGCGCTCAGCGCATCGAAGGCGCGACGATCCTGTCCTATGCCAATATCGCGCGCGGCCGCGACGTTTCGGCGGGCGAGCTAAACGAGGCGGTCCAGCGTCTGCAGGGCTCGGGCCTGTTCGAGACCGTCGAGGTCGAGCCGCGCGGCGGCACTCTGGTCATCAAGGTCCGCGAATATCCCACGATCAACGTCATCAACTTCGAGGGCAACAACCGCGTCAAGGACGAGGTCCTCGCCGGCGTGATCAAAAGCCAGTCGCGCCACGTCTATTCGCCCGCCCAGGCCGAGGCCGATGCCGATGTGATCTCGCAGGTCTATGCCTCGCAGGGCCGTCTTGCCGCCCGCGTCGATCCCAAGATCATCCGCCGCGAAGGCAACCGCGTCGATCTCGCCTTCGAGATCCGCGAAGGCGACGTCACCGAAATCGAGCGTATCGGCTTTGTCGGCAACCGCGCTTTCTCTGACCGCCGTCTGCGTCAGGTGCTCCAGACCAAACAGGCGGGCTTCCTGCGCAACTTCATCAAGCGCGACACTTTCGCGCCCGAGCGCACCTCGGTCGATGAAAACCTGCTGACCGATTTCTACCGCGCCCGCGGCTATGCCGATTTCAAGGTTCAGGCCGTCGCGCCTGAAGTCGCGCGCGAGCGTGATGCCTTCTATATCACCTTCAACATCCAGGAAGGCCCGCGCTACACTTTCGCGAACGTCAACACGATCAGCGAAATTCCGGGCGTGGATGCCGGCGAATTCGCGGCCCAGAACCGCGTCCGTCAGGGCGAGGTCTACAACCCCTCGGTCGTCGACAACACCATCCGCCGCATGGAGGCGCTGGCGCTGCGCAAGGGCCTCGATTTCGTCACGATCGAGCCGCGGATCACCCGCAACCCGCGCAGCCAGACGCTGGATCTGACCTTTGCCCTGACGCGCGGCCAGCGCGTCTTTGTCGAGCGCATCGACATCGAGGGCAACACCACCACGCTCGACGCCGTGATCCGCCGCCAGTTCGGCACGGTCGAAGGCGACCCCTTCAACCCGCGTGAAATCCGCAATGCTGCCGAGCGCGTCCGCGCTTTGGGGTATTTCGCCGATGCGCAGATCGAAAGCCGCGAGGGCACCAGCCCCGATCAGGTGATCGTCGACGTCAACGTCGAGGAGCAGCCGACCGGCAGCCTCAACTTCGGCGTCAGCTACGGCGTCAGCGCCGGTATGGGCTTCAACTTCTCGCTTTCCGAGCAGAACTTCCTCGGCCGCGGCCAGCAGGTGAGCCTGTCCTTCGCCACCGGCGAGGGCACGCGTTCGTCGGGCGTGACCTTCGTCGAGCCCTATTTCCTCGGTCGCGACCTCAAGGCGCGTTTCCAGGTCTGGTACAACACCACCGACCGCTACAATTCGGATTACCGCACCCGCAGCGTGGGCGCTCTGACCGGTTTCGAATTCCCGATCTCGGAAAACGGCCGTCTGGAGCTGCGCTACAAGGTCAGCAAGGATTCGCTTTCGGGCGTCGAGCCGATCCATCCGGATGCGGAAACCGGCAAGCTTTCGGGCTCCTCGCCGATCCTCTACCGCGATCAGGGTGGCTATATCAGCTCGGCTCTGGGCTATACCTATACCTATGACAGCCGCATCACCGGTCTCGATCCGCTGACGCGCTACCGCTTTACCTTCAGCCAGGATTTTGCGGGTCTGGGCGGCGACATCAAATCGATCAACAGCCTGCTTTACGCAGGTGTCGAGAGCAACGCATGGCGCGAGGAGGTCACGTTGATGGCCGAATTCGAGCTGGGCATGCTCCATATGCTGAGCGATCAGGACAGCCGCCGCTTCGACCGCTTTTCGGGCAACAGCAAGATCCGCGGCTTCGAGCCCAACGGCATCGGTCCGCGCGATATGGCGGCGCCGAACGAAGACGCGCTCGGCGGCAACTACTTCTGGGCCCTGCGCACCGAAGCCCGCTTCCCGCTGGGTCTGCCCGAGGAATACGGCATCACCGGTGGTCTCTTTGCCGATGCGGGTTCGGTCTGGGGTCTTGACGACCGCAACGGCCGCGCCTTCGAGCTGAGCGGCAATGGCGCCGACCGGATCGATGACGGCATGTATGTGCGTGCCGCTGTCGGGGCATCGCTCTTCTGGACGACGCCGATCGGGCCGCTGCGCTTCAACTTCTCGAAAGCCGTGAAGAAAGAAGATTACGACGAAGAGCAGAACTTCGACCTGACGATCTCGACGAAGTTCTGATGCGCGGGCTGACTGCCATTGCCGTAACCCTGTGCTGCGCCGCAAGCTTTGCTTCGGCGCAGACGCATGTTCCGCTGGCCCCCACCGCCTCGGAAATCGCGCAGCCGCCTTCCGTAACGCAGCCGCCGGCCGTTCCGGGCCTTGTCGTCCCGAGCCCCGCGCCTGCGGTGCAGATCCCGCTGATGACGATCGATCAGGATGCCTTGTTCCTGCGTTCGGCCTGGGGGCAGCGTGCGCAGGCCGAGCTCGAACGCCGCGGCCGCGAGCTTGCGGCCGAGAACGAGGCTCTGGCGCAGGCCCTGTCGCGCGAAGAGCAAGAACTGACCGAGCTGCGCAAGACCCTTCCGGCCGACGAATTCCGTGCCCGTGCCGACGAGTTCGACAAGCGCGTGGTCGAGGTCCGCCGCGAACGCGATACCAAGGCGACCGAGCTCCAGCATTACGCCGATAGCGAACGCGATGCTTTCCAGCAGGCGGTTCTGCCGATCCTCGCACGGATGATGCAGGAACGCGGCGCGGTTGCGGTGCTCGATTTGCGCGTGCTCTTCGTGTCCGCCGATGCGATCGATGTCACCGATGATCTGATCAAAGAGGTCGATGCCGTCGCCGGTGCCGGTCCCATGAGTGGGCCTGCTGCAGGTCCAGATGATGCCGCGGCGCCCGAAACGCCTGCGCCTGCCGTACCTGCTGCGCCCGAAGGCGGCAGCGACATTCTGCCCGACGCGCCCGGCCAGTCCGCAGAAAGCGGAGATTCTGCGGAATAGGGGCGGCATGATTCGCGATACGGAAAGGGCCGCGCAAGACGCGGCCCTTTGTCGTTCCGGCCGACGGCTGCGTTTAGCCCCTTAGGCGGGCGTCCAGTGCCGTCAGGCGGTCGGTGAGCAGGGCGTAAAAGCTGTCGCGATCGATGGTGCGAAGGAAATTCGCATTGGCCGGACGGTCGGTCACGCGCCACCAATCGGCGACCGTCATGCCGGTGGTGAACGCGCCGCCGGTCTCGATCACCACATTGATGAAGCGTCCGGTGAACAGCTCCGGCTGGAGCAGATAGGCGATGGTGCAGGGATCATGGAGCGGCGCGCCTTGCGAGCCGTATTTCGCGGTATCGTAGCGCTCGAAGAAGTCGGTCCAGCTCGCCACGGCCTGACCGAGCGGCCCGAGTTTGCGCATGGTTTCGACCCAATCGCGGCTGGTGAGCGCCTGATGGGTGACGTCGAGCGGGACCACTGTCAGATCGGCGCCGGATCTGAAGACGATATCGGCGGCCTCGGGATCGACGAAAATGTTGAACTCGGCGGCGGGGGTGATGTTGCCGACCTCGAAATAGGCGCCGCCCATCAGCACGATCTCCTGAACGCGCTCGATGATGTCGGGGGCTCGGTCGAAGGCGGTCGCGATATTGGTCAGCGGCCCGACCGGCACGAGCGACACGGTCTTTGGCGGCTCGCGGCGCAGCGTGTCGATGATGAAATCGACGGCATGTTGCGGCTGGAGCTGCATCACTGGCGCGGGCAATTCGACCCCGTCGAGACCGCTTTTGCCGTGGACCTCCTCGGCGGTGACCAGTTTGCGCATCAGGGGCGCGTCGCAGCCGGCATAGACCGGCAGATCGGCGCGGCCCGCGAGCTCGCAGATCTTGCGCGCATTGAGTTCGGTGAGGGCAAGGGGGACATTGCCTGCGACCACGCTCAACCCCAGCACATCGAGCTCGGGGCTGGCCAGAGCCAGAAGGATCGCAACCGCGTCGTCCTGACCGGGATCGGTGTCGATGATGATCTTGCGTGCCATGGGGCCCCCGAGCTGATGATATGGCGAGAGCTAAGCGCGAAAGCGCCGCGCTGGCAAGTCGCGGCCCGAGCGGGGATCGGGCCGCATCGGGCGGCTTTACGGCGCGACGGGCTCGAGCTGGGTGATGCCGGTCGCTGCCGCCCGCGCAAGCTGCGGATCGAGCGACATGCCGACATATTCGCCGCGCCGCCACAGCTCCGCCATATCGTCGTAATGGCGCGAGAGCGGATGGCCCGACTGGCCGGTCGAGATCACGAAGACCGAACTGTCGGGGTCGGCGAGGTCATAGACCGCGCGATAGGTCGCACCGGTGACATTGAGCCAGGGGTTCACGCCGGTCCCGCGCATGCCGGCCCGCGCGACCGTGGTGTCATCGCCAGAGGTCGGCTGGATCAGGTTGACGACATAGGACAGGCCCCGCATGTCGCCGAGCGCGGGATGGGTATGGCGCGCGCGATGGACATCTCCCCAACGGAAGCTCGTCACATCGGGACCAAAGCGCGCGGTCAGGTCGAAGATCGCCTGATCGAGGGCCTGACGCGCGATGACGGCGCAGGTTTCGACCACGCTCGACTGCCGGATGTCGCACCAGCTTGCCGCGCCATTGGTATTGCGGAACACGCGCTCGATGAAATCGGGATAGAGCCGCGTCAGATCATCGGCGAGCGGTCCGATATCGTCGCGCACGAGCCGGTCCTGAAGCGCCTTCATCCAGGCCGAGTAGATCAGCGGCTCGGGCAGGTGCTCGCTCATGGCACCGTCCCAATTGGCGAGAAGGTTGAGCGCCTCCTGACGTTGACGTTCGGGGGTGCCGGGGGCGGCGGGCTCGCCGGTGTACCACAGCTCGGCCCCGATCAAGGGCAGAAGATCGCGGGCGACGGGGCTTACGATATCGTTCTGGGTCGCGATGAAGCTGTCGCGCGAATGGATCTCGCGGCTGGCGATCAGCAGCTTGAGACGCTCGATGCGACGGTCGTCGAGGCGGTCGAAGCCCAACGAGCGCCCCTCGGCAACCAGAGCGCCGCCGCCGGTTTCGGCGATGATGCCTTCGGTCGGGGCAAGGTCGGTCAAAGCGGTAGGGGCGGGGGAAATGCCCTGCCAGCGGTTGCCCGCAATCCAGCCCGGAACCGGCATCCGGCCCGAGGTGGCATGGCTCGCCGGCCGGTCGGGAACCGCGCCGGCAAGCGTCTCGCCGATGCCGTCGCGATCGGCGAGCGTATAGACCATTGCGGGGGCGGTAACGTTGCGCAAGACATCTGCCGCCTGGGCGCGGTCGGGCGCGCGCATCAGCGCGACCAGCGCGCTCATGGTGCGGTCGCCGCCTTGGCCGCCCGTCCAGGAAAGCGCCGCGACATGGCCGGGCGGCAGGATCGTGCCAAGCCCGAGATGCCCGCCCGGAATGACCGGCCCGTTGGCGGTGGTGCGCAGCGTGATCACCTGTTCGGCGGCATCCTTGACGCGGATCACCTCGCGGCGGGTGTCGAATTCGGTCCAGCCCTCGGTGCCGCGATAGCGGTTGGGCTCGCCCGGCTGGACCTCCTCGACGAAGATATCCTGATCGTCGATCTGCGCGGGGGTGATCCCCCAAGCGATCTTGCTGTTGCGACCCGAGAGGATCGCGGGAATGCCGGGGATCGTGCCCCCGATGACGCCGCCGCTCGAAAGCTCGATCCGTGCGAGATACCATAGGCCGGGCGCGGTCAGCGCGAATTGCGGATCATTGGCCAGAAGCGCGCCATTGGCTGCGGTGCGGTTGGCGGCGGCCGCCCAGCCGTTCGCGCTCGCACCCGCGGAGGGCGAGAGATAGCCCGCAAGGCCCGTCACCCAATCGCGCGGCTGCATGGCCCGGTCGGGCGGAGCAAGCTTGCTGCCCTCGAAAAGCGCGGCATAGGCGGGCATCTGCGGCTCGGGGCCGGTCGCCACGATCTCCTGCCCGCGCTCGGGCTGGGTCAGAGACAGACGTGCGCGCAGGACCTCGCGGCGCAGCTGTACGGTCGAGGTGGCGGCGAGCAGCTTCAGGATGGCGAGGGAATCGGCGGGCTCCCAATAGGAGATGTCGTCGGGATAAAGGAAAAACTCGGGCGCGCCGCGTCCGCGCGCACCAATGTTGATCTGGCGGATCCATTCGTTGACGCCGTCGGCGTAGGCCTCGAGCGCCTCTTTGGTCGCGTCGTCCTGCGCCGCGACCGAATCGACGGCATTGCGGTAAAGCCCCAATCTGCGCGCGAGATCATCCGAGGCGAAAGCCCCCATGCCGTAGATTTCCGACAACCGCCCCTGAGCCGCGCGCCGAAGCACCGTCATCTGGAACAGGCGGTCCTGCGCATGGGCGAGCCCCAAAGCGAAAAAGACGTCGCGGTCGTTTTGCGCGAAAATATGGGGCACATCCTCGGTCGTGCGGACGATTTCCACGGGGGCGGCGATGCCCTCGACCTCGAAGGTCGCGCCATAATCGGGCAGCGAGCGTACCGCGAAATACCAGGCGAGCAGAATGAGGATCAGCGAAACGAGGATCAGCCCAACGGTCAGGCGCACCAGCCAGCGGAAAGTTGTCAGCATGGTTTCGGGCGCATCCTGAGTTCTGGGGCGGCAGGAGGTTGACCTGCGCGTCCTTGGGTGGAAATCTTAGCGGTTGATAGGGCAGGGCGTGCGACAGATCAACGCGCCAGCGATAAAGATTCGGTAAAGAAAACGAGGACAAGATGGCGCGCGTGGCATTTCTGGGGCTTGGGGTGATGGGTTTCCCGATGGCGGGACATCTGGTGGCCAAGGGGCATGAGGTGACGGTCTGGAACCGGACACCGGCCAAGGCCGAGGCCTGGGTCGCAAAGCATGGCGGAGAAAGCGCGTCGACGGCCGCCAAAGCCGCCGAAGGCGCCGATTTCGTCATGAGCTGCGTCGGCAATGACGACGATCTGCGGCAGGTCTGCCTTGGGCCCGACGGAGCCTTCGCGGGGATGAAGGCCGGTGCGGTCCATGTCGATCACACCACGGTTTCGGCGCAGGTCACGCGCGAGCTGGCCGCGATTGCCGCCGAAAAAGGGCTGGCCTTTGTCGATGCGCCGGTTTCGGGCGGACAGGCGGGCGCCGAGAACGGCGTGCTCTCGGTCATGTGTGGCGGCGAGGCGGCCGATTACGCCCGCGCCGAGCCGGTGATTGCGGCTTACGCGCGGATTTGCCGTCTGATGGGGCCGGTTGGTGCGGGACAGCTCGCCAAGATGTGCAACCAGATCGCGATTGCGGGTCTGGTTCAGGGCCTCTCGGAATCGCTGCATTTTGCGGAGAAAGCGGGGCTTTCGATCACGGATGTCGTCGAGGTGATCAGTCAGGGCGCGGCCGGCAGCTGGCAGATGCAGAACCGTCACGCGACCATGGCCGAGAACCGCTTCGATTTCGGCTTTGCGGTGGACTGGATGCGCAAAGATCTGGGAATTTGCCTTTCGACCGCCAACGAGAACGGTGCGAGCCTGCCGGTGACGGCTTTGGTCGACCAGTTCTACAAGGAGGTGCAGGGCATGGGAGGCGGGCGCTGGGATACTTCCTCGCTGATCGCGCGGCTGCGGCGCTAAGCGGTGGCGGGGGCGCTCATCCACCGATGCGCGGCCCTTCGGCCGCGCAATGGTTCCGCATGACCTTTGCGCTCAACGGCTGGAGCGGCGATTGGCTGGGCAGCGTTCATGAATGGCACCATTACCACATGAACACCCACGAGGTTCTGGGCGTGGTATCAGGGGCGGCGCGGCTTCAGTTCGACGGACCGCAGGGTAGGGTCGAGACCGTTCATGCCGGAGACGCCATCGTCATTCCCGCCGCCTGCGCCCATTGTCTGATCGAGGCCACCGACGACTTCGAGGTGATCGGCGCCTATCCCGGCGGTCTGCGGCCCGATATTCACAACGGTTCGGGTGCGATCGCGCCCTTTCCCCTGCCGGTGCGCCGCGACCCGATCCTCGGCGCAGGCCGCGGATTTGTTTTGCACATTGGCCAAGCTGGTGTCTTGCAAGGCTAAAGCCCATGCTCTAAGAGCGGCTTCAGGCGGGCGGTTAGCTCAGTTGGTAGAGCGCTTCGTTTACACCGAAGATGTCGGGGGTTCGAGTCCCTCACCGCCCACCAGTTTTTTCCCAGCAATTGCTATAATTCCCTTGTATTGCTGGGCTTTCTCACAATCTTCCGTTACAAGACCTGTTACAAAATGGGCGATGTGATGGCACGGAAACAGCAATATCTTTTGAACCGCGACGGCAGATTCTTTGCCCGTCTGGTGGTGCCGAAAGACCTGCGCAAGCTTATCGGCAAGACCGAACTGCGGGAACCTCTGGGGCCTGATCGGCGCACCGCAACCAAATTGTTGCCCGGTGCGATTGCCAAGCTTCAACACGAAATCGGCTTGGCCGAGCGGAAGGCGGGGCAGGTGGTGCCCAGTGTGGCGCTTGCGCGCTATCCACTGGCACCGGACCAGATCGCCCTTAGCCATTACAATCAGCGCTTGGTGCTGGATGAGCAATTGCGGGGCAACCCTGCTTATTCTGCGGTCGGTATCAATGACCATTACGTCGCCCATCTGCGGGCAGGGGTCGCGGGCCGGTTAAGCAATCAGGAACTGGCCGATCTTATGGGCGAGCGGATCGAGCGCTTTCGTGCATCAGGCAACCTTGATGCACAGGCGGGTTCCGATGAGTGGCGCACTATAGCCTGTGCGCTTTGTTCAGCCGAGCTAGAAGCCCTTTCTCGTTTCGTGGAGCGTGATGAAGGCGACTTCACCGGCCAGCCTAGCGCGCCCATTCTGGCGAATGCACGGGCGGCGGAAGATGAGCCGGAGCCGGTCAGTCTTGCCAAGCTGCTGAACGATTATATCAAATCTCGAACCGCTGCCGGTTTCATGAAGGACAAAGGCAAGCGAGCGCATGGGGTGATTGATGATTTGCGCAAGTTCCTCAAACATGGGGATGCACGGAAGATCACAAAGAAAGACCTGCTTGAATGGCGCGACCACCTTCTGACGCGCCTTGCCGCAAAGACGGTCAATGATGTGTATCTTTCGGCGGTGCGGTCTCTGTTCCTCTGGGCCTATGAGAACGAACGCTTGCCCGAGAACGTCGCGGGAACCGTCAAGCAGCCCAAGCCGAAGCGTCAGCGCACCAGAGAGGCCGGTTATACCGATGCTGAGGCCGTGGCCGTGCTGAAAGCTTCGCGAACCTACCAGCCGAAGGAAGATGAGTTCGGGCGGGTTCGAGAGACGCCGGAATCCGTCAACGCCAAACGCTGGGTTCCTTTGATCTGCGCTTTTACTGGGGCGAGGGTTTCAGAAATCACCCAGCTACGGAAAGAGGATGTGCGCAAAGAGGGCGAGCGCTGGGTTTTGCGCGTGACGCCCGAGGCAGGCACCATGAAGGCGGGGCACTATCGGGATGTGCCGTTGCACAGTCAAATCGTCACGGAAGGCTTCATTCAGTTTGTCGAGCAAGCAGGGCAGGGGCCGCTTTTCCATAACGGCAAAGACCCCGACAAATTTGCCGCCAAGGCGCAACGTATGTCGAACCAGATTGCAGACTGGCTGCGGCTGAATGAGATCAAGCCCGACGGCGTTCAGCCTTCACATGCTTGGCGGCATCGCTTCAAGACGGTGACCCGCGATCTCGGGGCGGATATGCGCGTAGTCGATGGCATCCAAGGCCACGCTGGGCGCACGGCTTCGGATGAATACGGCGACGTTTCCTTGATCGCCAAGGCCCGCGTGATTGATCTTCTGCCCGCTTACAACCTGACCGAATAAAAGCAGAACAATATCGCTTGCGGCGCGATTCATTGATATGTTATGTTATTACATAACCAAGTGTTGCGAGTGTTTTGTTAATGAGTATCACCCAGCGCCTTGCCCGCTTGTTCGGGCAGGGCGTCACCGAATCCAAGGCGGTGACGCTGACCAGCCCCGAGGCTTTCGGCCTGTTCGCTGGGCTGCCGGTGCGATCCGGCGTCACAGTCACCAGCGCCACCGCCTTGCGCGTCCCTGCCGTTGCCTGCGCTGTCGGGTTCATTTCGGAAGCCTGCGCTGTTATTCCATTCAAGCTGCACAAAGAGGTAACGGACGAGATCCAGCGCGATCACCGCGCATATAAGCTGATTCACAAGCGGGCAAACGGTTGGACATCAGCCGGAGAACTGCGCGGGCAACTGACCTTTGATGCCCTGCTGACCGGCAACGGCTTCGCGCAGGTCGCGCGGAACAACCAAGGGCACCCGATTGAACTTTTGCGCATCGCGCCTTCTGCGGTAACAATCGAACGTGACGATTACGGCGAACCTTCATACCGCATTGAGTTGAAGAATGGCGGAACTACGGTTCTGCCGTTCACCGAAATCCTGCATATCAGCACTTTGGACGGCATCAGCCCGATTGACCACGGCAGGGAAGCCATTGGCCTTGCTCTGGCTTCCGAGCGCCACCTTGCCAATTGGCACAGCCGCTCCGGGCGTCCCGGTGGCTATCTGGCGACGGATGACAAGCTACTAGCCGATGAGGCCCAGAATATCCTGAAAGCCTTCCAAGATGGTCACACCGGCGAGGCAGCGGGGCGACCGGCGATTTTTGACAAAGGCGTCAAGTATTTCCCTCTCGCCACCAGCAACACCGACGCTGAGTTCTTTAATAACCGGATCGAGCAAATCCGCGAGATCGCACGGGTCTTTCGTATCCCTACCACAATGCTGTGGGAGTTGAGCCACGGGACAATGGCGAATACCGAACAGCTTGCGCTTCAATTCATGCAATTCACGATGTTGCCTTGGCTCGCTAGATGGAAAGCCGCCTATGCGCGCGCTTTGTTTTCGCCAGCGGATCACGACGAAATCAAAGTCGAAGCAGAGCCCAAGGCGGTGCTCTCTGTCGATTTCGTCGCGCAAGCCACAGCGTATAGCCAGTTTATCGCCATGCGCGCCATGTCGCCAAACGATGTGCGCCACGGGTTGAACCTTCCGCCGCACCCCGATGGCGACGAACTCGCCAATCCCTACACCACCTCGGGCGGCACGACCGCGCCCGCATCCCCGAAGGAATCCCCTGATGAATGACACGACCCAAAGCCCGCTCGAAATGCTGGCGGCGCTGGAAATCGCCTTGGCCTTGGTCAATGCCGGTGTGCTGACCGCTGCCGAGTTGCGCGGCCTGATCGGACTGCCCGCCAATGGTGCAGCATGATCACCGCGACCGTGTTTTTCGGCGACAAAGAGCGCCCCTTTACCCTGACCGACGAACTAGTCACGGAACTGGAAACCACGACCGGCACGGGCATCGGCACCTTGTTTCAGCGCCTCATGGCGCAGGCGTTCAAGCTGGGCGATCTGGCCGAGGTTATCCGGCTGGGCCTGATCGGCGGCGGCGCAAACCCCCAAGAGGCCGAGCGGCTGGTGAACAGCTACGCCCGCAACCGCCCGATTGCCGAGGTGCTGCCGCTCGCAACCGAAATCCTTGCCGCCCGCTGGCTAGGCGTTGATGAGGTGCAGGCCAATGGCTGATAACCTCGAAACGCTGGACCTGATCGAAACCAAAGCCCAGCTTTCCGTTGCCGACACCGGCATTGTGCAGGGTATCGCTTGGCCTTTCTCCGGCCCCGATAGCGTTGGCGACATGATCGAACCGGGTGCGTTCATCATCCCCGATGCCCTGCCGATCTGCATGGAGCATGACCAGAGCCAGGTTGTCGGTATCTGGGAAAGCTTCACGGAAACCGCCGATGGCCTTGAGGTCAAAGGGCGGCTTTTTGTCGAAGGCATCGACCCCGCGAAATCCGCGCACCGCTATATCAAGGCAGGGGCAATTTCGGGCCTGTCCATCAGCTTCAAGAACGCGCTCTTTCAACGCCTGCCCGATGGCAAGCGGCTCTTTAAGTCGGTGCCGATCACCGAAATCTCTATCTGCAAGAATCCGGTTCATCCGCAAGCGCGGATCACCGCTGTAAAATCCCATTCCGTAACCAGTGAAAGTGTTGACATGGAAAATGAAGAACTGGCCCAGAAAGCCGAAACCGCCAATGATGCGGCCTCGATTGATGCAAAGGCGTTTGGCGCGGTGCTGTCGCGGCTCGATCACCTCGAAGCGAAGGGCAACCGCCTTGGCGCACCGGCAATCATCCAAGACGATGCGAGCGAGAAAAAGGCATTCGTGGAATACCTGCGCACCGGCAGCACCGATGCCAAGGCGCTGACCACGGCCAGCGACACCGCGAACCACGTCCTTGCGCCCGAGGAAGTCAGCGGCGAGTTTATTCGCAATCTGGTGGAGTTCAGCCCGATCCGTGCGATTGCCGATGTGCGCCCTGCACCGGCTGCTAAAATGATCCTTCCGCACCGCACCGGCATCACAAATGCTGTCTGGGTTGGTGAAACGACCAAGCGCACGGCAAGCCAGCCGACCTTTGACCAAGCCGAAATCGACGTGAAGGAAATCGCCACCTTTGTCGACCTGTCGCTGCAACTGGCCGAGGATAGCGCCAACGTGCTTTCCGAAGTCAACTTGGCGCTTGCCGAGGACTTTGGCCAGAAAGAGGCCCTTTCCTTCGTGAAGGGCAGCACCGCGCTTGAGCCGTCCGGCTTCATGGCAAACACCGAAATCGCCACCCACAACAACGCCCATGCAACCGACCTGTTGGCGGATTCGCTGATTGCGATGATGTATAGCCTGCCCGCGACCTACCGCGCGGCTGGATCTTGGGTGATGAACGGCAGCACCTTGGCCGCGATCCGCACTTTGAAAGACGGCCACGGCAACTATCTGTGGCAGCCGTCCTATCAGGCGGGCCAGCCCGAGACCATTCTGGGCCGTCCGGTGGTCGAGGCTGTCGATATGGATGACGTTGCCGCCGATGCGCAGCCGATCATCTTTGGCGATTTCAAGCGCGGCTATCGCATCTATGACCGCATCGAGATGGCTGTGCTTGCCGACCCCTACAGCGTCCGCATTGACGGCCTGATGCGCTACCACGCCCGCCGTCGCGTTGGTGCGGCTGTTGTGCGCCCTGCGGCCTTCCGCAAGCTTGTTATGGCTGTCTAATGACCTTGCAGCCCGCATATGAAACGACCCTGCGCCACGGCACCCATGTCGTGACGCTGCGGGCGTCTTTGCGGGCTGCCGTCGCCTTGGATGACCTTCCGGGCGGCATCTCCGGCGCATGGGAAAGCCTCATGCGTCAATCCTATTCTGGAATCCGTGCGGTGATCCTCGCCACCGCGACGGACAGGACGGGGGCGCTATCCCTTCTGGCGTCCCTCTCCGACAAGCCGCTTGCGCAATTCCTTGGTCGGGCGCAGGCGGCTTGCCTTGATGTGCTGGCGGCAATCGTGATGCCGTCACAGCGCGAGGGACAGGGCAGCGCCACCGGCCCGCAAATTCCGCTATCGGAGTTCTTCAAGCAGTTGTTCTGTCAGGCGACCAGCTTCCTGCACTGGCCACCGTCCGAAGTCTGGCAAGCCAGCGTTGCCGAGATCATCGCAGCGCTTGAGGCAGAATCTGACCGCCTGCTGATGATGGCAGGCGAAGGCGGCAAGAAACAGCACCGCATGAGCCAAGCCGAACGCCAAGCGAACCTAGAGGCCGGTCTTGATCCCGAGTTCGACCGCGCGGGCCTGCAAGCGCTCAAAGCCCGACATAATGCCTGATCCTGCCGGATGAACCGTCCGCCCCGGCGTATGGATCAAGCAGGCAACCGTTAAATGAGATCCCAAATGAATAACGTCTACCTGCACGGCTCGCTCGGCAAGGAATTTGGCCGTCATCATCGCTTTGTCATTGATGAGGCAATCGAGGCATTCCAAGCTCTGATAGCGAACTTTCCACGCATCACGCGCGAGCTTCGCCTTGGTTACTTTCGCGTCGTGATCGGTAAGACGGCCCGCGACGGTATGGAAATAGCTGAGGTTGACATGCCCGGTCTCAAGCTTGGCAATCAGTCCCTGCACGTCATCCCTGTAATTGCCGGCTCCAAGCGTGGCGGTATCGGCAAAATCATCGCCGGAATCGCCCTGCTCGGGCTTTCGGCTGTGACGGGTGGCGCACCGCTGGCAGGCACAGCCTTCCTTAGCGGTGGCAGTCTGAATGTCGGTGCGCTGGCTGGGACAATGGGTTCGGGCATGTTGCTGACGGGTGTTTCATCCTTGCTCGCACCCGAGATGAAAAGCCCTGATGATACCAAGTCCTTCACCATGACGGGTCCGCAGAACACGACCCGAGAGGGCGGTATTGTTCCGATCATCTACGGGCATGTCTGGACCGGCGGCACCATGATTTCGGGCGCACTCAATATCGTAACGAAAGAGGTCTGACGTGCCGAAGCCGCCCCGCCTTTGCTCTTGCGGTGCTATCGTTCCGGCAGGTGTGTTGTGCGCCTGCCAGATCGAACGTCAGCGTGAACGCAAGCGCCGCTTTGACCGCACCCGCCCGAACAGCCGCCAGCGCGGCTATACAAGGGAATGGGAAAAGGCGCGGGCCGAGTTCCTGCGCCTTCATCCGTTCTGTGCGTTCTGCGGCGTTGATGCGCAGGTTGTCGACCATATCAAGCCGCATCGGGGCGATAAGGCTTTGTTTTGGGACTGGAACAACCTGCAAGCGCTCTGCAAGCCCTGCCATGACAGGGACAAGCAGAGGGTGGAGCGGGTTGAAAATGGCGCGTTTTTCTAAAGAGTGTCCTTGTAAGCTGCCTCGGTCATTATCAAACGAAGTTCAGGACAATAATCATGCCCAATTTGCTTCCTAACCTTATCGCGCCAAGCTGACATGCGCTTGTCTTTCGTCACGATGTTCAAGCAGCCACTTACATGAGCGAGGGCGACAATATGGGGATCATCGCATTCCTGCGGACATGATTTCATAACTTCAATGATTCTGCTCATGAGGTCGGTTTCGTGTCTGTCCACACTTTCATTCGAAACCGATCTGATTTTTCCGGCTGACAGAAGCTCAGCGAAAAGCGTCCTCAGTGCCTTCTTGCTGATGATTTCTTTCTTGTAATTTGTTCCTCCTGATACAATTCTTATTTTCTTCGACTTCCTCAAGTCGTCAAAGAAATACTTTGGGTGCTCTGCGTCAAGCGGATTAACGTCAACGTTTTTATCGATGATGAACTCCTTCAAAGTAGCGCCTCAAGTTTATCGATGCTCTCGTTTAGAAAAAAGCTTCTAAACCCTTCGGGCTCCTCGCTCATGTTTCCATCTCTAAACAGCTCGATCTCAACTGCGATATTGCGGCCCTCCTCGGTTTTGTCAAAGTAAAGGATTTGAGCCCTGTTATCACCGTCGCTTCCTTTGAATTTCATTCTGAACCGATCAATTATGAAATCGCTGTGCGTTTCGACGATCAACGTGGCGCCTAACGATGAAGACTCGAAAAACACATCCCCTAGTGCGGCTTGAGCGCGGGGGTGAAGGTGTAGCTCTGGCTGTTGAATCGAGAACCCATTATTTCCTCCCGTAAATGCGACATCGGCAACGATCGGCAGTATCTGCCCTACTCCATAACCGAGTTCGTCAACGTAATAGGTCACGGAGCCCTTTTCGATCTGAAGGGCGAATGGGTTGTCCTTAACCTTTGTGGTGACAGACGATATCGATATAGAATCGAATAAACCGCTCTCTCGGCCAAATTTATTTATAGCGTCATCTAGGTTTGAGTTGTTTCCAAGGGTGTCTTTGAGAACGTAGGCGATATGTTCACCTGATGAGGAGAACCTACTCATTGCACCATGATAAAGTCGCCTCGTCCTGGCTCTCATTGGGCCATACTGCAGGCAGTTGAGGGGAGGCGAGTTCGGAAAGAAGTCACCTCCCCTGCGGGCTGATCCTTTTGCAATCGCAGCCCGCAGTGCATTCAGCCAGTAGATGTTTCCATCTTGATATTCGTGCTCATCATCGTCAAACGTTCTTTTAAATCGAGAGCTGGAAAAGTGTATTTTCTCTAGTCTCATTGCATTTTCGGTGTGCGTGAGGCTGTCTAGATAAGTGAAGGACTCGAAGCGATGGGGTAGGTCTCCGTTGGATTTTTTAATCCTTAATATTCGGTTGCCCGTGAGGATTGTAACTTTGTCGATAAGTAGTTCGCCCTTCTTCAGGCGGTATGTGACCATGCGGCCGAAGTTTTGCCCGTCGCTCGGCTCTTTTGGCCCAGCGGATCTTTTCAACATAAAGCCAATCGTAACCTCTTGGCTTTTTGATATTCTGGAGCAAATGTCATTTGGTGAATCTAATCCGTCAACTACCCCCGTGATGTCCATAAGGATTAGGTGTTCTCTGGAGTCAAGTATTTCGAGGAGTTGTAAAAAGCTTGATTTGCCGGTGCTGTTTTCACCTACAAGAAAATTGCATGATCTTATGTTGTGCCAACCATCAGGTGCGCCACGGAATGATTTTGAATAGGCGGCGTATTTTTGCAATCTTTTATTGATCATGCGAAATTCTCTTAGGTGTTGATTGGGTGGAGCCTTGAAACCACATCAGCACGGAAGCCGCTCTCACGCAATAGCGGGGGGTATCCCTGAACTTCCGCCCTTTTTCGGGAACCGGCGGGGGGAGGCACGCGCGAGACAGGGCGAATATAACTTTTTCTTGGAAATATGATGTGATAACGTAACATTCAGTTATGAGTGTTGCGAGTTATCATGTCCCTTCCTATCGCCCTTGTTCGGGCGCATCTGAACTTTCAGGCCGACGAACGAACGGATGAAACCGAAATCCTGAACCATTACGGCAATGTCGCCGTGGCTTGGGTTTCGGCCTTCACCGGCCTTCCGTTCGATGCCGACAATGCTCTAATGATGCAGGCGGCGCTTTTGCTGGTGGCGCACCAGTATGAAGCCCGTGAGGCTGTCACCTTTTCCAGCGCTTACCAGCTTCCCTTTGGCGTTTATGATCTGCTTTCCGGCCTGAAACGGCAGGTTATCAGCTACGTTCCTGAGCCGGAGGTTTCGACCGATGGCTAAAATGGTGGAGGGCGTGGAGGCCCTGACCCGTAAACTGGAAGCACTTCGCGACAAAGTGCCCGAGGCAATCCGGCCTGTCTTGGTCAAATCCGGCGAGGAAGTCGCAGCCGATGCCCGCACCTTGGCCGAGGCGTCGCGGCGCTCCGGCAGTCTGATCGAAAGCATTCACGTCACTGGCCCCGGCGAGACAACGCCCGCACATAGCACCGATGGCGGGCAGCGCACGGCGCGGCCGTTCGAGGTGCTGATTACGGCGGGCAATACCAAGGCCCGCCACGCGCATCTGGTCGAAGGCGGCACGGTGGAGCGCCAGCACAAGGACGGCACCAGCACCGGTGCAATGCCCGCAAGGCCGTTCTTCAACCCCGCATGGCGGTTGAACAGGCGCAAAGCGCAACAGCGTATCAACCGCGCCCTGCGCAAAGCCTTCCGCGAGGCCGCCAATGATTGAGCCGAGTCTTGCCCTCCAAACAGCTGTCGGTGACGCGCTTGCCGCAACAGCGGGCGTTGTCGCGCATGTCGCACCCGAACGTATCCGTGCCGGAGTGATCCGTCCCGAGACCATGCCCGCCATTCTGCTTGGTGCTGGCAATGTCGACGTGCTGGGCCGTGCCTCTGGCGGTCAGGTGGTGGCCGAGGTGCGCATGATGCTGCACCTTTGGGCCGTTGATGACGGCTCGGACGTGGCGCAGGAAATCGCGGGCGCGGTGCTGCTGGCCCTGATGGATGCACCACCCGCCGAGGGTTTTGCCTTTGACGAATGGGAAAGGCCCGCGCTGGCGTGGGTGCCTGAGGCGCTGGCCTTGGCCGGTGTGCTGCCCGAGGTGTGCAAGGAGCCTGTTGGCTTGGTGTTGGTGGCCTAGGTGTGGCGGAATGTCGCAGGCTGTGTGAGAGCTTTCTTGTTGCGGAACGTTTGCGTTATCGTTACTGGTGATGTAACGATGACGACGATGGTGTGAGCATGGCGAAATCTACCGCGCAGCGGCAACGGGAATATCGCGAACGGGTGAAGTTGCGCGATGAGAAAGCAAACCTTGAGGTGTCGAAAAGTGTGTTTCGCAGACCGTTTTTTGAGTTCATGGCGCAATCTGGCTCCGCAATGGATGAGCTGCTAGCGCCAGCCGGTATTGAGGCTCCATCTTTCGAAGATGATCGCGGCCCCAAGGCTTTCGCCCTCAATGGTATCCTTGAGGATAACGACGAACCATTTTTTGCGGATTCGGTCGGATCGCTTGGACGGGCCGAGCTTGTGGTCGATTGTCTACTCGACGCAACGGCGGACCTTGCATGGCACATTAAGGAATACAAGCGCACCGAGATTAAAGCCCGCCTTGCCGAAATCGAGGCTTCCGACCTGTCGGACCCGGCCACGAAAAAGGCGGCGCTGAAAGAGGCCACGCGCCTCAACAAGATGCTGGACCAGCTTGATAAGCAGGTTCGCTGGACCTTCCCGCAATGGAAGGTGACGGGCTGAACGGCAACCTGCGCACCGTTCAGTAGGTAATGAAGGCGGCTGATGTTCCACGACCACCGCCTCCATTGCCAAGCAGGATACTTTAGGAGCTACCTACCATGACGAATGAAGTTAACACGACCGCCCCGATTGGGGCAACCTTGGGCCAGCGCATTCAGCGCATTTTGGATGCGCGCAACCAAATGGCAGCTGCGGCGGATGAAGCCGACAAGCTTGAACCCTACCACGACCCGGACAGCTTCCGCCCGACCCCGGAGGCGACGCTTGAGGACGTTTTGAAATGTATTTCGGCTTCTGACTTCCCCAATGCCTTCGGCGTAACATGGCAGGACGACACCGACGCCATGTCGCTTGTCATGGATGAAGTCATGCGCGAAATCGCCAAGGATATCGCCCCTGACTATGACCCGTGGCCGGAACTGGACAAAAAGCATCTGCTGCTGCTGATCGGTGACAGGTCTGGCAGCCGGGATTGCCCTTTCCGGCTCTATACGTCTGTGAGGTATCACGCTCATGAGCCTTTGACGCTTTCCGAAAAGATTCTCGCGGTTCGGCATCGGGAATGGCTTGAGAAGGGCTTGGATAAAAAACTCAAAAAGCTCGAAGCTGCAAAGAAGCTGCTGCGCGATCTTGGTGAAGTGGAGGCGGCATAATGGCTATCAATCACGGAAAGCTCGACACTCTGCTGGGTAAGATTTTCGACGCTTGTGCGAGCGGTGAGGTGTCGCGCGGCTCTGCAATTGGCGCTCTGGCTCACGTTGTCGTTGCGTTGGAGCAAGGGAACCGTGCCGAGGCAGAGGCGTGGGTAAATGATCCCAAAACCTTTGATCATTGGCTGGCTCTCAAGAAAACGGCCTGATCCCACCGGAGAACGTGGCTTTCCTGCCGTATAACTAAATCAAGGGGCTGGCCGTCCCTGTCACACGCTTCGGGTGACTAACGGCTGCGATTACTCGGACAGTGCGCGGGTTGCCTTTAGCCCTTAACCCCGAGACGGCACGGCGGCCTTATCTCCGGTCGCGCGGTGCCGAAGCACTTACTTTGTGAACGGGCGAGGCGGGCAACTGCCTCGCCTTTCTGCATTGCAGAAAGAGCGAATTCGGGTGTGGCAAAAAGGCCATTTTTAGGGCCGTTACACCGTTGCAAAATGTCGTGTAAGTTATTGATTTTAGGTGAGTAATTCGAAGTTCGAGTCCCTCACCGCCCACCAGTTTTTCTTTGAAACAACAATCCGTTATGGTTGATTCTACGTCATCGTAAGGAAGAGCGCCACAGTTCGTTGAACCTAGCGCGAATTATCTGGACCCGCCGAGAAATCGAGAATCGACGCAGCCTTTCGCAGATGTGTCGGGCTGTAGCGGGCATAGACGCGAAACGTGATCGACGGATTTGAATGGCCCAGAAACTGGATGACCTCGCCGATGACGGTTCCGCCCTCGACCATGTGGACGGCGGCGGTGTGGCGCAAAGTGTGCATCCCCACGTCCCGAAGTCCGGCACTGGCGACCGCGCGAGCAAACCCCTTGCGGATATTTTGGACCGGCTTTCCGTGCCACTCGATTACGTAGTCCGACAGGGCTGCTGATCTGCTCATCCGCTCAACTTAGCGCTGCGAAGGTGTCTGGGAAGAGTGGTTAAGGCAGCATTCGCGAAATGCGATCAAATATTGAGCCCTCTGAGGCGCCGATCTCCGCAAGAGATGGGCGATGTAGGGCTGAGGTGAAGAAATGGGCAACAATTTCTTCGTCAAACTCTGCATCAGAAACAGACTCTGAAATGCGAGAAATGGGTCATCGACCGCGACAACGACATCACGATCGACGCCACCCGCATGGATGCCGAAATGGACGGCATGGTTGCCGGAATGAACGCCATCGTGAACCAAACGCAGCCCTTCACGGGCAACGTCAAGGCGCCGGCCGGAACCATGTTGACGCCTGCGTTTTCGTCCAGCAACGACCCCGATACGGGCTTCTATCGTGCTGGGGCGGATGAAGTGGGGTCTCGGCGGGCGGTAGTAACGTCGCGACGTTCAAAGGCTCTGGCCTCGAGGTTGACAGCATCCATATCACGAGGGTGGAGGTCGCCGCCCGGTCTGCCGAGGGTTTATCGCTGATCGACTTCCACAGCAATGGGTCGACACGAGCACCGACTATGACACGCGGATCTACTCGCTTGGCGGAACGTCGGGCACTAATGCGGGCGGAGTGTTGCGATTCATCGCTGCCCAGTCTCAGGCGAGCACAGGCGCTGCCGCGGCTCCGTCATGGTCGTTCTATGACGACAGCGATACCGGTATCTATCGCGTCGCAGCGAACATCCATGGAACTATAAACGCGTTCGTCGGATCTATTGCGAGCTGGAACTGAACCTGAGGATCAAGCCCCGGCGCCGTATTAAGCGCGACAAGCCCGAGGAGCTTGCGGTGCCGACCGCCCCAAATGTCGCCTGGTCGATGAACTTATGGCAGATCGGATAGCCGATAGCCGTCAATTCCGTCTGCTGAATGTCTTGGACGACTTCAACCGCGAGGGACTGGGCATTGAAGTGGACTTCTCGCTGCCCGCAGAGCGTGTCGTTCGCGCCCTCAACCAGATCATCGAATGGAGGGGTAAGCCGCAGTCGATACACGCCGACAACGGGCTGGAATATATCAGTTCCACCTTGATGATTTAGGCCGAAAAACAAGGAATTGCGCTGAACCATATCCAGCCCGGAAAGCCTCAGCAGAACGCCTGTGTTGAGAGATATAACCGCACGGTGCGGCACGAGTGGCTGGACCTATACATCTTTGATAGCATTCAGGAGGTCCAGGACGTCGCCACCAACTGGCTATGGACATATAATCATGACCGTCCCAACATGGGCGTTGGCGGCATGACGCCAGCCCAAAAGCTAAAACTGGCTGCATGAATTCTACGCGAGAACCCCGTTAAAAAGGGGATGATTACCGGATCACGTCATTGCCAGGGAAGCAAGCATCTAGAATGCGCTCGCGCATTTGTGCGATTTTGATCGCATTTGTAGATTCCATTAGGGCTTGAGTTTCCGATTCGGTAAGTGTCCTTTCTAGGATTTCATGTGGAATTGTGATGGAGATAAAATGCAAATGCTGTGTAAGCATATCGACGTGTTGCATATCGATGATGTGCGGGGGGATTTCAAGCGGCTGATTGTGCATTCCTCGTGGAGAGGGAAGAGCCAAGTTTTCGGAGATCTTACACCATGCATTCTCTATGATGGCGCAAGTGGAGATGCATATCTCCATCTCGGCACTTAGTGCCTTCAGGAATGATCTCAGTGAGGCAGAGCTTTCATTCATGTCAGTTAAGACTTCCAGTGACACTCTCAAGGCAAAGTTTTAGTTCGCTTGTGGTGAATGGCTTCTTGATGAAATTATTCATGCCTAGTGATTTTCCTGTGTCAATGATTGTCTTGTCTGCACGGCCTGTAATGAGTATGAATCCAGTTGATTTGGTTGACGGGTTGCTGCGGATTGCGTTAAGGAGCTGTATTCCGGTGATGTGAGGCATGTTGTAATCAGAGAGAATGATGTGGATTTTTGTTTTCGAAATAACTGCTAGGGCTTGACTTGCGTCGGCAGCGTGGTGAATGTTTTTTATACCTATTTCTTCCAGTGCTTGGATTATCAAACCTCGACTTGTCGACATATCGTCTACTACTAGAATGTGTATCTTCTCTTTGATGCTCATCGGGTTAATCCGTTTTAATGTTTTCGATACGAATTGGGGCCGAATTGTTCGACTGATGATCTAAGTTCGTCAGGTATTCGCTCGGAGTGACCGATCAAAAGGAAGCCTCCTGATGAGAGGTTGTCTATGATTTTTTCCCAAACAGAAATTTGACATCTTTGCTTGAAGTAAATTACCACATTTCGGCAAAAAATCACATCATGTTTTTTCTGCATCGTCCAGGCGGAGGTGAGGTTGAGTTCGCGATAATTTATCGCTTCACTGATGTGAGATTCTAGTTGGTATTTGTTGTTTGACTCCCTGAAGTATTTTATCAGCGAAGATCGTGGAATCCCCGAGACTTCCTGCTCCTGATAGCTGAAACTTGATGCTTTTGTTAGTATTTCTCTGTCTATGTCCGTGCCCAGTATTCTCACTCTATGAAACGCTGTGCCGAGGCGATCTGCCAGAGTGATTGCAATTGAAACAGGTTCTTGTCCGCTAGAGCAGCCCGCGGACCAAATGTTGATTGTTCGAGCACCTCTTGCTTCGAGAGCTGGCAGGACTGTCTCTATTAGGACTTTGAAGTGATGTGGCTCTCGGAAGAAGTTCGTATAGTTGGTCGTTAGGGCTGATATGAGATGAGGGAATTCTTCGTGCGCTGACGGACTGTTCAGGAGGTCGAGGTAGTCGGCAATATTTTGTACACCAGTTTCGCGCATGCGCTTAATTAGCCTGGCCCTCATGAGGTTTATTTTTTCCGGCCCAAGATTAATCCCTGAAAGGTCATGAAGGATATTCGAGATCTTTACGTATATTTCATCTTCATTGGTGTTTAAGCTGGCCGAAATTCGATGCAAGCTGGTCATGCCGCATCCGTCGAGATGGAGGGCATGACTAGTGATAGCTCCAACACGCGAATGAGCCTATTTTCAATTATTGTCAGGGCTTTGATGCAGCTTGATGCATCTTCCGAATTGATTTCAGGGGCCGGTTGGAGGTCGGAAGGGGTGACCGAAATGATGTCGGAGACGGCATCGACCAGAAGCCCCGCGGTGTGTCCGTTGATGTCTACGACAATGATGACGTTCAGCTCGCTGCGTTGTGCTGGAGGCATGCCTAAGCGTACAGCGAGGTCAAGAACGGGCAGCACTGTTCCCCTTAGGTTGATTACGCCATTGACGTGAGGGGGGGAGAAAGGGATGGGCGTGGCTTTTGACCAACCGCGAATTTCTCGGACCGACATGATGTCTAGGCAATATTCTTGCTCGCCCAAGCGAAATGCCAGTAGTTCTATTTCGTTCGTATTGGTCTGTTGAAATTGGTTTTCCATTGATTAACCTGCCAGAGATAGGGGCTGATCGGGCGACTTGGAGATGGGTGTATTCGTCAATCCGGTCGGGTCGAGTATGAGTGCGATGCGGCCATCTCCCAGAATGGTCGCTGCCGCTACGCCCGGTATGCGATCGTAACTTTTTCCCAGACCTTTGATGACGACTTGGCGCTGTTCCATGATTGCATCTACGATTAAAGCAGCGCGTGATCCGTCCTCTTGGGTCGTCAGGATGACAATCGCATTTTCTGCACGGTCTTTGTGGTGACGGAAGCCAAGCTGGATGCCGAGATCGTAAAGCGGGACGAAGTCTCCGCGAATATGTAGAAGCTCGGTATTGTGGCCGATTGGCTTTATATTTTCGCTCGTCAGGGTGGCTGTTTCGACAATGGCGTTGAGTGGAATGACCAGAGTTTGATTTGCAACCCGTACCACCATTCCGTCAAGGACGGCCAAGGTCAAAGGCAGTGAAATTGAAAAAGTTGTTCCGATATTGGGTTCGCTGGTAATCGAGACGCGCCCGCCCAAAGCTGCGATTGAGCTTTTGACGACGTCCATTCCGACGCCCCGGCCCGAAAGGTTGGAGATTTGTGAGGCAGTCGAAAAGCCTGGCAGGAAAAGGAGGTTGTCTATTTCGGCGTCTGTCAGGTTTGCCTCGGCTGGAATAAGGCCTTTGGAAATCGCAATCTCGCGCACGCGCGGGCGGTTAATGCCGGCGCCATCGTCCGAGATTTCGATCAGGACGCGTCCTGCGCGGTGAGAGGCGGACAAAGTGATTACGCCTTCTCGGGTCTTTCCTGCTGCTTCCCGCTTTTCAGGCGTTTCCAGCCCGTGATCTACCGCGTTCCGGATCATATGCGTCAGGGGATCCGAAAGGCGTTCGATTACGGTCTTGTCGACCTCGGTGGTTTCGCCCTCGGTTTTGAAGCGGACGTCTTTGGAGACGGCGTTTGATGCTTCGCGGACGATGCGGGACATGCGCTGAAACAGCGGCTTCACCGGTTGTGCGCGGATCATCATGACGCTGTCCTGAATGTCCCGGGTCAGCATCATGAACTCTTCGAGGCCGCTCACAACGGCGGCATGTTCGGCCATGCCTGCCTCGGTAACGCTTTGCGCCAGCATTGCCTGGTTGATCACCAATTCTCCAACGAGATTGACCAGACGGTCGATGCGCTCGAGGTCGACACGAACGGTGGCCGCCGCGGGCTCCGTCGTGCCGGCCGTCTGGGTGCGCGCGGAAGGCCCGGCAGGGGTGGCCATGGCTGCGCTGTTTTGGGGTGTTTGGTCAGACTGCGCTTCGGCGGGTGTTTCGGGCTGCATGTCACCCTCGGTCGGTTGGGGGGCGGAGAAAAGGGGCTCGACTGCGGCGGCAGGTGCCTCGGCGGAAACACCTGCTTCTTCAAAAGGGATCTGGGAGGGCTCCGCCGTCGGGGTGATGCTGAGCGTGCAAACATCAATGACGAAATCGAAAACCTCGTTGATGTCCTCTTCCGTACAGTCGGAGGTCAGGATGATTTCCCATGCGAGGCGAGGTTCCTCTGCCTGCTCTTCGGAGAGGGGAAGTTCGTTCGGCAAAAGGCATGTCACCTGGGTTTCGCCGAGTTCGGCCACGGCGTTCAGGACGTGCAGTGCCTCGTTTCCGCAACGAAAGAGGCCGGCGTGGGGGCGAAATTCGATCCGCCAGGCATGAGGGCTGTCTTCCAGCAGGTCGGAGTTGTCGCCGTCATCACCACTTCCAAGATCGCTGAAGTCGAAGGTGAGGCCGGCGGGGGAGAAGTCGACGATTTCCTCTTCGACAGGGGGAGCATCGCCCATCAAAGCCTCGAGATTTGCGAGGACAACGTCGGAACAGTCGGGCTCGGGCCCTTCGACCTGGGCCGCTTTGATGTGGTCTTGCAAGACGTCTGCGCCCTGGAAGAACAGCTTTACGGCCTCGGCAGTCAGTTCGAGCCTGTCGGAGCGCAGCTCGTCAAGGACCGTCTCGAAACGGTGTGCGAAGTTCACCAGAGCCGTCAGGCCGAAAGCCCCCGCGCCACCCTTGATCGAGTGAACGGCACGAAAGACGACGTTGATTATCTCCGTGTCGCTTTCCCCGCTTTCGAGGATCAGAAGCGCGTCCTGAAGGCTTTCGATAAGCTCTTCGCATTCAAGGAAGAAGGAGGCGCGGATTTCGGCCATCGGATCGGTGGACATGACGCCTCCCTTAGCCGGTCACAAGCTGAACCGTCTTGATCAGCTTGTGCGGGTCGAACGGTTTGACGATCCAGCCGGTCGCTCCGGCATTGCGGGCGCGGGTTCTAAGCTCGTCGGCACTTTCGGTGGTCAGGACCAAAATCGGGACGGCGCGCAGATGGTCGATCTTGCGGACCGCCTCGATAAAGCCGAAGCCGTCGAGCCGCGGCATGTTGATGTCCGAAATGATCGCATCGGGGGTCATGGTTTCGAGAACCCGTAGGCCGTCGATCCCGTCTTCGGCGAGGGTGACCGCCATGCCGGCCGACGACAGCGACAGGCGGACCATGTCGCGCATCGTGCGGCTGTCGTCGACGGCGAGAATGCTGAGCGACATTATGCTGCCTCCTCTGTGAGGGCGGAGCCGGGCAGGCCAAAATTGTGCAGGGCCTTGATGAACGCTTCGGACATCGGGGCGATTTCGAAGGCGATCTGGTCCGCCTGCCACTGGCGCGCGGCGGCGATCAGGACCTGAAGGCAAAGCGCGCCAAGATGGTCGACGGCAGAAGCGTCGAGGCGCAGCGGCTGGCCGACCACATCCTTGATGGCCACGGTCAGCGGCAGCGATTCGGTCAAATCCATCCGGATCGGGAGCGTAATTACGGTCATAGCGTCACAGCCTCCTGCCGTTTCGTCTTGCTAAAGCCACCCAACGGAATTCCTTTCATCGCTTGGTCAGGGCTGTTATGGACCGCAAAGGGTTAAGTCCCGGTTTACGGAACAGCTCCAGCTTGCACGAATTCGCCTGCTTTGAAGCCCTTCGCCTAAAATGCGGGGTATTTTCCGACCGCCTTCGGCCCGCGCATGCCAGAGCGGCCTTTGGGCAGGGCGGGCGGGAGCGCGACGAATGGGGCTTGAATTTCATGCGCGGTGCGATTATTTGGCGCTCACTTCACAGGTGGGATCGGGCCGCAGCAGGAGAAATCTGTTTCGGTCCACCGGTTGGGGCGCAGCCCTGAAGGATCCCGCCAAGGCGTAAACCGGAAAGGAACGAACATGGCGCTTCCCGAATTCTCCATGCGTCAGCTCTTGGAAGCTGGCGTGCACTACGGTCACCAAACCCAGCGCTGGAACCCGCGCATGGGCCAGTACATCTATGGCGAGCGTAACGGCATCCACATCCTCGACCTGACCCAGACCGCTCCGATGCTGGAGCAGGCGCTGAAAGCAGTGCGTGACACCGTCGCAAAAGGCGGCCGCGTTCTCTTCGTCGGCACCAAACGTCAGGCTCAGAAGGCGATTGCCGAATCGGCCGAGAAATCGGCTCAGTACTTCATGAACCACCGTTGGCTCGGCGGCACGCTGACCAACTGGAAAACCGTTTCGCAGTCGATCCAGCGCCTCAAGGCCATCGACGAAACCCTTGGCGCAGGCGCAGAAGGCCTGACCAAGAAAGAGCGTCTCGGCATGGAACGCGAGCAGTCGAAACTGCAGGCGAGCCTCGGCGGGATCCGCGATATGGGCGGTCTGCCGGACATGCTCTTCGTGGTTGACGTCAACAAAGAAGATCTCGCGATCCTCGAAGCCAACAAGCTGGGCATCCCGGTTGTCGCAGTTGTCGACACCAACTGCTCGCCCAAAGGCGTTGACTACATCATTCCGGGCAACGACGACGCTGCTCGTGCGATCGCACTCTACTGCGACCTGATCAGCCGTGCGGCTCTGGACGGCATGACCGCTCAGATGGGCGCTGCTGGCGTCGACCTCGGCGCGCTGACCGACGTTCCGGCCGAAGAGCTGGGCGACGAAGCAGAAGTCGAAGCTGAAGCCTGATCGCAACCGCGACGGTATTCACGGAACTGACATCAGGCGGGGATAAGCCCCGCCTGACGCATTGCAAAGCGAAGCAAGGAGACATCCGATGGCTATCACCGCAGCGATGGTGAAAGAACTGCGCGAAACGACCGGCGCAGGCATGATGGACGCCAAGAAGGCGCTGACCGAAACCAACGGCGACATGGAAGCAGCAGTTGACTGGCTTCGCACGAAAGGCCTTGCAAAGGCTGCGAAGAAATCGGGTCGCGTTGCAGCAGAGGGCCTGATCGGCGTCTCCGTCGTCGACGGCCGCGGCGTCGCGATCGAGCTGAACTCGGAAACCGACTTCGTCGCCAAAAACGCCGATTTCCAGAAAATCGTGCGCGAGATCTCCGATCTGGCTCTGACCACCGGCGAGGACATCGAAGTTCTGCGCCAGACCGAGCTGAACGGCAAAACCGTCGATACGGTTCTGTCGGAAGCAATCGCCCGCATCGGCGAGAACATGACGCTGCGCCGCATGCACGTTCTGGAAGGCGAGACCGTCGTTTCCTACGTCCATAACGCTGCAGCTGCCGGCATGGGCAAAATTGGCGTTCTGGTCGCTCTGAACGGCGGCAAGGACAAAGCCGAAGAGATCGGCAAGCAGATCGCGATGCATATCGCCGCGACCAACCCGGCATCGCTGTCGGAAGCCGATCTGGATCCGGCACTGGTCGAGCGCGAGAAGCACGTCCTCACCGAGCAGGCTCGTGAATCGGGCAAGCCGGAAGCCGTGATCGAAAAAATGATCGAAGGCCGCATGGGCAAATTCCTGGAAGAAGTGACCCTTCTCGGCCAGAAATTCGTCATCAACCCCGATGTCACCGTGGCTCAGGCCGCGAAAGACGCAGGCGTTGAAATCACCGGCTATGCCCGCATCGAAGTCGGTGAAGGCATCGAGAAGAAAGAAGAAGATTTCGCAGCCGAAGTCGCCAAAACCATGGCCGGCAGCGCATAATCCGCTTCGATCCCGAAAAAACGGAACGCCGGCCCTTGTGGCCGGCGTTTTGCATTGGAATTGTCGAAAATGCCGCAGGCTTTGCCGTAGCGCGGCGTAGTGGGCTTTTTCGAAGTCATGGGTTGCCCGAGCGCGTGATGGGGGTCGCTTGTGGTGGGAGCGGTTCTTAGCTCAGGCAGCCTCCGCGAGCCGGTGGATGCGGCGGATCGGCGTGACGAAAATCTGGTTGCGCACGGTCGCAAGCACGATGGCCTGAGCAGTGGTGCGCACCCCCAGGGCCTGCCGTGCGAGCCGAAGGTGCTTTTCGACGGTCGGCAGCGAGATGTTGAGACGCGCGGCCACTTCGGCATTGCTCTTGCCCGCCGAAATGGATTCGAGCACCTCGCGCTGGCGCGGCGTAAGCTGCTCGCTCAGTTTTTCGCTCGGCAGCGAGGCGAGGCGCATATGTGCAAGGCCCGACAAAGCGATCAGGCGGCGCGCATGTTTGTTCCAGATCCGGTCAAGCTCCGGCTGCGTCATTCCGAGCGGGCCGCCGAAGACGATCCCGCCCGCCAGCCGTGGCGCAATGCCGCGCAGGCTCATGCCCCAGCCCGCGAAATGGCCTTTTTCGAGGAAGGCCTGAAGCGCGCGGACCTCGGGCTGCGACAAAAGCCCTTGCTGCCATTGATCGAAAACCCAGGCCCAAGAGATCGTGCCGCCATTATTGTGCAGCCAGCGGCTAAGCGGGGCCGCGATCAGGAAATCCTCGTTTTCGAAGCGGTCGAGCAGAGATTTGTCGAGGTTCGACAAAAGCATGACCTCTTTGGGCATATCCAGCCCGTCGGCCTCGAGCACGCGATAAATCGTGTAATGCACATAGGGCAGGCCGAGCTTTTTCGTCTCCGAGGTCAGATAGGCCCAGACATCCTCGACCGAGGGCGCATACATCAATCGTTCGACATCGTTCAGCATCCGCGCCCCTTTTGCGGCGAGGGAAGGGCGCTTGTCACCGGCCGCTCCCTGCCTTTTCATTTTTCCCGTCCGGCCGCCTAGTGCAATGGCTAAATGCCCCTCATGCACACAATTTCGTCTGATTGTCTTGCCGAGGGGCGCGACCCATTGCCGCGCAACGCGGAGTGGGGAGTGGAGCGTGATCGGCTTCGCGGGATCGTGCCGCAGCGCCGAGACGGGGCTGGACCTGTCGGGCAAGGGCGTGGCAAAGATGCGGCGACAACCGCCGACTGCCTTGGCGGCAACGGAACGGAACGGATATGCCATTTACCATCGCCATCGACGGACCTGCCGCCTCGGGCAAGGGGACGATCGCCCGTGCTCTCGCGAGCGAATTCGGCTTTGCCCATCTCGATACCGGCCTGCTTTACCGCGCGGTCGGGGCGAAGGGCGGCGATCCGGTGGCGACGGCGCAGGGGCTCGAGCCGGAGGATCTTCTGCGGGATGATCTGCGCAGCGCCGAAGCGGGGCAGGCGGCCTCCCGCGTGGCCTCGATCCCCGAAGTGCGCGCCGCTTTGCTGGCCTTCCAGCGCAAATTCGCCCGAACCGAGCCAGGCGCGGTGCTCGACGGTCGCGATATCGGCACGGTGATTTGCCCCGAGGCCGAGGTGAAGCTCTATGTCGTCGCCAATTACGAAACCCGCGCCGCGCGGCGCGCGGCCGAGCTTGGAGCCGATCCCGCCGAGATGCTTGCCCAGATCCGCGAACGCGATGCCCGCGACGCGGTCCGCGATGTCGCGCCGATGAAACAGGCGGATGATGCCGTTCTGATCGACACCTCGCATCTCTCGATCGAAGAAGCGGTGGCGAAGGCCGTCGCCACGGTCCGGACGCGCCTCGCACGCTGACAAAGCCCGCGAAACGGCTTGGCCAAACACGGGAAACCGCACGGGCCAACCGTGCCGCGACGGGCGACCG
Source organism: Paracoccus cavernae (assembly GCF_042430175.1). Classification (NCBI taxonomy): domain Bacteria; kingdom Pseudomonadati; phylum Pseudomonadota; class Alphaproteobacteria; order Rhodobacterales; family Paracoccaceae; genus Paracoccus; species Paracoccus cavernae. The sequence continues at coordinate 65,486 of NZ_JBHMDZ010000013.1, read as the reverse complement.
GCGCTTTTACGCTGATTGCTCGGGCGGGGGCTGACATGCGGAAACACTTGCCTTTATGGTCAGTGCGCGCTATAGCGCCGCGCAAGTCAATCGGCGAACGGGCCTTGGTGGGCCGGTCCTTTCGGGGGCTGGAGCATCTGCCGTTCAACTGTCGGCGTGGCGAATAAAGACCGGCGGAGCCAACCGCATGGCCAGAAAACACGTGAAAAGGAAAAACTGTTCGTATGAGCACTAAAGCTGCAATGGAGGAATTCGAAGCCCTCCTTAAAGAAAGCTTCGAAATTGACACCCCCGAAGAGGGTTCGGTTGTCAAAGGCAAGGTCATCGCCATCGAGGCAGGCCAGGCCATCATCGACGTCGGCTACAAAATGGAAGGCCGCGTTGATCTGAAAGAATTCGCAAATCCCGGCGAAGATGCGAAAATCGCGGTTGGCGACGAAGTCGAGGTTTACCTTGACCGCGTCGAGAACGCCCGCGGCGAAGCATCGATCTCGCGCGAGAAAGCTCGCCGCGAAGAAGCTTGGGATCGCCTTGAAAAGGCATATGCAGCTGAAGAGCGCGTCGACGGTGCCATTTTCGGCCGCGTCAAAGGCGGCTTCACGGTCGATCTGGGCGGCGCTGTTGCGTTCCTTCCGGGTTCGCAAGTCGACGTTCGCCCCGTGCGCGACGCCGGCCCGCTCATGGGTCTGAAGCAGCCGTTCCAGATCCTGAAAATGGACCGCCGCCGTGGCAACATCGTTGTCTCGCGCCGTGCGATCCTCGAAGAAAGCCGCGCCGAACAGCGCGCCGAAGTCATCGCCAACCTGACCGAAGGCCAGGCAGTCGAAGGCGTCGTCAAGAACATCACCGAATACGGTGCGTTCGTTGACCTCGGCGGTGTCGACGGCCTGCTGCACGTCACCGACATGGCATGGCGTCGCGTCAACCACCCGTCCGAGATCCTCTCGATCGGCGAAACCGTCAACGTTCAGGTCGTCAAGATCAACAAAGACACCCACCGCATCAGCCTGGGCATGAAGCAGCTGCAGGCCGATCCGTGGGATACGGTTGCGAACAAGTTCCCGATCGGTTCGGTTCACACCGGCCGCGTCACCAACATCACCGACTACGGCGCATTCGTCGAGCTGGAAGCTGGTGTCGAGGGTCTGGTTCACGTCTCCGAGATGTCCTGGACCAAGAAAAACGTCCATCCCGGCAAAATCGTGTCCACCTCGCAAGAGGTTGAGGTCATGGTTCTCGAGATCGACGAAGCGAAACGTCGCGTTTCGCTTGGCCTCAAGCAGACCCAGCGCAACCCGTGGGAAGTCTTTGCAGAGACCCATCCGACCGGCACGCAGATCGAAGGCGAAGTCAAGAACATCACCGAATTCGGTCTGTTCATCGGCCTCGAAGGCGATATCGACGGCATGGTTCACCTGTCGGACATCTCGTGGGATGCCCGTGGCGAAGACGCCATCCAGGACTTCCGCAAGGGCGACATGGTCCGCGCAGTTGTTCAGGAAGTCGACGTCGAGAAAGAGCGTATCTCGCTCTCGATCAAGGCTCTCGAAAACGACACCATGACCGAAGCTGTTGATGGCGTGAAACGTGGCGATGTCGTCACCGTCACCATCACCGCGATCGAAGAAGGTGGCGTCGAAGTCGAGTACAACGGCGTGAAATCCTTCATCCGTCGCTCGGACCTTGCTCGCGACCGTCAGGACCAGCGCCCCGAGCGCTTCCAGGTCGGCGACAATGTCGACGCGCGCGTCACCAACATCGACACCAAGACCCGTCGTCTGGGCCTGTCGATCAAGGCACGCGAAATCGCGGAAGAGAAGGAAGCCGTCGAACAGTACGGTTCGTCCGAATCGGGTGCGTCGCTCGGCGACATCCTCGGCGCCGCTCTCAAGAGCCGCAACTAATGCAGATGGCCGGAGCCTTTCGGGTCCGGCCAGACGTTTGCGGACCCGCTCTGGGCTCATCCGGGGCGGGTTCTGTCATTCTCGTAAGACATTTGTTCAATTGGCGTGAAATTTCTGCAACTATATGAGTCGCCAAGCGTTCATAATGTGTTGTGAGGTTGGGCATGATCCTAGGTCATTCCGTCATTGGTTCCAGTCACAGGGTAGAAGATGATCCGTTCTGAACTGATCCAGAAAATTTCCGAAGAAAACCCGCATCTGTTCCAGCGCGACGTGGAGCGGATCGTCAACACGGTTTTCGAAGAGGTCATAAATGCCATGGCACGCGGCGACCGGGTCGAATTGCGTGGTTTTGGTGCTTTTTCGGTCAAGAAGCGCGACGCGCGGACCGGCCGGAACCCGCGCACCGGCGATTCCGTCAGTGTCGAGGAAAAGCATGTGCCTTTCTTCAAGACGGGCAAATTGCTGCGCGACAGGTTGAACGGGCTGGCCGAATAGGTCAGATTAAGCGCGCAATGGACTGAGGGACTTTTCATGCGTGCGATAAGACTGGCTTTTGTGGTTCTGCTTGCCATCATCCTGATCGGCGTAGCTTTGGCGAATCGTCAGCTGATCACTGTCGGTCTGTTTCCTGCCCAGTTCGGGCAGTTTCTGGGTGGGTCTTGGTCGTTGACCATGCCCGCCTTTATTGCTTTTTTCGGCGCGATCATGTTCGGCGTCGTCATCGGTCTGGTCTGGGAATGGCTCCGCGAGGCGGGGCTGCGGGCGGAATCGAACCGCCGCGCCCAGGCTCTGGCCAAGCTCGAGCGTGAGCTCGGTCATCTGCGTACTACCCATTCCGGTCCGCAGGACGAAGTTCTCGCCATTCTCGAACAAGCCAAAAGCGGCAATGCGGTTGCCGGTACAGCTCTGGTTTCCGGTCGCGGCAAAGCGGCAGGCCGGTCGTGAGCGCGGCCCATTCCGCAGCCGTCAAAATCTGCGGCCTTTCCGATCCCGCCTCGGTTGAGGCCGCGGTTGCGGCAGGCGCACGCTATGTCGGCTTTGTCTTCTTTCCGAAATCCCCGCGCCATGTGGGCATCGCTCAAGCCGCCGAACTGGCGGGGCAGGTGCCGGTGGGTGTTGCGCGGGTCGGGCTATTCGTCAATCCGGACAATGCTTTGCTTGGCGAAGTTCTCAAATCGGTTCCGCTCGACATCATCCAGCTTCACGGCAGGGAGACGCCCGGGCGCGTGGCCGAGGTCAAGGCCCTGACCGGCTTGCCCGTGATGAAGGCAGTCGGCGTCGCCGCAGCCGAGGATCTCGACCAGCTTTGGGATTACGGGTTGGTGGCCGATATGCTTTTGGTCGACGCCAAAGCCGCGCCGGATGCCGCTTTGCCGGGCGGCAATGGCCTTGCCTTTGACTGGCGGCTGCTGGTGGGGCGGCGTTGGCTCAAGCCTTGGTTGCTGGCCGGCGGGCTCACTCCGGACAATGTCGCCGAGGCGATCCGTCTGACCGGAGCGCAGGGGGTCGATGTCTCCTCAGGTGTCGAATCCGCGCCGGGCGTCAAGGACCACGACCGGATCCGCGCCTTCGTCGCGGCTGCCTCGGGACAGGGCGGGGCGTGATCCTCTGGCGAGAGGCCGTGGTGGCCGATGTGCCAGCAGTCGTTGCCCTGTTGCGTGACGACGTGCTGGGGCAGGGCCGCGAATTGGCGGATGCCGCTCGCTACGAGGCGGCCTTTCGCGCGATGGAGGCCGAGGGGGCCAATCATCTGGTCGTCGGCGAAAGCGCGGGGCAGGTGGTCGCATGCTACCAGATCACCTTCATCACGGGCCTGTCGCTATCGGCCAGCCGTCGCGCGCAGATCGAGAGCCTGCGCGTCTCGTCGGAGTTGCGCGGGCAGGGGATCGGGGCGGTGATGATCGCCGATGCCGAGGCGCGGGCGCGGGCTGCCGGATGCAGCCTGATGCAGTTCACCTCCAACCAAAGCCGTAGCGCGGCGCACCGCTTCTACGAGCGGCTTGGCTTTACCCCCTCCCATATCGGATATAAGAAAACACTCTAGGCCCGAGGATGTTGCGGGACCCTATTCAAGACAGGAAATGCCATGGCCGAAGATCTCGCGAATAGTTTTATGACCGGACCCGACGAACAGGGTCGTTTCGGGATTTTCGGCGGCCGTTTCGTATCCGAAACGCTGATGCCGCTGATCCTTGACCTCGAAAAGGAATACGAGCGTGCGAAGGTCGATCCGGCCTTCATCTCCGAGATGGAGGATCTGTGGACCCATTACGTCGGCCGTCCCTCGCCGCTTTATTTCGCGCCGCGCCTGACCGCCGAGCTCGGCGGTGCCAAGGTCTATCTCAAGCGCGAAGAACTGAACCATACCGGCAGCCACAAGATCAACAACGTGCTGGGCCAGATCCTTCTGGCGCGCCGCATGGGCAAGACCCGCATCATCGCCGAAACCGGCGCGGGCCAGCATGGCGTGGCGACCGCGACGGTTTGCGCGCGCTTCGGCCTGAAATGCATCGTCTATATGGGCGCGACCGATGTCGAGCGTCAGGCGCCGAACGTCTTCCGCATGCGCCTCCTGGGTGCCGAAGTCGTGCCGGTCACCTCGGGGCGCGGGACGCTTAAAGATGCGATGAACGACGCGCTGCGCGACTGGGTGACCAATGTCGCCGACACGTTCTACTGCATCGGCACTGTGGCCGGCCCCCATCCCTATCCGGCAATGGTCCGCGATTTCCAAGCCATAATCGGCCGCGAGACCAAGTCGCAGCTCATGGCTCAAGAGGGCCGTTTGCCCGATAGCGTTGTCGCGGCGATCGGCGGCGGCTCGAATGCGATGGGCCTCTTCTACCCCTTCCTCGACGACCGCTCGGTGCGCATCATCGGGGTCGAGGCGGGCGGCAAGGGCGTCGACGCCCGCATGGAGCATTGCGCGAGCCTCTCGGGCGGGCGTCCGGGTGTCCTTCACGGCAACCGCACCTATCTGTTGCAGGACGAGGAGGGCCAGATCCTCGAGGGCCATTCGATCTCGGCCGGTCTCGATTATCCCGGCATCGGTCCCGAACATGCCTGGCTCAAGGAGCAGGGCCGCGCCGAATATGTCAGCGCGACCGATACCGAGGCTCTCGGTGCGTTCCAGCTGCTCTGCGAGACCGAGGGCATCATCCCCGCGCTGGAGCCTTGCCACGCCTTGGCCCATGTCCGCAAACTCGCGCCGACCCTGCCCAAGGATCACCTGATGGTCGTCAACCTCTCGGGGCGTGGCGACAAGGACATTTTCACGGTCGCCAAGCATATGGGAGTCGAGATTACGACCTAAAGGTTGCCGTAAAAGGTTTGTTTTGTTTGGAACCGGTTGTCTCGTTTCCTCGTTTCGTCCCTGTGATGAGGTTATGGAGATAGCCATGATGAACAAAGCATTTGCAATCGTCGGCACTGTCGTCAAAGCCGGTGCCGTTTCGGCGCTTCTGGCAGGAGCCGCTTTTGCGCAGACTGCAACCACCACTACCGTTCCGGCGGATCAGATCCCGCTTGCGGCGCAGGGCCTGAGCGACGTTCAGGTCAAGGACCTTCTGACCACAAAAGGTATGCAGGATATCTCGGTGAGCCGTGCCGATGGCAAAATCACCGCGACCGGTACCCGCAACGGCGAGTCGCTGGAACTGATCTATAACGAGGCTGACGGCACGCTGATCACCCTCAACGGCAAATCGGGTGCCGAAGGCGCCAATGTCGATTTCCGTGACCTCGGGTCGCCGAAAGGCAACTGATCCGTCACAATCGATGTAAGAGAGGCCGGCGCATCCGCGTCGGCCTTTTTCATTGGCCGCGCAGCAGCATCCTTGCGGGCGTTCGGCGTTACGCGCGCAGGCTTTTGCGGCCATGCGTCAAAGAGCATAAGACCCCCGCCATCATATTGAACTAAAAGCGAGTTTGCACGTTGTCGTCCCAGGCCCGCAACGGGCCGGCTGTCGGGAAGGACGGCTTGTCTCGTCGTGCCGGGGATTCGATTGTTTGTTTTGTGCTGCCCGGTGGGGGCTTGGCGATGATTGCGCCGTTATCCGAAGGATTGCCCGCCGCCGGCTCCTGGCTGGTCGAGGCGGAGGCCGCTGTTGCAAAAGACCGCGACCGTCTTTCGCGGGTGCTCGCGAGCTTGGCATTCGGCGATCCAGCGGCGGTTTGGGGCGGCGATGAAGCGCCGGCCGGCTGTTTCGCGTTGCTCGAAGCCGCGCGCTTTCCCGATTTTCCGGAACAGCTGGACGGGGCAGGGCTCGACTATGCGTCCTTGATGCGCGGCGAGGCGGCAGAGGATCTACGCGATGTCGCGCCCTATCTGATCGCGCTTCCGCCCGACCACCAGCTGGCGCGGCGCTTGCTCACGCCGAAATCGGGCAATGACGCGCATTGGCAGCTCTGGGGCTCGGGCTCGGTCACATTGATCCGCAGCAGGGCCTCGCTCGATGATCTTCTGCGCCATTTCCGCAAATTCACGCGCATTTTCGATGCCGGCGAGGGGCGCTGGAACTATTTCCGCTTTTATGCCCCCGAGGCGATGCGCGGATTGGTCGCCCATATGAAACCCGCTCCTTTTGCCGCCTTTTCCGCGCCCTTTCTTTTCGCGCTGACCGAGGGGAGGGAGGCCCAGCCGGTTCTGGTCGGCCGCGATCTTGTGCGGATGCGCGATTACCTCGATCTTTGTGTGCGGCATGCTGACTAGGGACGGTCTTTTCAGCAAGGAGGCAGAAGCCGCCGCCGAGGCCGAGGCGCTGCACCGCCATTTCCTGCGCTCGGTAGAATTTCTGCGCCAGATTTTCGCGCCGATCGTTGCCGGACTTGACGACGAGCGGACCCGCGAGGTGGTCGCTTTGGCCCATGAACGCGGCAAGGAGGCGGGGGCCAACAGCAGCCGGCTCCAGCTTCAATATCTGGTCATGGTCGCCAGCTGGGGCAGCTATTTCGACACCGATCCGCAATATTGGGCGATCCTGAACAAGGCCGGCTGGCCCGAAACCTATCCCGCCGCGCCGCAAAAGTTGGGGGTTGTGCTGGCCGATCTCGCCGAAGGGATCGACGCGTTCGAGGCAGCCGTTGCCGATGACCGTACCGAGGCCGCGCGCATTCTCTGGGCATTCGAGGATGTGGGAGACCACGATTGGAGCCAGGCCGACAGTTCCGTGCTCCATCACGCGGTCCGCCATGTCTGGCCGGCGCGTACCCGCTGGCTGGGGCCGGAGCTGGTGAAATACTGTTGCGACGCCATGATAGACCAATTAGCACAATGGGATCTGTCGCGCGCGGAGATCGCATTGCTGACATGTATGTCTTTTCAATTGGGGCACGGGCTTTGCCATGATCCCCTTTTCCCGTGGATCCGGGAAAGCCTTCAATTGCCGCGTTCCGAAGAGCGGCGCAGGGCTTTGACCGAGGGGCTGCGCGACAGCTACCAGCGCAGGATCGCGGCCGTCAGGCTGGAGGACGAGAAATGACTTTGGGACAGCAGCAAGGCGGCGAAACGATCGAGGACATGCCCGAGACACCGGCCGAACTGACGGGCCCTCTGCCTTCCGCGACGACCAACGGATCGGTTCAGGCCGCGATGGCGGCAGCGACGGGACAGGGCAGCCAATATGCGCCCGCGGCGAGCTGCGCCACCTGTCCAGAGCGTAGCCTTCGGCTGAAACTCGGCTGGACCTTTTACCCCGATCAGGTCCCCAAAGGCAGCTATCAGCTTGTGCCGGGGATGACGGCTCCCCAGCCCATACCTGCGGACGGCCAGATCGTTCTGGACCGCGCCAGCAACCGGCAGGTTCCGGCGCAGGTCATGCAGGCCGAGCTGGTGATCACGCTCGAGAGCGGTCCGACCTATTCCTTCGATGTCTCCTTCGAGCTGCCCGCGATCCATCAGCCGACCGGCCTTCAGCGACGCCTGACCAATCTCGGGCTTTACGCGGGGATTACCGAGTTTTTCGACGGGCGCGCGCTTTGGGCCATGCGGGCTTTCAAACGCATCCACATGAACCGCTTCACCCGCAATGCCTCGGCGCGCGAGAACGACCAGCTTCTGGACGGGCAGGCCTACCGTATTCCCGCCGAGGTCATGGAGGCCGTCCGCAAGGCGCATGGTGCGCATCCCGCCGATCGGGTTTCCGAGCTGGAAGTGCCCGAGGCGCTCTTGCGGCGGGGCGCCTCGAGCGCGCCCGATGCAGGGATGTTCGGCGCGGCGGTGCTGCAACGCGGCTCGTACGACATTTCCGGCGGGACCGACGACAGCGACCCCAGACCAGACCGGCCCGAGGCCATCTGGGCAGGTCGCAAGAACCCGGGCATCAAGGTCACGCGTCCTGGCTACCAGCTTTGCCTTGGTGCCTATAACGAAGGTTCGGGCGAGGCGCCGATCGAGAACAGGGTCAACCTGCCGCAGCCGGTCCATATGCTGCAATTCGCGCTCTTCGAGACCGGCTTCTGGCTGATTGCAGGCAAACGCGCGCGCGGCAGGACGATTACCGCTTTCGGCCCGAGCGCCGCAGTCGGCGCGACCAATGCGGCGGGCGGGCGTTTCGGCACGCTCGACGGCGCTTTCGGGCGCAGCACGCAATGGGCTTTGCGCGAATTCCAGTGCCACGCCAAACTGCCGCAAGCCGCGGTCGAGGATCTGCATTCGACGGGCGAGCTCCACCTCCAACGCATCATCCGCCGCCCGCCCGAGGTGCTTTCGGGCCATGCGCTCTACCCCGAGGCCGGTCTGGCCAGCGGCGGGCTGAATGCGGCAACCGCCCGCGCGTTGCAAAGCTGGCTCGAGCGGGCCTATCGCTGTCCGGTCCATGTCTATGCCAGTCCTGCTGCCCGCTCGCTGGATCCGGCGGCGGTCGTGCAGGAGGGCATCTGGCGGTACGACGATTACGACAGCAATGCGCCGCGGATGTTCGCGGTCGATCTCAGCGCGACCTATCCTTTGCCGGCCTCCATCAACACCACGGTCCAGATGGACGGGCAGACCATTCCCAAACCGATCACCATCGGCGGCTATACGGGCTATAATCAGGGTGGAGTGACCTATGGCGGCCAGCTGACCGGCGGCTCGCATATCTGGAACCTCGAGACGACCGAGGTCACGCCCCAGACGATTTACGGCAGCGGCGGCTATACCGGCACGGGGCTCTCGGCCGCGCAGCTCTCGACCTTCAAAGTGGTGCGGGCGGCCTCCCATTTTGAATGTCTGGGCCATTTCGACAGCCTGAACGCCTATGACCGCGTGACCCTGTCCTTCGGCCTTTGCCATTGGACGCTGGCGGTTCTCGGCCATTCCGGCTCGGGCACGATCCCTGTCGAGGAAGCGCGCGAAATGGGGGCGCTTTTTGCCTATATCGCCTCGGTCGAGCCGCAGGTTTTTCGCGAAACCATCGGGCGGTTCGGGATGTCGGCGGCCTCGGCCTGGCCGCTTGCGGCGGGCGGCGGCGCCTATTTCTCGGCGATCCATATGGAGAGCGAAAGCGGTCCGGTTATGCTGTGCGGAGCCAATTACAGGGCCGATCCCACCCGCAAGGAAGGGATCGAGGACAACCATTACGGCCATCTCTGGCCGCTTTACTACCGGATGCAGATGGCGAACCGGACCAGCAACCGCTTCCAGATCGCCTGCGGAAAATTCGCGCGCCAAAGGATCGCCAACATTCTCGCGGCGCGCGTCGGAACCGGCAGGGTCAGCGATTACCTGACCAGCGAAAAGGCGGTCGCCATGGCCTATCGCGCGCATATTTACACGACAAGCACGCTCAACCGCCTGACCACGGCGCTTGGCGCGATCGGGCGGGCCAACCCGACCCATAATCAGGCGCGTGAAGAGCTGGCGATGACAGCGATCGAACGGGCCGCCAGCGGGCCTGCAGTCGGCCATGTCCAAAGCATCCGCGGCTGGAGCGATCTGCCGCAGCGCAACGGTATCGCTTTGGGCGTGACCTATCGGCTCAACCTTGACGACCCCTCGATTTCCGGCACTGTCGGAAGCTTCCGCTTCGATCCGCCCTGAAGGAGCAGTGATGAAACCGGCTCGACCTTCGGCTGAATTGCCGCGCCGCGCGGGCAATGGCGCGCTGGCGCTTTGCGCTTTCTGTCTGGTTCTTGCGGGACCCGCGCGCGCGCAGACGCCTGCGGCCGAAAGCGCGTGCGCCGCGCTGCCGGTGCCCCAGATGATCGCGCAGATCTACGAGGCCTCAAGCGGCACGCCCGATCAAAGCCCGCCAGAGCAGATCCGGCTCGAGGATTTCAGCGGCGATGGTCAGGCCGATCTGCTGGTGGTGGCACGCTTTCGCACCGGGGGCGGCTCGGGTGACGGGGCGGTGGTCACGCTGCGGATGGGGAGCGCGCAGGGGATTTGCGACGAGCCTCTCGACATGGTTCTCGATGCCGGAGCGGGAAAGATCACCGTGGATGCGGTGCCGAACCCCGACGGCCCCCCCGATTTCGCAATCCTGTACCAGCGCAACAAACGCGATGAGGGGGCGGGGGGGATCTCAGAGACGACCCGTCCCGCGACCAGCCGGTTTGCCTATGATCCGGCCAGCTTCGGCTATACCCTCCTGCCCGAAGAGGGCGGCTGACGCGGACCGGTGTCGACCGCGCCAAAGCTCGGGGAATGAAAAAGGGCGGGGCCGCATCTTTGCACCCCGCCCCAACTCGCTCGTCCGGTCAGACCGGACCGAGGGTGCGCCCTTTACTCTTCGCTGGTCGCATCCTCGAATTTCGCGCATTCCTCGCAAAGCGGCAGGCCTTCGCGTGCCGCCATCTGCAGGGTCGAGACCTGCGTGCTCGAGCCGCTGCTCATCACGACATTGCCTTTGAGCCAGATCGTCGGGGCCTCCAGCGAGATCCCCGAGGCATCGATGGTGATCTTGCCGCCCGGACCTTTGATCTGCATTTTCTCGTAGGCCATCAGCGTATGGATGCGGGTGTTGTTGGTGATCGATTTTCCGACATCCAGCGTATAGCGGCCGAAAACCTCGCCCTCGAAATTGCGGCCCGCCTCGTAGAGGTGATCGGCAAAAATCGCCTGTTTGTGGATATTGCCGACGCGGTGGATGTGGTCCTTGCCGTAGTTTTCCTGCTGGTTGCGACCGACATTGTAATACATGTCGTTGCCGATGGTCTCGTTGTGGTCGTTGCCGATCGAGATGGATTTGTTGTTGCCGACGCTCTCGCTTTGGTCGTTGGCCACGGATTTGCTGCGGTTGTGGCCGATGGAGTGGCTTTCGTCATTTTCAATGATCGTATTGTGGTCTTTTTGCGCATGCATGAAGACCTCTTCGCGACCGGCCTGATCCTCGAAGCGGAATTCGTTATAGCCCGCACCTTCATGGGTGTCGGATTTGAAGGTGCTGATGGTCTTGTTGGCCGGCAGATCATAGGGGACGTTGTTCTTGCCGTTATAGACGCAGCCGGTCACCAGCGGCTTGTCGGGATCGCCTTCGAGAAACTCGACCACGACCTCCATGCCGATCCGCGGAATGACCATGCCGCCCCAACCGGCGCCGGCCCAAGACTGGCTGACGCGGCAGCGCATCGAGAAAGCATTCTGCAAATCCCAGTGGAAACGTACGAGAATGCGGCCGAAATCGTCGCAATCGATCTCGCCTTCGCCGACGACCATGGCGGTCTGCGGGCCTTGGACGACCGGAATGGGCGTGCGGCGTGGCGGTACCATCGGCGCCGAAATCGGCATCATGCTCCAGCTCGCGTTGAAGGCGTAACCGTCCTTGGAGGGGCTGCCGGTACCGTAAGCTTCGCTCATGAAATGGTAATTGGCCGAGAGCACGAGATAGGTTTCGCCGGTGCCGGGAACAGGATCGCCGCTCAGCGTCACCTGCATGCCCGCACCGAGCGAGACGCAATCGCCCGCCGCGCGGTGACGCCGGTCGCCGCCGCGCTCGCCCAGAGCCTTGAGGCCGACCATGCCTTTGCCGCGCGCGCGGTCAAGGTAGTCGCCGGGATAGTCGAAACTTTCGATCTGGCCATGGGCATAGGCCGCATCGCCCTGCCGGTCGGTCTCCATCGCGGCCATCGGCGTCTTGAAGTTGTAGTCGGTCAGACGGACCGCGCCGGTGGTCAGATTGCGCTCGGGCGCCCATTCCCAGAAATGCTCGCCATCGGCCTGATGATGCGCGTCATAGGATTTGAACTCGCGCGAGCCGACCGAAACATGGCTCGCGATATCATCGGTGAGAACCAGCGTGTGGTTGCCGTCTTCGTGGCGGAAATGAAAGGAGATCCCGTGCCGCTCCATCTGGCGGCGTGCGAAATCGAGATCCGATTCGCGGTATTGCACGGTATATTCCAGCACCGGATGATCGCCGGTCAGCGCCATGTCCAGCGCGGGCGTCCCGAGATCGGCGTAATCGGCCAGCAATTCCTTGAGAATTTCGACGACGGTTTTGTTGTGGAAAATCCGCTGGTTGCGGCGAAGTCCCGCCAGCCAGAACCAGGGGCGCAGGTTCAGGTCGTAGCGGTGGCCGTTCTCGTTCGAGCCGATCCAGCGCGCTTGGGTGACGATGCCGTCGAAATGGCGCAGCCCCTCGCGGCCGTCAATCGCGACGGTGGCATGGGTTCCGACCAGCGCGTCGAAATCGAGGTCGCGTTCCATCGAGATCGCCTCGACGCGGTAATCGAAAAGCCCGTTGAGGTGATCGCTTCCGTCGAACCGCAGCAGGACAAGCGTATCGGGACCAAGGGCCGTGGTCAGACGGCCAAGACGATCTGTTTGGCGAAGAGAAAACGACATCGAACCACCAAAAAAGCGAATAACAATTTACACATATTGCTAGGGCAATGATGTGAAATAGGCAAGTTCCTGCCGCGCCGAAACCGTGCTTTCGTTCCCTGCGGCTGGGTAGCGGTGCGGCCTTTGCCACGGTTTTCCCGCCTGACGCGAGCGGTATCCATGCGCGCGGTCCTCGGGTTGTGCCGTTATCGCGTGGATGCAGGGCTTGTGATTCAGCGGAGGCGGGCCGCTCGCGCCAAGCCCGCCTCCGCCTCGTTTTGAACCGCCTCAGCGTGCCGAGAGCAGCTCCGGCACGGAGAGCAGGATGAATTCGTTATCCGCGGCCTTGCCGATCTCGCGCCCGCCCGAGAAGGGCAGGTTGTTGTCGTTGGCGACCATGATATGGGTCTCGTCGACGCGGGCCACATCCTCGATCGTGAAGAAGGGGAAGGTGAAGGGTCCGCTGCCGGATGCGAGGCCGGGCAGCGCCTTGCTGTCGGGGTCGGCGATGTCGAGCAGGTCGATATGGCCAATGCGGCGCAGATTGCCCTCGGCATCGGTGGTGGCTGTATCGACGAGCACGACGTTCTTGACCTTGGCGGGCAGCGGATAGCAGGCCGAGTGATCGGTGCTGCCTTCGGCGCAGGCTTTGGCCTGATCACCCTCGCCATTGTCGCGCTCGATCACGAGGGCGCGGGTCGCGTCGATGAAGTTGAAATCGCCGATCGCGGTCGCGCCTTCGGACAGTTTGAAGCGGAAGCTCTCGCCGGTCCAATCGCCTTTCGCCGGATCAAAGGTCATGACGCGCAGGAAATCGCCCTCGGGCGCGCCTGCTTCGTCCAGAAGCGGCTTTTCGAGCATCGCCCACAGAAGGCCGGTCTCGGGCTGGAGGGCCATTCCCTCGTAGCCGCCCGAGCGCTGGACGCGGAAATCCTTGCCCGCCTGTGCCGGAACCGCCGTGCCGGGGGTGTCGGGGCCGGTCAGCGGTTGGCCGTCCAGCACGGTCTGGTGGACCGAGACGATCCGCCCGTCTTCGGTCGCGCGGATCAGGAAGGGGCCGAATTCGTCGCCGATCCAGATCTCGCCGTCGCGGTACTGGATGCTTTCGGGGTCGAAATCCGCACCTGTCAGATAGCGGCTCTCGGTGCCCTCGTTGGCGATGCGGAAGGGGATTTTGAAATCGGGGTCGCGCAGGAAAACCGTCTCGAGGCGGGCGACTTTGCCGGTGGTGAAATCGGGGGTCATGCGGTGGAAGCTCAGCAGCGCATCGGGGCTGTTGAGCTTGGTGCCGAAGCCGTTGTCGGTCAGCACGAACCAGCTGCCGTCCGCGGCGCGGTTCATGGCAAAGCCCGACAGGCCCTGTACGGGCTGGCCGATGAAGGGCAGGGAGAGGCCGGTTTTGTGGCCGCCGTAATTCGGGCCGACATCGCCTTCGAGGCTCATGGGCGTGCTGTTGCGCGAGGGGGTGGTGAATTTGCCCGCCAAAAGCGCGTCGCGTGGTGCATCGGCGGGTGGCGCGACCAGCGTCAGCGCGGGCAAAGCGGCATGGCCTGCGAGTTTGGCGGGAAAGCTCTCTTCGGCGGTGGCGGGCAGGGCCAGAACGGTCGCGCTGCCGAGCAGCAGGGTGAACAGGCGCATTCGGTTTCCTCTCAAAGCGGTGCTGCGCCGTGAGCTAAGCCCTGTTCCTGACAGTGATGTTGCAATTGGCTGAAGAGTTTCTGTCAGTCGCCCGACGGGTCGCCCCTTGGTTCTGGTCGGCGGCCCTAATGCGACGGCGGCGGCGTGCCTTGCGCGGCAAGTCCCGAGCGCAGCTGTCCGTGCTCGAAGATCACCGCCGTTGCCAGTCCGATGACCAGCGGGATGATGAAATAGCACAGCCGGAAGACCAGAAGGGCGGCAAGCACCGTCTCGGGCGGGAATTCGGGCAAAGCCATCAGAACGCCCAGCTCGAAGACGCCTAAGCCCCCTGGCGCATGCGACATCAGGGCCAGCGTGAAGGCCACGACAAAGACGCCGAGCACCACGACATAGCCCGGATTTCCGGTGGCAGGCAGGGCGAAATACAGGATGCCGCCGGCAAAGAGCAGCTCGATCGGGGCGACCAGAACCTGACGCAAGGCGATCGGCAGGCAGGGGTAAGAGATGCGGAAATTGCGGATCTTGAGATCGGGCAGGCGCAGCGCGCTGCAGACCAGATAAAAGGCGCTGAGCCCCAAAAGCCCCCATGCGATCCAGCGTACCATCCCCGGCGAGAGGACCTCGGCAAAGCGGGTATCAAGCGCGGGATCGAGCAGAAAGACGAGCCCGACGAGCACCATTACGCCGAGCGCATAGGTCAGCGAGCAAAAGGTTACCAGCACCCCGACCTCGGCCGCGCTCAGGCCCTTGGTCGAATAGGCGCGGTAGCGGATGACCGCGCCGGTAAAGGCCGAAGCCCCCAGAGAATGCGAGAGGGCATAGGTCGTAAGCGAGCAAAGCGCCACGAAGCTGTAGTTCACCTTGCGCTTGAGATGTTTGAGCGCCAGCGAATCGTAGGCGGCAAGGATCAGGTAGCAACCCAGCGTGCAGATCGAGATCAGGAGCCAGTTATGCGCGCTGATCTCGGTGATACGGGCCCAGAGCGCGTCCCATGACATGCCGCGCAGCTCTTGCGCCAACAGCCAGAACGAGACCGAAATCGCCCCGATGCCGACAAGCGGCCAAACGGCTTTCTTCCACTTCGGGCCACTGCCGTCGAGATTGCTTGCTGCCACGATCTTTGGTTCCGGTCTTCTGGTTGAACAGGGTCAGAACAGATGTCGGCCCTCCCTCTGCGGATAGGACCAAACATTTCTGCAAGGGGCAATGCACCCAGAACAGGAAATAGGCAACTCGGGAAATGATCACCCTTGCGCGCGTGGATGCAGTCGCGCCACAGCGGGCGCGCGGGATGGGGCGCGAACGAATATGCGCGCCCGACGGGCTTGGTCGGGCGCGCAACTCGGCGGTTCGGGCGGGGGTGGCGCGGTCAAGCGGCCCCCTCTCGCTTGGGGGCTCAGGCGCGCAGAGGCACCGCGAGAATGGCTTCGGTCGGCATGACCGCGCCGAAGACATCGTCGATCGAGGCCAGAGCCGCGCGGTGGAGCTGGTCATGGCCGACCTGATCGCCATCCGCGGTATCAAGCGCGCGTGTGGCGCAGGCATCCGCGGCCACCACGACCTGATAGCCGAGCGGCACCGCATCGCGCGCCGCGCCCGCGACACAGGCATGGGTCATGAGGCCGGTGACCAGCACGGTCTCGATTCCTGCCGCTTTCAGCTCGCGGTCGAGATCCGTTCCCGGAAAGGCGCTGATCTGTTGCTTGGCGATGCGTTTGTGTTTGGGGCCGGGCTGGGCGTCGGGGTGGAAGTCCGAGGTCGCGCTGTCTTCGGCAAAGATCGGCATGCCGGCGGGCAGGACGTGCTGGATGTGATAGACCGGCATGCCGGCCTCGTCGGCATGCGCGATCAGGCGGCGGGCATTCTCCAGCGCGGCTTTGCCGTTCGGGATCGGCAGCGCGCCGGTGAAATACTCGTTCTGGAAGTCGATCACCAACAATGCCGTCTTGGCCGGATCGAGCGATTGCGGCGCGCCTGCGCCCGCGAGCTTGCGGATGGTGGGATGGGACATGGGGTTTCCTTTCAGCGCGATGGAGGTTTGTGCCAGCGTCCCGCTTTTGCGCCTGTGCATCTATTGGCAGAAATGATGAGAACGCCACTCTTGTCCCGCAGGCCGCCGCCGCCCATGATTGCCGGTCATGCGGGCCATCCGTGCAGGCCGACCACGCCGGAAGGCCGCCCGGGACGAGCGAATTCCGCTTTCCTTTCCGCGCGGCTCGTGACCCAATCCGACCCGAAGACGGTACGATGGCAGAAACGGGTGGGCGGATGCGCAGCATTCTTGCAAATGTCTTGCTGACGGGGGCCGCGCTTTGTGCTCTGGCCGTTCTGGCCATCGTGATCGCGCGCCAGATCTTCCCTTTGCCCACGACCGAAGGGCGTGCCTTCGAGCCTGCGATTGCCGCCAGCGACCGGACGGCCATCGGCCGCCGCGCCTTTGAGGGCATGGCCAAACATCCCGCAAAAAGCGGCTTCATCCCGATCCTGAGCGGCTTCGACGCGCTCGCAAGTCGTCTCGAGCTGGCCGCCAATGCCGAGCAATCGCTCGATGTGCAGTATTACATCTGGCACGACGATCTGGCGGGGCGTCTGCTCTTCAAGGCGCTTCATGATGCGGCGGAACGCGGGGTGCGGGTGCGGCTGTTGGTGGACGACAACGGCGTCCCCGGACTGGACGATATGCTGTCCGCCCTGAGCAGCCACGAGAATTTTCAGGTCCGCCTCTTCAACCCCTCCGCGATCCGCAAGCCCAAGATGGCGGGCTACGCGATCGATTTCATGCGCATGAACCGGCGCATGCACAACAAATCCCTCATCGCCGACAGTGCTGCCGCCATCATCGGCGGGCGCAATATCGGCAATGAGTACTTTCAGGTGGGCGACGCAGATTTCTATATCGACCTCGATGTGCTGGCGGTGGGGCCGATCGTTGCGGAAACCTCGGCCGCTTTCGACGCCTATTGGAACAGCGCTTCGGTTCATGCGATCGAGGATATCGTGCGCAGTCCGGGCGACCTTGCAGAAGCGGTGGCGCTGCTCGACGCGACAGCCGCTTCGCCCGAGGCGACCAGCCTGATCGCTCAGGCGACGACCAGTGTCGCGGGGCTGATGCATCGCTCGGTCGAGCCGGAATGGACCGATATCGCGCTGGTCGTCGATGATCCCGCCAAGGGGCAGGGGATTGCGAGCAAGGACCAGCTGATGGTCACCCATCTCGGCGAGATCCTTGGCGGGGTGGAGAGCGAGCTGGATCTGGTCTCGGCCTATTTCGTGCCGGGCAAGGCGGGGCTCGAGCTGTTCACCAATCTCGCGAAGGACAAGCGCCGCGTCCGCATCCTGACCAATGCACTCAATACGACCGATGTGCTGGTCGTCCATGCCGGCTATACCAAATACCGCCGCAAGCTGCTGCAGGCGGGCGTCGATCTCTACGAGCTGAAACTGCGCTCGGACAAGGCATCGGGCGACGAGGAAATCCGCCGCTTCGGTCTGTCGGGCGCGAGCCTTCATGCCAAAACCTTCGCGATCGACCGCCGCCGCGTCTTTATCGGCTCGTTCAATTTCGACCCGCGTTCGGCGCTTCTGAATTGCGAGATGGGCTTTATGATCGACAGCCCCTCGCTTGCGCAACTGACCTCGGCGACCTTCGACGGACCGGTCAAGGCCATCAGTTACCGTCCCGCGCTGAGCGCCGAAGGCAATATGGTCTGGACCGAGCAGCGCGCCGACGGCTCGCAGCTGATCTATCAAAAAGAGCCGGGCGCGACATGGTTCCAGCAGATCTCGATCGTGGTGATCGGGCTTCTGCCGGTCGAATGGCTGCTGTGAGCGTGCATGGCTTCAGGCGGCGCTGCGGCCCCGCCTGAAGATCAACAGGCAGGTCAGGCCCAAGATCAGCGCCGCCGCGAAACCCACCGACAAGAACGCCTGCTCGAAGGCCGCGCGGGCCGTGGTGATCAGGCTGGCAGAGGTTTCGGCGGGCAGGGTTTCGGCGACGAGAAGCGCCTCGTCGAGGCTGTCGTAGATCGTGCCGTCGGATGCAGCCGCGCCGAGTTCGGCTTGCACCGGCATCGACCAGCGATAGCCGAGCGACATGACGGTCCCGAGAATGGCGATGCCCAAAGCCCCGCCGAGTTCATAGGAGACCTCCTCGACCGCGGCGGCCATACCCGCCCTTTCGCTGGGCGCGCTCAGCATGATCGTCGAAGAGGCGGCCGTCATCGCGGCCCCAATCCCGAGCCCCAAAAGCCCGAGCGGAAGCATCTGCCAGACGGTCGCGGCATCGCGCAGCGGCATCATCGCGAGAACGCCGGTGAGGCAGAGGCCCAAGCCCGCCAGAAGGGCGGCCCTCGGCCCCAGTCTCGGCAGCAGCAGCCCCGTCACCGGCCCCGCGACAAAGGCGCCAATCGGGATCGGCAGGATGAAGAGCGCCGCCTCGAGCGGGGATTTCCCCTGCACCAGCTGGAGCCTTTGCGTCAAGGCAAGCTCGACCCCGACCATCACCATCGAGGCGCAAAGTGCCGCGATCACGCCCGCCGAAAACTGCGCATTGCCGAAAAGCCGCAAATCGATCAGCGGATGGGGCAGGCGGCGCTGGCGGCGGATGAACAGCACCAGCGCCAGCAACCCGAGGGCCGCGGCAACCGCCACCGCCCACCAGAGCGGCTCGCGTTTGGCCATCTCCTTGACCGCATAGGCAAGGCCGATCAGCGCCACCATGATCTGGAGCGAGCTGAGCGCATCCCAATGCGCCTGCGCATTGCCGGGCCGCGCGGGAATGAAGGCAAGCGCTGCGACAAAGGCCAGTGCTACAATGGGCACATTGATCAAAAAGACCGAACCCCACCAGAAATGTTCGAGCAGAATGCCGCCCAGAACCGGACCGAAAGCCGCCCCGCCCGAGGCGACGGCCGCCCAGATGCCGATGGCAAATGCGCGCTCGTTCTCATCCTCGAAGGTCAGCCGGATGAGCGACAGCGTTGCGGGCATCATCGCCGCCGCACCGACCGCCAGCAGAACCCGTCCCGCGATCAAAACCGCAGGCACCGGCGCGAAAGCCGCGATCAGCGAGGCCGCTCCGAAAACCGCCAACCCGCCCAGAAACATGCGACGGTGACCGAAACGGTCCCCCAGCGTCCCGAGGCCGGGCAAAAGCCCCGCGACCACCAGCGGATAGGCATTGAGGATCCACAGCTTTTCTGAGGCGTTGGCGCGCAGGTCATGGGTCAGACGAGGCAGCGCCGTATAAAGCACCGTCATGTCGATTACGATCAGCAAGAGCGCGCTCGAGACGATTGCAAGCACAAGCCAGCGGTTTGAAGCCATTGTCGCATCCCCGTGAAAGCGGCGTTTGTGGGCCCAGGCATAAAGGAGCAATGCCCGAGCACAAGTGGCCGGAGAGGCTTGCCCCGCCCGCGCGGCGCGCGCCACACGGGAAGTTGACCTGTGTATCCCGTGGGCTGCAGGCGCGCGGCCCCGCATGGTCGACAGGGCAACGGGATTGAAAAAGGCGCGCCGGAGCGCGCCTTTCCCGAAGGACTTTCCTATTGGGGGCAACCCCCTTCGCAGCTTCCGATCAGAAGGTGAAATCGGAGAGGTCGAGCTGGTTCACGCGCATGTTCTCGATCGTGACCGAGGTCCAGGTATCGAGGTGCAGAACGACGCTGCTGCCCTGCTGCTGGGCATTGGCGATGACGCCTCTGACCTGGCCGACGCTGAAATCGTCCAGTTCGATCCGGTCGAGGCCGTTCTGGAAATCGGTGACGCGGTCACGCCCCTCGCCGCGGCCGAATTCAAAGCGGTCGGCACCCGCGCCGCCGCTCAGGATGTCGTCGCCACGTCCGCCGTCGAGCGTATCGCGACCGCCGCCGCCGAACAGACGGTCGGCACCGTTGTCGCCGTCGAGCTCGTCGTTGCCGGTGCCGCCGAGCAGGCTGTCGTTGCCCTCGCCACCCTCGAGCTCGTCATTGCCGTCGCCGCCGTCGAGCGTGTCGTTGCCGCCGTCGCCGTCCAGCTCGTCATTGCCGGTGCCCCCGAACAGGCGGTCATGGCCCGCGCCGCCATCCAGCTCGTCGTCGCCGGCCCCGCCGTAGAGGGTATCGTTGCCCGAACCGCCGTCCAGCTCGTCGTTGCCGTCATCGCCGATCAGCTCGTCGTTGCCGTTGCCGCCGTAAATTTCGTCATTGCCGGAGCCGCCGACCAGACGGTCGTTGCCGTTCCCGCCATAAATTCGGTCCGAGCCGGCCCCGCCGAAAATTGAATCATTGCCGTTGAGGCCCGAAAGCCAATCGTCGACTGCCGTACCGAAAATGCGGTCTGCCAGCGGAGTGCCCTGAATTCTCGCCATGGAATGCTTCCTTCTCTTTGTCTTTGCGCGACCGCAAATGGGGCCGGCAGGGTCGGGGACAGGCCCGAAGACCCGATGAGGTGAAACCGCGTCGCTCCGGCAGAAAGGCCATTGTCCAAGCGGCCGGTGCATGCGATTCGCGTTTGGCTTTCGCCGTTCAAGCGTTTTGGCACAGGCTGGCTGACAACAATCTGACAGCAACCGTCAGTGTTTTGTCAGCGCGCTCGCGTTAAAGAGGAGAAATTATGACACGCAAGACATGCCTTTTTCTTCTTATGCTGGCCCAGAGCCTTGCCCCGATCGATGCGGCAGGGCAGCTGGCGACGCGCATCGGGCCGGGTGATTTGGGGCGCGGCGAACTGGGCCGCAACGATCAGGACCACGCGCGCGAGGCGGTGGCGCGGGGCGAGATCCTCGGGCTGTCGCAGATCCTCGCGATCGTGACCGCGCAGCATCCCGGACAGGTGGTCGAGGTCGAATTCGACGATGACGACGATGTGCAGCTTTATGAAATCGAACTGCTCACTGCCGGCGGGCGTTTGATCGAGATCGAGGTCGATGCGGTGACCGGCCGCATCATCGGCATGGAAGACGAGGATTCATGAGGTCCGGAATGCAAGAAAGCGGTCGGGCCTGATGCGCGCGCTTGTGGTCGAGGACGACGCGCGCATCGCCGCCGATCTTTCGCGCGCGCTTGGTGCAGCGGGATTTCTGGTCGAGGGCTGCAACAACGGCGAGGATGCCTGGTTTCGCGGCGGCACCGAAAACTACGACCTGATCGTCCTCGATCTCGGCCTGCCGGGGCTTGACGGGTTGAGCGTGCTCAAGCGGTGGCGGGGCGAGGGCTGCGACAGTCCGGTCCTGATCCTGACCGCGCGCGGCGCTTGGACTGAAAGGGTCGAGGGGATCGATGCGGGGGCCGACGACTATCTGCCCAAACCCTTCCGCATGGAGGAATTGGTGGCCCGCGCCCGCGCTCTGGTGCGCCGCAGCGGCGGGAGGGGGGCGGCCACACAAAGCATCGGGACGCTTTCGATCGATCTCAACCGCATGACCGTCGCGAGAGACGGCGTGCCTGTCCACCTGACGCCGCTCGAATTCCGGCTGATCGCCTATCTCGCGCTCAACCAAAGCCGCATCATCGCGCCGAGCGAATTGCTCGAACATCTTTACGGCGATGACGGCTCGCGCGAGGCCAATGCGCTCGAGGCGATTGTCGCGCGGATGCGTCGCAAGCTTGGCGCGGGGGTGATCGGCACGCGGCGCGGCTTCGGCTATTTTCTGGAACAGCCCGAATGAGGCTGAATTCGCTGCGCCTGCGGCTTTTTCTGGCGGGTGCGGCAGCGATTGCGGCGGCGATGACTTTCGCCGCGATCGGGCTTGCGCTTTTGTTCGACCGTCATGCGACGCGGGTGGCGGTCGCCGATCTCGAGGCGCGGGCCATGGCGCTGATCGCAACGATCGAGCGGGGCGAGGCGGGCGGGATCCGCACACGGCCCATCGCTCTCGATCCGCGCTACGACATGCCGTTCTCGGGCGCCTATTGGCAGATGCGGATCGGCGAGCGCATGCTGCATTCGCGTTCGCTTTGGGATGTCACGCTGGTCCCGCCCGAGCAGCCGCCGCCGGCGGGCGCAAGTGCCGTCATCGCTCTCGAAGGGCCGCAAGAGCAAAGCCTTCTGGCGGTCGATCGCGGCCTTTTGCTCGGGAACGGGCCGGATGCGCAGGCGGTGCGCCTGATCGTGGCGGTCGACCGGCGCGCCTTGTCGCAAGCCCGCAGCGCCTTTATCGGCGATCTTCTGCCCTATCTCGCGGTGCTCGGCGCGCTTTTCCTGCTCGCTTCATGGGTCCAGATCCGCGTCGGATTGCGGCCGCTGTCGCAGGTGGGAGCGAGGGTTGCGACGCTGGATTCGGGCCAGAATAACCGTCTGGGCGAGGATTTCCCGACCGAGGTCGTCCCGCTCGCGCGCGAGATCGACCAGCTTCTCGATGCTCGCGACCGCGATCTCGCCCGCGCCCGTCACCGTGCCGCAGATCTCGCCCACGGTTTCAAGACCCCGCTTCAGGCTCTGCTCGGCGATGCCGAGCTCCTGCGCGGGCGCGGCGAGCACGAGGTGGCGCAGGCGATCGAGGAAGTGGTCGGCGTCATGCACAGCCATGTCGACCGCGAATTGGCTCGTGCGCGCATTCATTCCGATCACGGACATGCCCGCACCGATCCCGCCGTGGTCATCGACAAAATCGCCAAAGTGCTGGCGCGCACTCCGCGCGGCGGCGAAATCCTGTGGCAGATCGAGGCACCGTCCGGATTTTTCGCACGGATCGACGGCGATGATCTGATCGAGGTGCTCGGCGCCTTGATGGAGAATGCCTTGCGCTTTGCGCGCCACAGCTTGCGCGTGACGCTTCGGGCCGAGGAGGCCGTGCTTGTCGTCACCATCCGCGACGACGGACCAGGCGTGCCCGAGAGCCAGCTCGAAGCCTTGCCCGAACGCGGCAGGCGGCTCGACCAAACGCCGGGCGGGCAGGGGATCGGGCTGGCCATCGCCTCGGATATCCTCGAGGCCGCACGCGGCGATCTGGTCTTGCGGAATGCCGATCCCGGCCTCGAGGTCAGGGTCACCCTGATCCGCGCACCCGCCTGAGCGCGGAGTTTTTCGTCCCGCAAATCCGCCCGATGCGGGCTTCCCTCCGGCCGTAGGGAAAAATTTTCTCCCTCGCGGCGGGCCGGAGGGCGGAATCCTGTCGCCATTCGCATGACTTTGGAATGGCCACGAAGTACCGGCGCTGTTTATCTTAATAGACGATAAATATCATCGTTAATTCGGTGATTGGCCGGAAATACCCGCAACGACCGCGCAAAAAATGCTGCTGGCCTGCGGGACGAGCTTGGAAGGGCATTGATCATGAGCAGAAAAATTCGTCTTGGGGCATTTCTTCCCGGTGGTGGCCAGCATGTGGCCGCATGGCGTCATCCCGATGCGCCTTCTGATGGCGCGACCAATATCGGCTTTCACATCCGGCTGGCCCAGACCGCCGAGAAGGGGCTTTTCGACGCTTATTTTCTCGCCGACGGTCTTTCGGTCGGCTTTTCGGGTGGCCGCGAAGGCGGCAGCGCCAAGGCGGCGGGCTTCGAGCCGGTGACGCTTTTTGCGGCGCTTTCCGCCCACACCAGCCATCTGGGCTTTATCGCGACGGCCTCGACCACCTATGAGGAACCCTATCAGCTCGCGCGCAAATTCGCCTCGCTCGATCTGATCAGCGGCGGGCGCGCGGCATGGAATGTCGTGACTTCGACCGGCGACGAGACGGCGCAGAACTTCAACCGCGACGAACAACTGCCCCATGCCGAACGCTACCGCCGGGCCCGCGAACATGTCGACGTCGTGCGCCAGCTGTGGGACAGCTGGGAGGATGACGCCTTCATCCGCGATAAGGCGACCGGCGAATTCTTCGGGCGCGACCGCGTTCACGAGATCCATTACAAGGGCGAATTCTTTCAGGTGAAAGGCCCGCTCAACGCGCCGCGCCCGCCGCAGGGGCATCCGGTGGTGGTGCAGGCGGGGGCCTCCGAGGACGGTCGCGATCTGGCGGCCGAGACCGCCGAGGTGATCTTCGCGGCCCATCAGACGCTGGCCAAGGCGCAGGAGTTCTACCGCGACATCAAGGCGCGCGTCGCAGCCAAGGGCCGCAATCCCGCCGAGGTGCTGATCATGCCGGGCGTCGCGCCCTTTGTCGGGCGCACGCAGGAGGAAGCTCAGGCGAAATACGACCGGCTGACCTCGCTGATCCTGCCCGAAGAGGGGTTGGCGCTGCTCAACGGGCTTGCGGGCGGTACGCTCGATCTCAAGGGCTATCCGCTCGACGGGCCGCTGCCGGCGCAAGACACCACCGAGGGCAACAAGTCGCGCCAGATCCTGATCCGCGAGATTGCCGACCGACACGGCTTCACCATCCGCCAGCTTTACCAATATGTGGCGACCGCGCGCGGGCATTTGACCTTGATCGGCACGCCCGAAACCATTGTCGACACCTTGCAGGAATGGTTCGAGAACGAGGCCGCCGACGGGTTCAACATCCTGCCGCCCTGGCTGCCCGCGGGCTTGGACGATTTCGTCCAGCTGATCGTCCCCGAGCTGCAGCGCCGCGGCCTTTTCCGCGAGCAATACGAGGGCCGCACCCTGCGCGAGAACCTCGGCCTGTCGCGCCCCGTCAATCCCTGGACCGAAGCCCGCGCCCAGCTTGCGGCGGAATGAGGTGAGACCATGACCCTACAAAGCACCAATTCGATTGATCTCGCCGCGCCGGGTTTTCTCCCCAACCCGGCGCGGGTGGCGGGGATCGCGAAACAGGCCGTGGTCCGCTACGGGCTGATCGTCGGCCTGATCCTCGGCTGGGAGTTCGCGGTCCGGCTGGGCTGGCTGAACGCGGCGGTCTTTCCCGCGCCCTCGACCGTGCTCGAGGCGCTTTTCGCGGCCATCGACAAAGGGCTGGTGCAGCGCGATCTCGCGATCTCGTTCCAGCGTTCGGGGATCGCTTTCGCGGCCGCGATCATCATCGCGATCCCTCTGGGTCTTGCGATGGGTTCGGCGCGCAGGGTCGAACGGGCGCTTGATCCGGTGCTGCAGCTGTTTCGCCAGCTCTCGGCTCTGGCGCTCTATCCGGTCTTCATCCTGCTGATGGGGCTGGGCGAGACGTCGAAAGTCTTCGTGATCTTCTGGGGCACGCTTTTCCCGCTGCTTCTTGCCACGATCGGCGGCGTCAAGGAGGTCGACAACAAGCTGGTCGAAATGGCGCGCAGCTATGGTGCGAACCGGCTCCAGACCTTCCGCCGCGTGGTCCTGCCGGGCGCGCTTCCCCAGATTTTCGTCGGCCTGAGGCTGTCTGCGACCTCGGCGCTTTTGATGCTCATCGCCTCCGAGATGATCGGCGCGAACAGCGGCGTGGGCTTTCAGGTGATGAATGCGCAGTACAATTTCCAGATCGGCCTGATGTTCGCCTATATCGGCCTGCTCGCCGTGCTCGGCCTTGTCGCCAACGGGGTGATCGTCGCCCTCCAGCGCTATCTGTGCCGCTGGAACAGCGTGAGCCGGCGCTGAGCGCGGCCAAGCGCAGCCGGTCGCCACAGACGAACCTCCGCCCTCCCATCGCCTTTCTTCGCAATGAACGGATCTTTCCCATGTTTCTCCGCCCGACCTCTCTTCGTACCGCGACACGACAGGCGGCTGCCGCTGTCGCCGTGACCCTGACCACCATCGCCTCCCTTGCCGCACCCGCTTTGGCGGAAGACAGCGTGACTTTCCGCGTCTTTGCCTCGCGCGGCGGGATCGAGCCCCATCTGCTGGCCGACAAGCTCGGCTATTACGAGGGCACGCCCGTCAAACTGGAATCGATCGGCTATAGTTCGGGCGGGCCGGAATCGCTGATGGCCGTCGCCGGCGGCAGCGCCGATGTCGGCAGCGCGGCGACGGCGGCCGTGCTCAATTCGATCGCGGCGGGC
Organism: Paracoccus cavernae; assembly: GCF_042430175.1. Lineage (NCBI taxonomy): Bacteria > Pseudomonadati > Pseudomonadota > Alphaproteobacteria > Rhodobacterales > Paracoccaceae > Paracoccus > Paracoccus cavernae. The sequence goes on along the minus strand of NZ_JBHMDZ010000013.1, from coordinate 39,351 downwards.
AATGATTTCGTGCTGGCCTATCCCAGCAACGGCATCAATGCCGAAGCCCAGAGCCATTTCTATGTGCTCGAGGACAGCGATGTGAAATCGGTCGCCGACCTGAAGGGCAAGACCATCGCGGTCAACACGCTTGGGGCGCATCTCGATTACACGGTGCGCGAGGCGCTTGCCCAGAACGGCCTGAAGCCCGGCGACGTCAACCTCGTGACCGTGCCCGGCCCGCAGCTCGAGCAAACCCTGCGCGCGGGCCAGATCGATGTCGCGGCAATCGGCTATTGGCAGACGACCTTCGACGGCAAGATCCATGAAGGCGGCGGCGTGCGCGAGGTCTTCAACGACACCGATATTCTGGGCGAGATCGCGGGCGGCTTCATCACGCTCGACCGCACCTTCACCCAAGAGCACCCCGAGGCCACCCGCGCCTTCATCGACGGCGCGATCCGTGCCGCGGATTGGTCGCGCGAGCATCCCGACGAGGCGAAAAAGGTCTTTGCCGAGATCCTTGAAGTACGCGGCGAGCCGCCCGAGCTCGCGCAATATTGGCGCGGTTTCGGCCTGCGGGCAGGCGCCGAGCCGCAGCCGCGCGACGTGACCTTCTGGATCGAGCGGCTGGAGAGCGAGGGCTCGATCCCCGCAGGCAAGCTCGATCCGGCAAAGCTTCTGGCTCCGGTCACCGCGTCCGCCGCGAAATCGTGACAGGAAAAGTCACGGCGCGCGGGACCCTCTCGATGGGCCCGCGCCGATCCGAACCACGCCCCAATTTCCGAAAGGTGCCCCGATGTTCGACCAGCCCCGCGATGACCAGCCCCGTGATGACGAGGCCCGCGATACTGCAAGCCGTCACCAATCCGCCCTGACCATCCGCGATCTGCATAAATCCTTTGAAATCAACGGCCAGAAGCTTGATGTTCTGCGCGGCCTCAACCTCGAGATCCGGCCGGGGGAGACCCTGGCCATTGTCGGGGCCTCCGGCTCGGGCAAGACCACCCTTTTGCGCATTCTCGCGGGGCTCGAGGCGGCCGATAGCGGCTCTGTCCTGATGGACGGCCAGACGGTCGACGGGGTTGGCGGCGGGCGGGCCGTGATCTTTCAGGAGCCGCGCCTGCTGCCGTGGCAGACGGTGCTCGACAATGTCGCTTTCGGGCTCGAGATGCAGGGCCGCTCCAAGGTTGCGGCGCGCCGTTTCGCCGAGACTTACCTGCGGCTGGTCGGTCTGGCCGATTTCAACGGCGCCTATCCGGGCCAGCTTTCGGGCGGCATGGCGCAGCGCGTCGGCATCGCGCGGGCGTTGGCGGTCCAGCCTGGCATCCTGCTGCTCGACGAGCCCTTCGGTGCGCTGGATGCGATGACGAAGATCACCATGCAGGAAGAGCTTGCGCGGATCTGGCGCAGCGAGAATGTGACCATGGTCCTCGTGACCCATGATCTCGAAGAGGCGGTGTTTCTGTCAGATCGCGTGCTGGTGCTGTCTGGCCAGAACGGCAAACCGGTGCAGGTGATCGAAAACGATCTGCCGCGTCCGCGCGAGCGCTCGGCCCCCGATTTCGTGCGGCTGCGCGAAAGGTTGATGCGCGAATTCGGCCTGCATTAAGGCGCGGCTATCGGATCGGGGCTGCTTCTCTCGGAGAGAGGCCGGATCAGTCCCCGTCGCCGTCCTCGACAGTTTGGCCCGCCAAAAGGGCCTCGAAACTGCCGGCCTTGTCCAAAAGCGCCATCGTGTACTCGTAGGCTGCGGTTTCTTGTGCGCGGATGTGCTTCCAGTCGAGAAGTCCCATCCCCGGCACCGAAGGCGGCTCGAGCAGCAGGTCGCCATGGACGGAAATCTGGCGCATGACGCGGCTGTTCGCGACCATCATGGCGCGGCCGACGACCTCGATGATCTTGGGGAAATCGCCCCCGTCGTGACGGCGCAGCGCCAATTCGCCTGCGAGCCTGCGCCGCGAGGGCAGGCTGTCGTGGCGACGGCTGATGCGCCAATCATCCTCGGGCGAGAGGATTACCGCGATATTGGGGCCGGATTTGAGCCGCCGCATCTGGCTCACGGGCACATTGTCCATGATCGCGCCGTCGATCAGCACCTCGCCGCTTTCGGTCACCAGCGGCGGAAGGGCAGCGGGAATGGCGGCCGAGGCCCGCACCGCACGCCAGCACAGACCGCGCCGCTGCACCACGACTTCATGGGTCGAAAGGTTCGAGGCGACGGCGAAAGCATTGAGCGGCAGATCCTCGATCAGGCTGTCGCCGAATTCCTGCCGCAACTCGCGGTCGAAATGATGGGAATCGAAGACGCTGTAAAGCGGCAGCGTCAGTTTCGAAAGCGCGCGTCGGCGCAGAAAGAAGGCCTCGAAATGGTCGATCCGGTCGGCGGATCCGGGGTTGCGCGCCATCTCGAGCGCGACGGAGGAGCCGATGCTGGTGCCGCCGAAAAGATCGATCCGCGCGCCTGCGTCGATCAGGGCGCGCAGGGTGCCCAGATGCGCCGCGCCCAAGGCCCCGCCGCCGCCCAACACCATGCCGAGAGCTTTGCCCGAAAGGAAACGCGCGAGCCGCGCCACATCTCGGTCCGTGTCGAGCGCGATATGGTGATGGAGCTGGAGGCTGCGGTTGCCGAGCCAGTTGATCGTGTCGCGGATCGGCTCGCTGTCTTTCTCGCGCCAAAGCGCAAGGCCGACATGCTCGGCACGAAAAAGCGGCAAGGCGAAATCTTCCAAAGGGTTGCGCGGGACGGGGCCGTCCCGACCCTCGGGACCGTAGCCGCATAAAAGCAGGAAATCGCACTGGCGCAGCGCCAAGCGGTCCCAGCGCGCGTTTCCTTCGCCCGTGACCAGAAGCAGCCGTCCAAGCTCGCGCTCGCGCATGGCCAGCCATTCGGTCACGGCTCGGTCGTCGAGCGTCGCGTGATCGGCGGGCAGGTCGCTATGCCGGATCGGCGTGCCGTGGCCCAGCTTGGAAAGTTCGCTGCAAAGTCCCTCGACAAAGGCTTGCGGCATGGGGCGGCTGCCGGCCGCACAGATCCCGATCGCCCCCGCGATGCGCAGCGCCAGCGAGGGCGCGGTCGAGGTTGCCGCAGCCAGCCTGCGCCCGAAGGAGCGCAGGATCATCCGCGTGAAAGCGGGAACAGAGCGCGAAATCTTGTCATAGGCCTCGCGGTCGAGCTCGATCACGTCGCTGTCGCGCAAAGCAATGACATCGGCCGTCCGCGTCAGCCCCGCGAAAAAGGCGATCTCGCCGATGGGTTCGCCCGGACCGATTTCGGCCACGACGTGATTACGGTCGCGCAGAACCTCGAATTTGCCGCGAAGGACGTAATAGACGCGGTCGGCCTCGTCGCCCTGATGCACGATGATCTCGCCGCGCGGGATCAGGCGCATGACCGCATTTTCCATGACCGCCTCGCGTTCCTGCGGGCTGAGCTCTTTCATCAGATCGAGGGCGGATGCGGGCAGATCCTTGGTCGTGGCTTTCATGACATCGGGCTTTCACGAGCGGGGAGCGGGGCGGGATTAGGGACGGGAAACAGGGCGGGACGCATGCGCGCGCCATGGGTCTGCCCCGCAAATCTTGCGGCAACTGCGCGGCAGATCGGGGAGCGTTCGGGCATTTTTTCGGAGCATCCATGCGGCGGCAGGCGCGCGGGACCGTCAGATGGAAACCGCGACCTCAAAGCCATAGAGCACAACCAAAAGATGCGGTTCAAGTGCATTCAGGGCTGCTTCCTTTGCGTAACGCGCGAAAACATGTCTATAGAAACAGGTAGATGCTCAAGGACCGGATGTAGAAGATTGTCTGCATTTGATTGTGCCGATCGCGCGCCCTTTTTGGCCGGCCGGATTCGGTTCGCCGGATTTGGGCCAGAACGTTTTACGATGAGCGGGTTTTGCCGCAGGGAGGCCTGATTTTGGCACGTAAGGGTTTCGAGCAGACGAATGTGGCGCAGATCCGCGAAAAACGCAGCCGCCTCGCGCTTGGCGTGAGGGGCTTCGGGGCGGGTTCCGTCAGCCGGAATTCCTCTGTTGCGGCCCATGCGCTTTTGCTTGCCGCGACATCGCTTTTCGGGCTTGCGGGGCTGGGCGGGCAGGCGGATGCGCAAACAACCGCGCCGGCGGCCGCGACCGCGACCGCGCGGAGCGCTCCTGCGGCACAGGCTGCGCCGCAACCGGTCGACATGCGCCGCTATAACCTGCCGCCCCAGGAGAACGGCGCGCTTTTGGCTTCGCTCGAGGCGCGGCGGCGCGCGCTTTTGGTGCGGGTGCGCCAAAATCCCGCCGATCTGGATGCGGCCTTTGCCTATGCGCAGATCTCGACGCGGATGGGCGATCTCGAAGGGGCGATCGCGACCTACGAGCGCATGTTGGTGCGCGTGCCCAATACCCCGCGGCTCCAGCTCGAACTCGGCGCGCTGTACTATCAGCTCGGCGCCTATTCGGCCTCGCGTGGCTATTTTGCGCAGGTGATGGCGCGCTCCGACACGCCGCCCGCCGTGCGCGCCAAGGTCGACGGCTTCTTGCGCGCGATGGATGGCGGCAAGGGCAAGACCGGCTGGACGGGCCAGCTTTCGGTGGGCTTTCGTCATCACAGCAACGCCAATGCCGGTCCGGGTGGCGCGACGGTCAATCTTCAGGGACTCGACTATATTCTCGACGATATCGCGCGCGGAACGCCCGATATCGCCGCCGAGGTCGGGCTTTCGCTCGGCTATCGCCAGCCGCTGCCCTACCGCGATGTCGCGCTGCAATATGATTTCCGGCTTTCCGCCAGCGAATTTGCCGAGCGCAAGGATATCTCGAGCCTCGAGGCAGAGTTCCGCGCGGGTCCGGTTTTCGCTCTGGACCGTTTCGGGCTCAAGGGCGGGCGTTTCAGCGCCTCGGCCGTGGCGGGCGGAGGCATGTTGGGTGGCGATCCTAACTATACCAACTACGGGCTGTCCTTCGGATTTCAGGCCCCTCGCGGGCGTGCGACCTTGGCGCGTTTGAGCTTCGATTTCCGTCAGGAGGATTACCGCTCGACCCGCCAGCGCCCGCGCAGCGACCGGCTGAGCGGGGAGCGTTACCGGCTGTCGGGCTCGCTCTCGCGCCAGTTTTCGGCCAATTGGCAGGGCTTCGCCGGACTTGGCGCCGAACGCCGCAGCGCCGAGGACGATTCGCTCTCCTATTGGGAGGGCAATCTGCAACTCGGGGTCAGCCACCGTTTCGATGCGCCCTTCGAGATCGATACCGATCCCTGGACGCTGACCGCGATCGGCCGGATCGCGCGCCGCCACAACGATGCGCCCAACCGCGTGGTCAGCCATACCGAAAAGCAGCGCGGGACGGAGTATTCGCTCCAGCTTGTCCAGACGGTGCCGCTGAAGGACCAGCTCAATTTGCAGGTCTATGGCGGCTACCGCTCGGTGCGCTCGAACTACGATATCCGCACCTTCCATGACGCGACCTTCGGCGCGTCATTCGTTCACCAGTTTTGAGGTCAGGCCATGATGAACCGCTTTTTCCTGATGGGTTGCACGGCGCTGGCGGGGCTGAACGCGGGAGAGCTGATCGTTTCTCCGGTTCGCGCGCAGGATGTCGGTGTAGCGGCTGCGGTCAATCCGGATGCACAATCCCATCGCGGCGGCAGCTCGGCCCGCGTGGTCGAGGTCGGGCAGAATGTCGTCCATAACGAGGTCTTCGATACCGATGCCGCCGGTATCGTTCAGATCCTTTTGGCCGACGGCAGCAACTTTACCGTCGGGCCGAATTCGTCGTTGACGATCGACCGTTTCGTCTATGACCCCGAGGCCGACCGCGCCAGCATTGCGGCGAGCGCGTCGCGGGGGGCCTTTCGCTTCATCGGCGGCGCGGCCTCGAAGGGCGAGGGCGGGATGAACGTCGAAACCCCGATCGGCGTGGCGGGGATAAGGGGCGCAATCGTCGATTTCCAGCTGCATCGGATCGGTGATATTCCGCCCCATATTTCGCTGGTCTTCGGCGACGAGCTGACCTTGACGCTGCCCGACGGGCAGCGTGTCGTCGTGACCCAACCGGGAAGCTCGATTGTTTTTGGAGAGACAGGCGCGCCTGTGCCGCCGGCTCTTGGGGCCGCATCGCCTGCAGGCGGCGCACAGGGCGGGGGCATGGCTTCCGCAACGGCTGGCGCGGGTGCTTTGCCGCCCGGGTTTTTCGCCCCGCCTCAGGTAATCCTGACGCCGCCCGACTGGATCCCCGCGCTGAGCGGTGCCCTGACCAACAGCCAGTCGCCGCTCGGGCCGCCCGATCCGCAGGCGCTTGCGGCACTTCTCGCGGCATTGGGGCAAAGCGGTCTGGGCGAGGCGCCCGAGGTGGGGCCGGATGCCGGCTGGCCGGGCGGGACGGGGCTCGCGTCGCCCGAATTCGGTGATGTTCTGCTCGACGAGAGCGACGGTGGTGTCGCGGATTCGGGCGACGCCAATCTCGGCGAGCGGATTACTGCAGTCATACCCGAACCCGAGCCGCCGGGGCCCGAACCCGAGCCCGAGCCTCCGGGACCCGAACCCGAGCCCGAGCCTCCGGGACCCGAGCCCGAACCCGAGCCTCCGGGGCCCGAGCCCGAACCCGAGCCGGAGCCGCCGGGGCCCGAACCTGAACCCGAGCCGCCGGTCGTTGTACCGTTCGACGGCCCCTATGAGGGCTTCAGCATGACGACCGGACGGCAGGGCGGCGGCCGCGGCACGGCCAGCATGTCTTTCGATCCGGCGACCAACAGCTTCACGTCGCGCTTCATCCATTCCAACTGGGGCGACGCGCCCTTTGTCACCACCGCCCCCGAGGGCCATTACACCGACAATACCGATTTCGGCGCGAGCAATGCGGTCGGGCGGGTCGAGGTCGCGCCAGACCAATCCGCGCTTTGCGATTGCGAATTCATGAGCTGGGGAAGCTGGGCGGCAGAAGGGCCGAGCGACGGAAGCTTCACCGATCCGGTCGAAGGTTTCTGGATCATCGGGCAACCGACCTCGGCGGCTGAGATGCCTCTGACGGGATCGGCGACCTATACCGGCAATGCTGTCGGGACCGTGTTCAACGCGGGCAATACCTACGAGGCCAGCGGCGGCATGACTGCGCAGGTCGACTTCGGATCAGGTCAAGGCGATATCCAGATCACCGATTTCGACGGGCGCAATTTCGGCACGCAGACGATCGACATGACGCCGGTTGCGGGTGCGGATAACGGTTTCATCGGCGAGCTCGGCGGCGGCAACGTGAACGGCGTGATTTCAGGCGGGTTCTTCAACGACGGCGGTACTCCCGCGGCAGGGATCGGCGGCGGTTTCAGCGCCTTCGAGGCCGGGAGCGAATGGTCGGCGAACGGCATCTTCGGCGGCTCGCGATAGGGGGGCGGATGGCGTCTTTCTGGCCCCGTTCCCCCGCCGCGCGTCGTCGTGCGGTGGTCGTATTGGCGGGGATCGTCACCCTTTGTCTCGTGCTTTCGCTGACGGTGGGCGCGCGCGGCGCGCTCAACCGCCTCAGCTATCAGGTCTTTGACGCCTATCAGCGCCTGTCGCCACGCGCGGCAGGCGATCCAGCGGTTGCGGTGGTCGATATCGACGAGGCATCGATTGCGGCTCTGGGGCAGTGGCCCTGGCCACGCAACCGCATGGCCGGACTGATCGATGTGATCGGGCAATCGGGCGCGGCCGTGATCGCACTCGATATCGCCTTTTCCGAGCCGGACCGGACCTCGCTCGAAGAGGCCGTGCGCAGCCTTGAAGCAATGGGCGCGCGGGTCGAAATACCGCAAGGCGCGGCGATTACGGATAATGACGAGGCTTTCGCACAGGCGATCGCGCGCAATCCGGTGGTGCTGGGCGTCGCGCTCAGCAACGAGACCAAGACGGGGATCGCGCGACCCAAAGCGGGCTTTTCCTATGGCGGCAGCGATCCAAACGGCTACTTGCCCCATTATGCGGGCGGCGTCGGCAATCTGGCAATTCTGTCAGGGGCCGCGCGCGGCATCGGCAATTTTTCCTATTCCCTTTCGGCCGATAGCGTCGTGCGACGCATGCCGATGGTCGTGGGCAGCCCCGAGGGACTTTACCCCGCGCTCGGGATCGAGGCGCTGCGCGTCGCAACCGGCGCCAGCGGCTTCATCATCCGTTCGAGCGATGCCAGCGGCGAGATCGGCGGCCGGCAGGGCGGGGCAGGGATGCTCGGGCTCAAGGTCGCGGATTTCGAAATACCGACCGGCCCGAATGGCGAATTCTGGCTGCATTATTCCGGAATGCCGACAATGCCCGTCATTTCCGCCGCCACGATTTTGGATCCGGCCCGAGGCGCGGAGATCCGAGCTGCTCTCGAGGGGCGGATCGTCCTGATCGGCACCAGCGCCATCGGTCTGCGCGATATCGTGGCGACGCCGATCTCCGCGGCATGGCCGGGGGTCAAGGTCCATGCCGAAGTCATCGACCAGATCATCAACCAGAGTTTCCTGATCCGTCCCGAATGGGCTCTGGGCCTCGAAATCGCCGCGGCCTTTGTCGCGGGGCTCGTGCTGGTCGCGGTCGTGGCTTGGGGCGGGCCGGTCCTCAGCAGCCTCGCGCTTTGCCTGATGCTTGCGGGCGTGGCGGGCGCGTCCTGGTACGGTTTTCGCCATCTCGGCCTGCTTCTCGATCCGGTTCTGCCCGCGCTTTGTCTGCTCGCGGTGTTTCTGGTCACCGCGCCTTTGCTGATCCTGCTGGGCAATCGCGAAAAGAAATTCGTGCGCCGCGCCTTCGGGCAATATCTCTCGCCGACGCTGGTCAGCCGCCTCTCGGAAAACCCCGAGGCGCTGCAACTGGGCGGCGAAGAGCGCGAGCTGACGGTGCTTTTTTCCGATATCCGCGGCTTTACCACCCTGTCCGAGACCCTTGATCCGACCACGCTCACGGCTTTGCTCAACGGCCTGCTGACGCCGATGACCGATGTTCTGCTCGAGCAGGAAGCGACGATCGACAAATATATCGGCGATGCGATCATGGCTTTCTGGAACGCGCCGCTCGCGATTGCCGACCATCCGCGCAAGGCTTGTCTCGCCGCTTTGGGCATGATCGCGGCGGTCGAGCGCATGGGGCGCGAGACAGGGCGCGATATCCGCGTGGGCATCGGGCTGCACAGCGGTCCGGCCTGCGTCGGCAACCTCGGCTCGATCCGGCGCTTTTCCTATTCGGCGATTGGCGACAGCGTCAATCTTTGCGCGCGCATCGAGGGGCTGACCAAGCAATACGGTATCGCCATCGCCGTCTCCGAGACGACACGCGCCGCAGCGCCCGAGTTGGCCTTCATCGAAATCGACCGCGTGAGCGTGGTCGGGCGCAAGAAGCCGGTGACGATTTATGCGCTGCTCGGAGATGCCGAAGCCGCCAAAGATGCGGGCTTTCGCGCCGGTCAATCGGCATTTGCCGCGTTTTTGATGCATTATCGGGCAAGAAACTTTTCTAGCGCATTGAAATTGTTAACGGATAGCGAGCTATCAAGTGACAGGCGTCTGTCCGGCGTCTATCGTCTTTATCAGGAGCGGATTGCCGATCTTGTCGGCGGGCCATTGGACGAATTCGAGCGAGACGAGGACGGGAACTGGAATGGCGTCTATTATGCGCGGTCGAAATAGGATCCTCCTGCAGCGCCCCCCCGCGTGCTGCCCGCTTGGCTTCACCCAGCTGTCGTTTGCCTTTCCGATGCCGCTTGCCGCCAAAATCTGCGGGATGTGCCCATGAGCCCCTTCGGCCTGATCGAGACCTTCGGGCTTTTGCTCTTTGCCCATATGCTCGCCGATTATCCGCTTCAGGGCGAATTTCTCGCCAAAGCCAAGAACCGCTTCGCGCCTGTCCCCGGTGTGCCGTGGTATCAGGCGATGGCCGCGCATTCGGTGATCCACGGCGGAATGGTCGGGCTGGTAACCGGCAGCCTCTGGCTCGGGCTGGCGGAAACCGTGATCCACGCGATGATCGACGATCTCAAATGCGGCAACCGGATCAGCTATAATCAGGACCAAACCTTGCATCTTCTGTGCAAATTGTTCTGGCTCGGCCTGATGGCCGCGGGCGTCGGAGGTTGGGGCGCGCTTTGAGCGCGGCCTTGCGTCGGCAATGCGGTGCCGCGCGGGGCGGGCGTTCCCGAATGCACGATCAGCGGGCACGGGCGCTGCGGCCTGTCGGATACGGAACGCCCTGAAATCCATCGCTCTTTACGGGCTTGGCAAGGGTTGGCTTGCAAAGGGGGGGAGACTGGGGTTTAGCTGTCTAACAGTAACGATCCCAACCAAGTAGCCCCGCGCATGAGCAATTTTCGGAACGTAACCCCGGTTCTTCTGTCCGGTGGTTCGGGCACCCGCCTCTGGCCGCTGTCCCGCAAGTCCTATCCCAAGCAATTCACCAAGATTCTTGGGGATGTCACCTTGTTCCAGCAGGCGGCGCTCCGCTTTGCCGAAAGCTCGGCCGAGCTTGCCTTTGCGCGGCCGCTGATCGTGACCGGCAGCGATTTCCGCTTTGTCGTGACCGAGCAGTTGGTCGAGGTTGGTGTCGATCCCGGCGCGGTGCTGATCGAGCCCGAGCCGCGCAATACCGCCCCTGCGGTTCTTGCGGCTGCGCTCCATCTCGAAAAGCAGGACGCCGATGCGGTCCTGCTGATCGCCCCCTCCGATCACGTCATTCCCGATGCACAGGCCTTCCGCGCGGCGGTGGCGCGCGGGTTGAGCGCGGTTGCCGCGGGCAAGATCGTGACTTTCGGCATCACTCCCGACCGGCCCGAGACCGGCTACGGTTATCTCGAACTGGCGAGCGTGCCGGACGGGTCGGGCGCGCCGCTCGATCTGAGCCGTTTCGTCGAAAAGCCCGAGGCGGAACGGGCGCAAGCCATGCTCGCCTCCGGCAATTACCTGTGGAATGCGGGGATTTTTCTTGCGCGTGCGGGCGATCTGATTGCGGCCTATCGCGCCTTTGCGCCGGAGTTGCTGGCGCCGGTCGAACAATCGCTGGATCAGGCGCAGGCCGATCTGGGTTTCCTGCGGCTCGAGCCCAAGGCTTTCGCACAGGCCCCCTCGATTTCCGTCGATTACGCGGTGATGGAGAAGGCACCCAACCTCGCGGTCGTGCCCTTCGCTGCGGGCTGGTCGGATCTGGGCGGCTGGGACGCGGTTTGGCGCGAGCAGGGCCCCGATGCGTCCGGCGTCGCGCGGCACGGGCCGGCGGAGGCGATCGATTGCTCGGATACGCTGCTGCGTTCGGAGGCAGAGGGGCAGGTCGTGGTCGGCATCGGGCTCGAGAATATGATCGTCGTTGCCATGCCTGATGCGGTTCTGGTCGCGGCCAAGAACCGAGCGCAAGACGTCAAGAAGGCGGTCGATCTGCTCAAGCTCAAGGGTGCGCGTCAGGCGGAGACCTTGCCCCGCGATTACCGTCCTTGGGGCTGGTACGAGACGCTTGTTCTCGGCGCGCGCTTTCAGGTCAAGCGCATCGTCGTCCACCCCGGCGCGGCATTGTCCTTGCAAAGCCACCACCACCGCTCCGAACATTGGATCGTGGTCGAGGGGACTGCACGGGTCACCGTCGACGAGGATGTGCGTCTGATCAGTGAAAACCAGTCGGTCTATATCCCGCTCGGCGCGGTGCACCGTATGGAAAATCCGGGCAAGGTTCCGATGGTTCTGATCGAGGTCCAGACGGGCACCTATCTCGGCGAGGATGACATCATCCGCTATGAGGATTTCTATCACCGGAGCTGAAGCGATCGCCTTAGCCCAAAAACGAATAAGCCGCGGGAGGGATCCCCGCGGCTTTTTCGCTTCCGGCCACGCATTTGCGCTCTTTCAAGCTTGGGGGCCGCGTCTCAGATCAGCCCGATGAAGCGTTCGGGCAGGGGATGCAATGTGCCGTCGGCGAACCACGAGATGCGGTACTTGCCGTTGGCGCCGCCGACGAAGGACGCCAGAATGCGCTCGCGCAGATGGCTGAAATCAAAGGCGCCCTCGTCGGACTTGATCCTCATGCGCAGGAAGCTGTTCGAGACGATGACATAGGTCGCCTCCGACCAGCTCCAGCTGCCGGCTCCGATGATCACCTCGTTGCCCGCCTCGTCGTCGAAGCGGAACTTCAACCGTTCGCGATGCCGGTTGCGGTGAAAGTTGTAGTCGAACCATTTGAGGTGGAACGTATAAAGGTGGGGGTCGAGGTGGATCTTGTTATGGCTCGATCCATGCCCGTCCGGCCCCCAGACGATCGGAACCGAGGTGATGTTGGGCTTGGTGTACCAGCCGTTGCAGCGCAGGAAACGGCGCTGCGCGAACATGCCGCGCGCGTAATCGTAATCGCTTTCGAGATCGGTGCGGTGGATGACCTCCAATCCCAACGGCGTCACCACCTTTTGCTTCTTGGGGATCGCATCGATATAGCCGGTCAGATCCGAGCCCATAAGCGGGTCGAGCATGACGATTTCGTCGACATCGTTCCAGATGACGCGGTCATAGGAAGCCGTCAGCTCGGAGCAGAACTGGCTGAGATAGACGAAGCGGTCCTGATCGAGACGCGGGTTGCGGGGGTCGCGCTCGATCTCGATGATATTGCAGCCCTTGGCCATTTCATGGGCATAGGGCTGGGGGCCGTGGGTCACGACATAGATATGTTCGGGCTGGGTGTATTTCAGATAGTGGCGCAGCCAGATTTCGAGAAAGAAGGCGTCGTTATAGACCATGGTGACGAAGGCGATGGACATGGCGCGCTTTCGTCAATGGGGCAGCAAAAGGGCGCCATGGTTGCCGAGCCTGACGAATTCGTAACCGAGCGGCTCCATGAACTCTTTGATTTCGGTGGCATCGCGTCCGGAAAGATTGACGAGGACGGGCGGGCGCTGGTCGCGCAGGGTCGCCTCGGCTCCTTTGAGGGAATAGATTTTCGCACCCGGAATATCGAGGTTGATCAGCCCTAGATCCGTCAGGCCGAGCGCGTCGATCGTGGTTGCGGAGATCTTTCCCGAATCGCGGCGCAGATAGCTGGTGTCGGCCAGTCTTTCGTGCCGCGTGGCCGACTTCTGCATCACGGAAGTTCCGTCGTCGATGACCGCCTTGAGCAAGGTGACGGGGCAACCCTCGGGATTGGCGGCAATGGTGCGGCCCAGATGTTTTTGCATCATGGCTTGCGGCTCGACCATAAGGAGCTGCGAGGGCTCCAGAAAACGGCGCGTGATCAGGCCCTGCAGGCCGGTGAAAGCGCCGATATCGAGCAGGGCCTTGCCCGCAAGCGAAGGGATCAGATCGAAAAGCTGGGTATAAAGCATCGGATCGGGCGCGGCATGGCGGCTCGCGATCTTGAATTGATAGTTTTCGAAAGCGGCCCAGGGCAGGGCGATTTCAAAGGCCTCATCCTCGTGAAAGACCGCGCAGGTACCGGCGACCGGATTGGACATCAGGGCGATTTGCTGGTCGAGCCGGTCCAGAAGACGTCTCGCCCGATCGAAATGGTCATCGGGAATGACGATCTCTTCGGTATCCGTCACGGCGTGCAGTGGCGCTTTCATGTCCTGTCTCCCGATCGTTCGAAACGGATGATCCCGTCGTGCATGTTCAGGATAGCGCGCATGTCACCGAAGGGTTTAATTGGGTCAAATTTAAGCCACTTAAAGTTGTGCTGTGCTCTTTCGGCATCTTGTCGTGATGACGGCTTTCCTGATGGCCGCGACGGGGCGGATAAATGGACGCAGGGGCCGCAAGCTGTTATCACGGCGGCGACATCCCGGGGCGGGATGGCAGGACTGGTGATAAAAGGTGCATCGATGACGGAACTGACCGCTTTCAAGGCCTATGACATCCGCGGACGTCTCGGCGACAACCTCGATGCAGGGATCGCCTATCGGATCGGACGGGGTTTCGTTCGGGCTCTGGGGGCCAAACGCGTTGTTCTGGGCCGCGATATCCGTGCCTCCTCGGACGAGCTTGCGGCCGCGGTCGCGCAGGCGGTGATCGACGAGGGTGCGGAGCTGCTCGATCTCGGTCTTTGCGGTGCCGAAGAGATGTATTTCGCGACCAGCCATTTCGATGCCGATGGCGGGATCGAGGTCACCGCCTCGCATAATCCCATGGATTACAACGGCATGAAGATGGTGCGCGCAGGCTCGGCCCCGCTCGGCAGCGAAAGCGGTCTGGCCGAGATCAAGGCTCTGGCCGAGGCCGACGATTTCGGTCCCGCGCGCCCGGGCGGCAGCCGCCGCGATGTCGGCGCACAATCGCGCGCGGCCTATGTCGAGCGGGTGCTCTCTTTTGTCGATATCGCGGCATTGCGGCCGCTGCGCATTCTGGTCAATGCAGGCAATGGCGCGGCGGGTCCGACGTTTGACGCTTTGGCCGAGGCCCTTGCGGCCAAAGGCGCGCCCTTCGAGTTCATCCGCATGCATCACGAGCCCGACGGCAGCTTTCCGAACGGCATTCCGAACCCGCTTCTGGACGAAAACCAGCCTGTCACCGCCGAGGCGGTTCTGGCCCATGGCGCCGATCTCGGCGTGGCTTGGGACGGCGACTTCGACCGCTGTTTCTTCTTTGACGAGAAAGGCGGCTTCATCGCGGGCGAATATATCGTCGGCCTGCTGGCTGCGGCCTTCGTCCAGCGCGAGCCGGGGGCGAAGATCGTCCATGATCCGCGCGTGATCTGGAACACGCGCGACATCGTCGAAAAGGCCGGCGGCATCGCCATTCAGGCGCGCACGGGTCACGCTTTCCTCAAGGCGGCCCTGCGCGAATACGACGCGGTATATGGCGGCGAGATGTCGGCGCACCACTATTTCCGCGATTTCATGTCCTGCGATAGCGGCATGATTCCCTGGTTGATGGTTGTCGAGCTGATGGGTCGCAATGGTCATGCCTTGTCCGAACTCGTGGCCGAGCGTCGCGCGGCTTTCCCCTCGTCGGGCGAGATCAATTTCGTGATCGAGGATGTCGCCGCCGCTCGCGCCCGCGTCGAGGCGCACTTTGCCCCCGAGGCGCTGTCGCGCGACGAGATGGACGGGCTGTCGCTGGCTTTCGCGCAGTGGCGCTTCAACCTGCGCGCCTCGAACACCGAGCCGGTTTTGCGTCTCAATGTCGAAGCGCGCGGCGATGCCGTGCTGTTGGCGCAAAAAGTGGCCGAGTTGAAGGCGCTGATCACCGCATAAGGATCTATATCGCAGGGCGGCGGGGCCCGACGTCCCGCCGCCTTGCGAGCACATGCCCTTGACCTCGTGGCGCGGCTTGGGCAAAAGCCTGCATGGAGCAGGGGCCTTTAGGCCGAAAACCGTGCTCTGCCGCCGTTTCGGCACCCCCCGTTATCGGGCATATCCGCGAATTTGATTGACTGAATGGCCCGAATCCGGCATGAGGAGCGGGACTCGCCCGACGTTCCGCGTCGGGACGGTCGTTTATTTTCAATTCACCCTCCCCAGGGTGCGCTGTCCGAAGGCGGGGCTTGCCCCGAAACATCCATCCCGTGATGGGGGCCAAAGGACGCGGAGAGGTAAGGAAAGACCAATGTTCGCAGTTCTCAAGACTGGCGGCAAACAGTACCGGGTTCAGGCCGGTGATGTGCTGCGCGTCGAAAAACTCGCTGCAGAAGCTGGTGACAAAATCCAGTTCAACGATGTTCTGATGATCGGTTCGACCGTCGGTGCACCCTTCGTTGCTGGTGCTGCCGTCCAGGCCGACGTGATCGACACGATCAAAGCCGACAAGGTCATCACCTTCGTCAAGCGCCGCCGCAAGCACAGCTCGCAGCGCACGCGTGGTCACCGTCAGCAACTGACGCTGGTCCGCATCACCGAGCTGCTGGAAAAAGGCGCCGAGAAATCGGACGTCAAAGCGGCAATCGGTGCACGCACCGCTGGTTCGGCTGCTGCTGCCGCCGCCGTTGCTGAAAAGCCCGCCAAGGCTGCAAAGCCGGCGAAAGAAGCTAAGAAGGACTAAGCACCATGGCACATAAAAAAGCAGGCGGTTCATCCCGCAACGGTCGCGACTCCGCCGGTCGCCGTCTTGGTGTGAAGCTCTACGGTGGCCAAGCCGCCGTTGCAGGCAACATCATCGTTCGTCAGCGCGGCACCACCTGGTGGGCCGGCCAGAACGTCGGCATGGGCCGCGATCACACCCTGTTTGCTCTGACCGATGGCCAGATCAAATTCCACAAGGGTCTGAAGGGTCGCACCTTCATTTCTGTGCTCCCGGCCAATCTCGAGGCTGCCGAGTAAGCCGATTGTAACACATCAGTGTTAGGGGGGATCGGCGCAAGCCGGTCCCCTTGTCGTTTCCGGGGGCGGTACCTAGTTAATTTAAAAGGGGAGTGAGGAAGATGCAGGATTTGATCGAAGCGCCTTTGCGTCCGCAGATAGAGATTCGGACCGAGCGTT
This sequence comes from Paracoccus cavernae, assembly GCF_042430175.1. Taxonomy (NCBI): domain Bacteria; kingdom Pseudomonadati; phylum Pseudomonadota; class Alphaproteobacteria; order Rhodobacterales; family Paracoccaceae; genus Paracoccus; species Paracoccus cavernae. The sequence continues at coordinate 23,008 of NZ_JBHMDZ010000013.1, read as the reverse complement.
TCCTGCTGCGACCCTTGCGGAAATCCGATGCGGGGCTGATTGCGCATTACACTGCGGACAAACGTGTCGCCGAAGGTACGCGTTCGATTCCCCATCCGTTGCCGCCCGGCGCGGCAGAGGCCTATGTCGCGCGCGCCATGGCCGACAATCGTGACGAGGATGTCTGGGCGATCGACGGCAGCGACAGCAATCTTGCCGAGCTTCTGGGGATCGTGTCCTTGACCCGTCTCGAGGATCAGCGCTCCGAACTGGGCTTCTGGATCGGCCCGGGCTTCTGGAACACCGGCTTTGCGACCGAAGCGGTCGAAGGTCTCGTCAGCGCCAATCCCCATCATGACCGCACCTTCTTTGCCGAGGCATTTCAGGACAGCCCGAGCTCTGCCCGCGTTCTGACCAATTGCGGCTTCGCCTATCTCGGCGATGCGGAAAGCTGGTCGGTTGCGCGTGACGCGCGTGTGCCGACCTGGACCTATCTGCGCAAAATGGGCTGAGCAGACGGCGCGCGCCGTCCGATGGACCGCCACAGACCGGAAATGCAAAACGGGGCCGCGATCATCGCAGGCCCCGTTTTCATTGTCTCGGGCAACCGGTCAGCGCCGCGAGATGCTGACCGAGTTGTTGGCGCCCGTAATCACGACCTGACGCAGCCCCGACAATGCCTCGTGCGAGAAGGTCATGGCAACGGTCGCCGTATCGCTGCGCGGATCGGCGGGCGCGCTTGCCTCGAATGTATTGGCCAAAGGCGGCAGGCCGACCAGACGCAGGCGCAGCACGCCGTTTTCGTCGGGGCGGATGCGGCCTTCGGGCATCGGCACTTCGGTGATCAGCTTCATCGCCCACCAGCCCTTGGTCCTCGGCAGGGCGGTGACGGTCAGCATGCCGCCCTCGTAAAGCGGCTCCCATTTCGCGCCGGTGATCTGGGCGACGGGAAGGCGGTTGTCGGCATTCTCCGTCGGATAGCCGCCCTCGGGATCGAGGGTCGAGGGCGCTTCCGAGCTGCCGCCGAACCAGCCGAGAGGATTGAGGCCGCTGCTGGCGCTTCCCGCGCTGCCGCTGCCGGAGCCGCCACAACCCGCAAGAACGAGCGCCGCCGTCGTCAAAAGACCGAAAGTTATTGTCCGCATCAAAGGGTTTCCCGTCTCTGGCCCTCGTTACTTTGCGCTATTGATAGGGGAAGTAGGCGCTGCGGGAAAGCCTCTTTGACCTTGGCGCTCAGGCGCGCTATCCCGCCTGCGGCAGTTTTGCGAAAGGAGGCCGAAAATGGCCACTCCGGCATTTGAAGAGATCGCGGAAACCTTCGATTTTCTGGATGATTGGGAAGACCGTTATCGCCATGTGATCGAATTGGGCAAAGCCATGCCCGCGATGGATCCCGCTTTGCATGTTCCCGCGACCAAGGTCGAGGGCTGCGCGAGCCAGGTCTGGATCCTTCCCAAGGTGGAAAACGGGCGTTTCGATTTTCAGGGCGACAGCGATGCGCTGATCGTGCGCGGCCTCGTTGCGGTTTTGCACGCGCTCTATTCGGGGGTGCCGGTCAAGGAGGTTCTCGCGATCGACGCGCCGGCCGAACTGGCGCGGCTCGGGCTGAACGACCATCTGTCGGCGCAGCGCTCCAACGGGTTGCGCGCCATGGTCGAGCGCATCCGCCGCATCGCGAGCGAGGCGTAAGCCCGCGCCTGCCTTCTTTGACGGATCGGCGGGCGGGTGCTTGGGCGCACCGACACAAAAGGGCGGCCCTTCGGCCGCCCTTTGATCATTGGGGTAGGGGGTTCGCGTTTAGCCGCCGCGGCGGTGCGAGATCCAGCCGCCGCCCAGAACCCGCGTGCTGTCTTGTTCATAAAAGACGCAGGCCTGACCAGGGCTGACGCCTTCTTCGGCATCGAGCAATTCGATCTCGGCGCGCCCCTTGCCCGTCGCGCGCAGGATCGCCGGCCGCGGCGGGCGGGTCGAGCGGATGCGCACGTTCAGGGCAATCTCGCCCTCGAACGGGATGTCGCCCAACCAATTGACCTCGGTCACCGGCACGATTTTCGTCTTCAGCGCCTCTTTCGGGCCCACGATGACGCGGCGCGCATCGGGGTCGAGCTTCACCACATAAAGCGGATCGCCCAGTCCGCCGATGCCGAGGCCGCGGCGCTGGCCGATGGTGTAGTGGATGACGCCGCGATGCTCGCCCAGAACATTGCCCTCGAGGTCGACGATCTCGCCCGGATCGGCCGAGCCGGGGCGCAGTTTTTCGATGACGCTTGCGTAATTGCCGTTCGGCACGAAGCAGATGTCCTGGCTATCGGGCTTGTCGGCGATCGAGAGACCGAATTGCGTCGCCATGGCGCGGGTCTCGGCCTTGCTCGCAAGCCCGCCGAGCGGGAAGCGCAAAAAGGCGAGTTGCTCGGGCGTGGTCGAAAACAGGAAGTAGCTTTGGTCGCGATGCGGATCGGCCGCCATATGCAGCTCGGCACCGTTCGGCCCCATTTCGCGGCGAATGTAGTGGCCGGTCGCCATGCAGTCGGCATCGAGATCCTTGGCCGTTTCCAGCAGATCGCGGAATTTTACGCGTTCGTTGCAGCGGATGCAGGGCACGGGAGTCGCGCCGGCCAGATAGGCGTCTGCGAATTCCTCGATCACGGATTCGCGGAATTTGTTCTCGTAATCGAGGACGTAATGCGGAAAGCCGATGCGTTCGGCCACGCGGCGCGCGTCATGGATGTCCTGACCCGCGCAACATGCACCCTTTTTCGCCAGCGCCGCGCCATGGTCGTAAAGCTGCAGCGTCACGCCGATGACGTCGTAGCCTTCGGCCGCCAGATGGGCCGCGACGACAGAGCTGTCGACGCCGCCCGACATCGCAACCACCACCCGCGTCTGCGAGGGAGGCTTGGCGAAACCCAAAGAGTTCAAGGGCGCATCCTGCGCGGTATCGGGCAGGGTCGAGGTCGACAGTGTCATGGATCATCCTTTCGCAACGCTCAGGAGCATCGCTTTCCCGAAGAAATAGGGAAAACGCTATCTATTCTCAAGGGCCGCGGCCTGCAATGGCCCAGGGAATTTCACCGCGAATTAAGACGAAGCGGGCAAAACAGCGGTATCGAGAACAGGTGGTATCATGTTTCTGAGAAAAAGTACGGGCCCGCGCACGGTCAGTTTGCCCGATGGCCGCATCCTTACTCTGGCCGATCTGCCGGCGGCGGCCACGCGCTGGGTCGCCAGCCGCAAGGCCACGGTTGCCGAGGCTGTGGAATACGGCCTCTTGTCGCGGGAGGATGCCTTGGCGCGCTACGGCTTGTCCGAAGAAGAGCTCGACAGTTGGGTATCGGCAATAAGGGCGCATGGTAAAAATGCATTAAAAGTCACGCGAATACAAAATTATAGACAACCATAGATTGTATTGCTGTACTCTTAACCGACGGTAACGGGAAATTAACCTCTTGCGCCGATAGTCAGCGCTAGACCGAACAGTTTGAGGACAGTCACATGCGTATCCTGCTTGTCGAAGATGATCCGACTACCGCCCGCAGCATTGAAATGATCCTGACGTCTGCGAATTACAACGTATACCGGACCGATATGGGCGAAGAGGGGATCGATCTCGCCAAACTTTACGATTACGATTTGATCATTCTGGACCTCGACCTACCCGATATGCACGGGATGGAGGTTTTGCGTCAGCTGCGCATGTCGCGGATCGACACGCCGATCCTGATTTTGACCGGCTCGGACGATACCGAAAGCAAGCTGCGCGGCTTCGGCTTCGGGGCCGACGACTATATGACCAAGCCCTTCCATCGCGAAGAGATGATTACGCGCATTCAGGCGATCATCCGGCGCTCGAAAGGGCATAGCCACTCTGTCATCCGCACCGGCGACATCATTGTCGATCTTGACGCCCGTTCGGTCGAGGTCAATGGCGCGCCGGTCAAGCTCACCGGCAAGGAATACCAGATCCTCGAGCTTTTCAGCCTGCGCAAGGGCACGACCTTGACCAAGGAGATGTTCCTGAATCATGTTAAATTTCGCACAATGCATTGATATTTATGTAAATTATTTTTTGGTGCAATTAGGTGGTGCAATGTTCTCCTGTTTTTCTCGCGCGGATTGGGCTTCTTGTGCTCGCGCCTTCTGCGCTGCGGCTCCGGCATAGTGATGCACCATGGCGCTGGATTTATGCCCCGTGATCGCCATGACGTGCTCGGTCGTCATTCCTGGGAGTGCAGCGATTTCCGACGCGGCAGAGTGTCTCAACGAGTGGATGTCCCAAGCCTCTGCCTGGACGACTTCGAGCTTCCGCGTATCCATGATCCACTTCCACGCGAGATTGTATCCGACCGATCGCCCGTTTTCTTGTGAAACGATCGTCAAGCCGCGCTTGGGTGTGCGTGAAAGTGTTTGTGAGAGTGTTCTTGTCAGGGGCACGTAAAGAAGCGCACCGGTTTTCGACTGCTTCACGGCAATTCCTGCGCCGTCCAGGTCGGACCAACGCATTTTCAGCACATCAGCGATTCGCTGGCCGGTGCCCAGTAAAAGATCGAAGACCAATAGTGCTTGTGGATCGGCCGCTTTGCGAAACGCTTCGATCTTTTCGACAGGCCATGGCTGACGGGGAGGGCGGGTCCCCTTGAGTTGCATCACTCCTTGGGCGACGTTTCTATCGAGCCAGCCGATCCTGATGCCATGGGTAAGTAAGGTCGCTAATGCGCCGACTTTACGGTTCGCATCGGTCGGGGTTGCTTTCAGGCTGTCGCGCATCTCGTAGACATGAACGGTCCTCAGTGTCGTAGGGTCAATGTGGCCGATTTTCTCTTCCAGATATCGGAAATGCCGAGAGTAGCCTATGCGTGTGTGCTTCGAGAGTGTGGGCCAACGGTCACTTTCAATATACTTAGTGATTAGCCCTTTTACCGTTCGGTTCGGGGCTGCGGGGCGGCCCTTCATCAACAGTAGAGCATATTCCGCGTGAAATTCGGCGGTTCCCGGCTCAGCATGGATGCGATGGTTCTTCCCGAATCGATAGAAGTAGACGTGTTTGTTGCGCCCCCGCCGATAGACGTACTTGGGCAATTCTTTCTTCAAGGATTTCACCATTTAATGAGGTCAATGGGCTGAACCGAGCCTTCGGGCTCGTGCTTGTATCCATCGAATGTCAGCAAGATTTTGGAGCCGTGAATCTGAGCTGAGGTAACTTTCTTGCCTCTGCGTTCGCAGACGCTGAGCAGTTCCTCCAAGCGCTCGCTCGTTTTTTGCATACCCATCATCCAGCCCTCCTCTTGTCGTTCACCGGATCCTCCGGAAAGCAGACCGCGCAGGGTACAAGTGCCTCAAAGGCCCAGTCGTCCGTCCCATGCTCTCGACAGAACGCACACGCGGGATCCGGCCCCAAGGCGCGGCTGATTTGGCGGATCGCCTCTTCGTTGGTGTGGGCAACGCCGCCACAGCCGCTCTCTTCATGCGCCCAGGTGCGCGCGCCGCTTGGGTGGTCGCTTTCCACAACAGTGACGCCGCGGTGGGTCTTCATGCGGTACCACCTTCCTTCATGGAGGGAATGTGCTCGTCCTTACCGCATACGGTGAAAATGGACGGATAGCAGGTTCCGCCGCCGTCCAGCCGTGTCTTGACCTGCCATTGACGGATGGTGTGGCGGATCGCGGCTTCGAGGGCGCCAAGCTCAACGTGGCTGCAGCTCGAGAGGAAGCTTTCGTGATCCTCCCCTTGGAGATCTTCGAAGTGACAATCGACCTCCTCGCTGAACCGCTCGAGATCGAATGCGGCGGCGAGGTCGATCTCGTCCTGTCGAGCCTGGACAATGTGGAAGCCATCGCCGTCGTCATAATCTTTATGACCGATCTCGATGGCCTCGTCGCGGGTGGCTGCATGGCATGAGAAGCTCTCTTCATCATGGCCCATCCACCAAAGCTCGTCGCCGCGCTTGAGCGGCGGTTGGCCTTCCATGTCGGCGGCGTATTTTTCGCGGGCGGCGGCGCGCGCGGCTTCACGCTTGACGGCGTAATCGTTAGACATCAGATCATCCCTAATGCTGCTTTGTACATTTCGAGAATGGCCTCTTCCTCGGCCACATCGTCCTTGTCGCGCTTGCGCAGCGCGATGACCTTGCGCATCACCTTGGTGTCGTAGCCGCGGGCTCTGGCCTCAGCCATCAGCTCCTTTTGCTGCGAAGAGATGTCCTTCTTCTCCGCGTCCAGCTGTTCGAACTGCTCGATAAACTGCCGCAACTCTTCAGCGGCGATGCCATAGGTGTTGTCGCTCTGTTGTTTGTCTTCGGCCGTCTCCTTCACGGGCGGGGCCTTGCGGCGTTTCCGGTCGGCGCTGCGCATGATGTCTGTGCCGTCGCTTCCTGTCGGTGGCGGCAGCCTGTCCGGCATGCCGTCGAAGCTGTTTTGAATGTCCATGTCTCGATCCCTCCATCGCTGGCGCTCGGGATGCCGGCCCGCGCGGGGCCGGTCACCGGAGCGTCAGGCGGTGATGTAGCGCACGGCACGCATCACGGCGTCCTCGAGGTGGGTGTTGGCCAGAGAGAGATCGCGCGAGGCCAAACGTCCCATGCCAGTCCGTTTGATGGGCGGGGCCGGTCGCACGGCAGCCGTCGCCGCAATCACGGCGCGCTCGGCCGACTCGAGCCTAAGGTTTTTCGGCGTCGTTGGTCGTTGCTCGTGATCAACAGCTTTCAGACCAAAGAGCTGTGCGCCGTGCATTTCAGCGTGACCTTCCAGACCTCGTGCAATTGGTTCGATGGTCTGTGCACCCCTACAGGCGATGTTGTGGATTTCGCTGCGCAATCGCTGCCGAACTACGCCGACATCATGTGGGGCGACTGACATGACGCGTTTTCAGGATCCATCGGGCAGGGATGATGCGGGGCGGCAGTGCCTGGCTGAAACCTTGTCGGGGATGCGTCGCCCGCGTGGATATCATCATGGCGCGATCTCCGGACCCTGCGGCTGGCCCATCCGAGAGGCGGCTGAAAGCCGTCGGGGCACCCATTCACCGAAGCCTGCCTCACGGTGACGTCTGAGGGGCGGTCTCTGCTCGGCCGCCCCGCATTTTTAGAAACAAGCGCGAATGCGCAAGGGACAGGTGATGATATGACGCTCTCGGTGAATGATGCTGGGCGGGTGCCGCGCGTGCAGACCGGTCCGGCCCCCGAGGCCTATATTTGGCGCGGGAAGACCTATTTCGGCATGCGCACGGTCGCGCGGGCGGCGGGGGTGACCTCCTCGACGGTCGCCTATCATCTCGGCCGCCACGGCCATCTCGATCTTCTCGGGGAAGGCAGCGGCTCGGCACGCGGCAAGGTGGCGGTGGCCAAGCCGGTTTCTCTTTGCGGGCGGCATTGGCCCTCCATTGCGGCTTTCGCGGCCGATCTCGGTGTCCATTATCGCACGGCGTTTGTCTGGCTGCGGGACAATCGCGCCGATCTGGCGTTCGCCCGACTGATGCTGGCCGATGCCGGCAAGGCAAAGGTAGGTGCGGCATGAGCACTCAGATACGCAGTCTCCAGCCCGTGTCGATCGACGATCTGCCGGACTATCCGCTTACGGTCGAGGATCGCCTCGATAGCCATTATTTCGTACCTTGGGAGCGGCGGCGCTGGCTCAACTCCGATATGCGCCTGCGAGGCACGCCGGAATGCCGCGCGCTGTTCTTTGATCTGATCAACATCTCCTATGATCAGGCACCGGTCGGCACCTTGCCCAATGATCACGAGCTGCTTGCCAAGCTCTTGATGGTCGATGCCGGTCATTTCTCACAGCTTTGTCGGCTCGAATTCGGGCCGCTGCACAAATGGCACCTCGTGCACTGTGGCGAGGAGGTCCGCCTCGCACATCCGATGGTGCTGCGCACGCTGCAGGAAGCGATCGCACGCCGCGAGGATAACCGTGCGAAGAATGACGCCGCCAATGTCGCCAAGCGGATCCAGCGCCTGCGCATCACCCTGACCGCCTACAACAAGGACATCGGCGCCAATGATGCGGCGGTGCGCTGGATCGACGAATGGATGGTCCATGAGGGCTGCGAATACCGTTCGGCGACTTGGGTCGAGCGCGGCATGGGCGCGTGGATGAACCATAGCTTTTCTTTGTCGCGGAGTGCTGGACGCTCTGTCTGACACTGTCCAACTTTGTCCGAAGGACAGTTCAGGACAGTCTCGGACACTCTCGGACTGTCCGGCACGACAGGGACAGAGACAAAGAAAATGAAAAGAGAAAGACAAAGGCCAATCCCGCGACACGGCAGCGGGGACGCCTGTGGATAAGTCGGAAGGGCTGAGAAAAGGGACAGAGATGAACAGCGAAGAACAGGCGCAGGGTGAAAAGAGGGTCATGCAGCTGCTGGTCGATCCGCTGAGGAGGCGCGGGCTGGCCAAGCGTGCGGTGCTGACGGTCGCGGCCTTCGAGGCGGAGGTCGACAATCTCTGCCAGCGCTTGGCCTATATGTCGGATGCGAGCCTGATGGCGCTGGAAGAGCATGCGGCTGCTCGGCCGAGCGGGAAAGAGCGGGACCGGTTTCCGGTGGGGAATGAGATCTTGAATTGGGCGGCGGATATCCAGCCTCCGAGCGATAGCGCCTCGCCTTTGATCTGTGCGGTCTTCGCTCATGCCTGTGGTCAGTCGGCGATCTCGGAGGGCTGGGCCCCTGAGCTGTTGCAGCACCTTCGCAAAAACCGGAGCTGGCCGAGCAACTGGACGCTCAGCACAATCCGCGACGGAGCCGCCAGAGACGTGCGACGTCTTCAGGATCTCGAAGGCCGACTGGCGCGAGAGGGCGAGCTTGCGCCACCGGAGCGCGACTGGCGGGAACGGAGGATCGCGGCGCTCGATCGGTGTCGGGCCATGGGAAAGGGGCAGCAGCATGGATAACGCAGCATATCAGAAGATGGCTGCAGCGCGGGCCCTTGACGAGCGGACGCGCCTTGATGCGGTGCTCGCGCGGGCCACGCCGATCGAGGGCTGTGGCCCGTTGATCCCGATCGCGCCGGCGCGCGGGCCGCAGGTCGTGGTGACGCCGCGGCGCATGGTGCCGGATGAGAACGACAAGACTGGGTGGCGGAGCGAGGAAACGGGTTGGCGCGGCTTCAAGGCGGTTCGTGTCGCGGATGTGTTCGACGATCTCGCGCGCCGTGCGGCTGCCCGAGGCGAGGCCGGCCCGTTCACGGGGCGACAGGTCGATGTCGCGCGGCTCTACCGCACATTGGTCGAGCGCCATGACGCGGGCGGGGTCCGCTGCATTGGATTGGAGACGCGGGTCGGTGGCGGTGCGTCGGGCGGTGGTGAGTTCATCGACGCGTTCATTGATGCCGGTCGCCAGATCGAGCGGTTTCGGCAGCGCATCGGTTCTGGGATTGCGATGTCGGTGCGACGTGTCAGACCCTCGGCGCGCGGAGGCGCCACGGCGGGGCTCATCTTGGATCGCGTGCTGGTCGATGCGATTTGCCTGCAGGACAAGAGCTTTCGCCGCGTTTTGGAGGATCACGGCTGGGCCTATAAGGGAGCGCATGCACAGGTCCTAATCAACGCGTTGGGCCTGTCCTTGAACCGTATGGCAGGCGCTGTGTTTAAATCCTCTTGACGGCTTAAGTCCCACCCGAGTATCAATCTCAATAATATCTACACGTGTGCCCGAAGGAGAAATCCTTGCGGGCACTTTTCGTGAGATAGGGTTGGCTCCTGTGTTATGACTTGGCGTCCAGCGTGCTAGGCCGATAATGCACAGCGGTTCGCGATACTTGCGTGTTATTCTGTCCTAAAGGGAGGAATAGCCATGTTCACAAGAATCGTCACCGTCACTGATGGGTCAGAGAGATGCCTTCACGCTGTAGAGACGGCTGCAAGGCTCGCGATACGGCTCGGCTCTAGGTTGTCAATTATTTCTGTCTCGGAGGCGATGGTTCCAGTTGCAGCCTCGGAAGGTTACTTTGTCGAAGCGGATCTCGCGAGTATGAGGAGGGCAGCGCTCGTTCGCGAGAGTGACCGACTGGCCGCCTCAATGACCATTGCAAAGAATTTGGGTGTGCCTGAGACATTCCTTCACGGTGAGGTTTGCGAAGAAAGTGATGTAGCCTCTGCGGTACTGACGGCCGCCGATCGAATGCGGGCAGAGCTGATTGTTATCGGCTCGCGAGGTCGACACAGCCTTGCCCGGGCCTTTCTGGGCAGTCCGACTGCGGATGTCATTGCGAAAACCTCAATACCGGTCTTGGTTGTCAAATAGGCGGCAACCTAAGTTCACTTCGACATGGAGCGCTGCGTGCATCCTTTGAGCCGCTCGCCGCGCATGACGTGTTCTCATGGTTCTATGGTTAACTCGCCGTAGGTTGCGTGCGAAACTTCGTCTACCGTGATGGTGCCGGAGTAAACGCCCTCAAGGATTGTGCGTTTTCTCTTCTGGATTTGGATACGTTTTTCGGCGCTCATAGCGCGCGCGTTAACGTAAAGAGGGCCGAACGAGAGCTGATACGCCTGACGAAGATGTCCGTTTGGTTCTGTAAGTTCTCCATCGAAGGGTCCAAATCGTCCTATGGAGAAGGTAACTCTTTGCGGCATGCTTTCGGCCTCCTGGCTGCTGGCGGAGCGCTTGGGGGTTATTGACGGGATTGAGGATCCTCTACTTCGGTATCCAGTCTTTGGTTTTCCTTATCTCTTGCCGCCAGATCAGGCTCAATGAGGGCAAGCACGACGGCATGGGCGAGTGCGGCGATGACGCCACTGACAGCGTAGACACAGATCACCGCCCAGATGGGGGCTCCTAGCCATGCCGCGACTACCGCGCATATGAGGCCTGTGATCGTGCCGATGAAAAGTGCTGCCATGAAATGATCTCGAAAAAATCGCTCATGGAAGCCTAACACCACCCTCAAGCGATTCGCACGGACTATAGTCCCGCAATGGGTGCACTGCGGAGCCTCTGATGTTCAACCTTACGCTCGATGACGCGGATCTTCAGGCAAACTTGCGCCAACTTTCCGAACGCCAGATCAAATGGGCGGCGAAGGATGCGCTGGACAAGACGGCGGGGGATGTGCTCGCGGGGATCCATGCACGGATGGATGCGGTGTTTGACCGTCCGACCCCGTTCACCAAAGGTGCCTTTGTTGTCCAAAAGGCCCATACCGAACGGCTCGAGGCGGTGATCCACGAGCGCCCGCGCAATGCGGCACGCGATTACCTCAAGGTGCAGGAGGGCGGCGGGCCACGCCCGACCACCGGCTTGGAAACGGTTCTGCGGTCGCGGCTGGCTTATGACGGGACGATCACCGCCGTGACGCCCGCGCCTTTCGCCAAGCTCAACGCTTATGGCAACTGGGATGCGGGCGAGCGCAACAAGGTGATGTCGGGGCTGAGGGCGCAGCGCGATGCCTGGACGAACACGACCGCGGCTTCGCGCAAGCGCAGGCGGAGGAAGGCAGGCTTCTTCGTGCCGCAGGCGGATAGCCGGTTGCCCAAAGGCGTGTGGATGCGCGAAGCCGACGGCACGATCTACCAGATCCTGCGCTTCACGCGGGTGGTGCCGCAGTACCAGCCGCGGCTCGGCTTTTATGACGGGGCCGATGAAGCGTTCCGGCTGCGTCTGCCCGTGCATTTGCGGCGCGAGATTGAGGCGCGGGTGGCGCGCCTGGCGGCGAAGGCAGGTTCCTGAGCCGTTTCGCGGCCCTGTGTCGAATATGTCACGTTTTCGGGTCCTTCCCGGCAAGGACCTGCACGGGGGTAATTCGCACCCCGTTCAATTCGTTCGGGCAATTTCAACCGCTTATTGCTGTTGGTGTTGCTGTTGTTCTTCATGAGGTTGCTATGTCGGAAGTCATCACGCTGTCAGACGGGAGCATGCTCGATCTCGCACGCCATCCGCTGCCGGACGGGGTCGAGGATGACGGCACGCCCTTGAACCGGGCGCAGCTGGCCGCCGCATTTAGCGTCTCGGTCAATGCGGTCACGGATTGGGTCAATAAAGGCATGCCGGTCATGTCTACCGGCCAAAACGGCGTGGCCTACGAGTTCCGCCTCTCCCATTGCTGGGCTTGGCGGCAGGACCGCGACGAGCGTGCGCGCGCCTCCAAACTGCGCGGTGATCAGCTGGTCGCGCAGGCGTCTTTGGCCTTTCGGAACCTGGACGAGGATCAGGCGGAAGAAGAAGGTCACCTGTCTGCGGACGAGCTGCGCAAGCTTTCTGAGGCCGAATACCATCGGAATCGGGTGGCAGAGCAGCGCGGCGATCTGATGAGGGTCGATCGGGCGCGCGCGGTCATCGAGGATGTTTTTGTCGCCTTTGGCACTGCCATGGATAACCTGCCGGACTTCGCTGAAATGAACTTCGGGCTGACGGCGGCGCAGGTCGCACAGCTTGAAGAGTATTGCGACCAGATTCGCGGCGAAGCAAAGCGGATGATCGCCGAGCGGGTGACGAGTGCCGGGGCTGTTGTTGCGATGTCTGGTCGGCAGCCGGAACTGGATCTGGGCTGATGGTGATCATGCTTGATCGCGGCATGGGGGAACTGAGCCGCATCCAGCCGCTACCGCCCTTCATGACGGCCGAAGAGATCATTGCAGATGCGCTGCCGCTGCTTGATCCACCCAGCCGGATCACAGTGACGGATGCGGCCGAGCGCGCCTTGCGGGTGCCGGTTGCGGGGCGCTGGAGTGCCTATGACCGCGGTGTCACGCCCTATACGATCGAGCCGCAGGACATCTCGCAGTCTCGTCGCTTCAAGGGAGTAGTCTTCGTCGGTCCTTCGCAAAGCGGCAAAAGCCAGATGCTGCTGTCGGTCTCGGCCCATGCGGTCACCTGTGCTCCGGGGCCGGTGCAGCTGATCCACATGACCAAGACCGATGCGGATGCCTGGGTCGAGGAAAAGCTGGATCCGGCGATTTATCACAGCCCGCTGCTGGCAGAGCGTCTGGGAAAGGCGCGCGAGGACAGTACCTTCAGCCGCAAGCGCTTCAAGGGGATGAGGCTCGGCATCGGCTATCCGGTGGCGAACCAGCTGTCCTCGCGCTCGCAACGCATGGTGCTGTTGACCGATTATGATCACATGCCGCAACGGCTCGGTCCCAAAGACGCCCCCGAGGCCTCGCCCTGGGGCATGGCCCTGCAGCGGATCCGGACGTTTCTGAGCCGCGGCTGCGTCTTTGCCGAAAGCACGCCGGCCTTTCCGGTCGATGAGGACAAGGCGCGCGAAGCCAATCCGCTCGAGCCGCATCTGATGCCGGCCACGACGGGGGGGATCGTCAACCTTTATAACGAGGGGACGCGCGCGCGCTGGTTCTGGGAGTGCCTCGATTGCGCGGAGTATTTTGAGCCGACTTACGAGCGCCTCAGTTACAACCGTGATCTGGATCCCGGCGAGGCGGGGGATCAGGCGCATATGGTTTGCCCGCATTGCGGCAGTGTGATCCATCACCGCCAAAAAGCGGAGATGAACCGCCGCGCGGCGCAGGGCCATGGCGGCTGGCTGCACGAGAGCCGTGAGGTTGACGAAGCGACGGGCAAGCGCCGTTTGGTGCGTATCGATGATCCGGCGATCCGCAATACGCCTTTCGTCAGCTATGCGCTCAACGGCGCGGCGGCGACCTTTGCGTCATGGTCCGCCCTGGTGGAGCGCTACGAGACCGCGCGGCGCAAGGCGGAAATTGACGGTGATGATCTCGATTTTTCCGGTGTGCACTATACCGAGATCGGGATTCCCTACCGGCGGGCAGGCGACAAGGACGACGATGCCCTGATGGCCAGCATCTTTGACGGGATGACCGGCATCCTTGCGGATGTGGTCGGCGCTTCCGTCTCCTATCAGCCTCGGTCCGGTGCCCCGCGCGAGATCCAGTCGGTGTTTCGCGAGGCCCCGATCGAGGTCGAGGGAGCGGATGGTCATTTGGTCCTGATCTCTGCCCCGAGCTGGCGGGTTGCGCGGGATCTGGCGCCCGAGGCCCGGCGCGGTGAGCACATCACCGTTTCCCGCGGGCGTGTGTTCAAAATCATGAACGTTCACCCGACAGGATCGCCTGCTCGCGATGCTTTCTTGGTCTGTGAACTTCAGCTGGTTGATGGATGATCTGATGGCCCATTACCGTTCCAATTATCGGGTGCAGGCCATGGCCGCACTGACCGGTCATACCCGCTTCGCAGACTTCACGGCCCCGAAGGTCTGGTCAGGTTCTGTCGATACGCAAAGCTTGCCGGTTCTGGGCGTGCTGACCCCGCAAGAGGGTTTCCGCATGGAGAGTTTCACCACTTCCGAGCGCAAAACCTTGATGCAGATCGCGATCCGGCGCGCGGGCGGGGACGATGTCGAGGATATCCTTGATGAGGATAGCGCCTTTGTCGAGGCGCTGGTGACCGGCGCGTTGCGGCAGCAAAACCAGTTCTGTTTCTTGCGGGAGACCTCGATCGTGAGCAATGCGGACGGCGCCCGCAACATCGGTACGCTGGTGATGGGGTTCGAGATCACCAGCCTGCGCGCGCCGGCCACGCTCCCCGATACCCCCTGATATTGTGCCGCGCGGATCTCGCGCGGTCCCCATTTTCTATTGATTGGAGGGCAGAATATGCCGGAGACCAAGGCACAGATCGGGCTTGGTGCCCAATTTGGCATCGGGGCGGCTGCGGGCGGACCCTATGTCGGAGCGGCAGAAGTCACGCGCGTCACCCCTGCGGGCTGGACCCGCAATACCGTCGATGCCACGCATCTTGAGAGCCCTGACGCCTATGCGGAATTCATTGCGGGCCTCAAAACCGGATCGGACTGCACCTTTGACGTCAACTGGGTGCCGGCAGTTTCCGACCCGCTCTTGGCGGCCTTCGAGGCGGGTGAGGGCTATTTCCAGCTGACCTTTCCAAGCGGCACCGTGGCTTTGCAGTTCAAGGGCATTGTCACCGCATTCGCTCCTGGTGAGATCTCGCCCGAGGGCAAGCTCAGTGCTTCCGTGACCATCAAACCCTCGGGCAAGCCGGTCATCGTGGCCGTCCCATAAGCAGAAAGAGCAATCATGGATCTTCGCGGCACCATACTTCTGCACCACGACGGGCGGGATTACCCATTGACCATCGATATGGGGGCGCTCTGCACTTTCGAGGACGTAACCGGAAAGAACGGCTTTGCCATGCTGACCTTGTTGGAAAACGGCGGCATCCAGAAAGGGCTGATCGGTGCACGCGACATGCGGGCCCTGATTTACGGCGGGCTCAAAGGCGATGCGCCCGACATGACGCTCGAGCTGGCAGGGCGCATTCTCGACGCCAATGCTTCGGCCTTTGTGGCGGGCGTCAATGCGGCGATGCCGCAAGAAGGTGATGTGCCCGCTCCGGAGAAACGCCCGGGAAACCGGCGGCGCCCGCGCAAGCGGCGGGCGACATCCATCTGAGCCAACTCTATCGCGACCATATTGCGGCCGGATTTGCTCCGGGAGCCTTTTGGTCGCTGACCCCGCGTTTGTTCGTCTTGCAGATGCGGGCGGTTCGCGACCGCCTGCACCTCGACCTGGCGATGCGCAACCGCATGGCCTGGACAATGGCGGCGCTTACCGGCGCGGCCTTTGTGGGCAAGTTGCGCGGATACGACGATTACTTCGGTGCGCATGGCGCTCCGACCAGGGGCGGCGCTCAAACCGCCGTACAACAGGAAACCGCCTTGCGTCTTCTGGCGCAGGCTTGGGGTGCGATCGAGGAAGGGTCTTGAATGGCGGGCAATGTCGGTGAGTTGAAGGCACGCCTCAGTCTTGATGCCGGCGGCTTTGCCGCGGGGGTCGGCAAGGCCAAGGCAGAGATTTCCGGTCTGAAGAAGACGTCCGACGATGCCACGCGCGGAATGCGGGCGGCGGCGGGTGCCAACGCCAACCTGGTGTCGCAGTTCAACGACATCGGCGTCATGATGGCGGCGGGGCAGAACCCGCTGCAGCTCGCGCTCCAGCAGGGCACGCAGATCAGCCAGGTACTCACCCAGATGGGCGGCGGGGTTGGCGCGCTGCGTGCTCTGGGCGGGGCGTTTGTCGGCATGCTCAACCCTGTCTCGCTGGCAACCATCGGGGTGATTGGTTTTGGCGCAGCGGCTGTCCAGTGGCTGATGCCCGCGCAAGAGGAGGCCAAGAAGGCCGAGGATGCGTTCAAATCGCTCAAGGAAAGCATGTCGGGCTATAACGACGCGTTCGGCGTGTCGCTGCTTTACACCGGCCAGGCCGAAAAGCTCTATGGCGAAGAGGCGCAGCGCGGGGCGGCGATCGCGCGCAAAATCATGGTGATGGAGGCCGAACGCACCCGTTCGACGATTTCCGGCATTATGAGCAAGGCCTATAGCGATCTCGGTTTTGATGCTTTCGGCGAGCGCGGCATCGATGGTGCCGGCCGGATCGAAAGTGCGAACCTCGCCCAGGCCGCGGGCAAACTCGGCTTCAAATCCGAGAGCTGGGGAGAAACGCTTTGGGGCTTCGGCGGTCTGGATCGCGACAAGCTCGCGATGGCCGAGCGCTTCGGCAATACCATGCGCGATATCTTTGCCTATCTCGGCAAGCCGGTTCCCGAGGGCGGCCTTGACGACTATCTGACGGGGTTACGTCAGAAGCTCGATGCGTTCGATGCGCAGTTGAAAGCGGCCAAGGAGGCGGGGGCCGATGGCACGGCTTTGGCGGCGATCGACGCCGAGATGATCCCGCTGCAGCGCGCTTTGCTCGAAGGCGAGAAACAGCGCGCCGACATCCGCGCGGCCGATGCGGCCAAAGCGGAAGAGATGCTGGCGACCTTCGAGCGCGAAGCCGAGCTGCGGGCGCTGACGCTCGAATATGGCGAGCGATCGCGCGAGGTCACCGAATACCAAGCGCAGGCCGAACGCGAGAAGCAATATCTGCTGATCGACTCGATGAACATCACCGACGAGATGAAGCAAAGCCTCTGGGATGCAGCCGATGCCTCCTATGACGCGACCATGCAGACGCGGGATTGGCAGGATGCCATGGCGGCCGTTCGCAAGGAGATTCAGGATTCCGCAGCCCTGATCAATGCCCTTGGTGGCTCGATGATCATGAACGCCAAGATCAACGCCGCCAAAAGCGTGCGCGATGCCGGTGGCTCGGCCGTCGAAGCGCGCCGCGCCGGCGAGATCGCGGGCCGCAAGCAGGAAATCCTGAACGGTCAGAACACGCCCGGCTCGCCATTCTTCTCGATGAGTGATGCAACCGTCCAGAACTACATCAATCAGGTCGATCTCGATTTTTCCCAGAATGATGAGTGGTCGGGCTTGACCACCGAGGCGCGCAAGCCGCGTGGCGGGAAGAAGGGCGGCTCGGCGCGCAAGAGCCGTGGCGCGCGTAGCGGCGCGGATCGTTTCTCCGACCGGGTGGGTGATCTGCAGGCTGATACCCAAGCCGTGCTGGCGCAGGTCGAGGCGTTCAAAAGCGCGGTGGCGGCCGGCGGGGATTGGGAGCGTCAGCTGGCGATCATCGAGGAGGAGCAAAAGCTTCTGACCGAGGCCCAGAAATCGAATGTCGCCCTGTCGCCCGAGATGCTGGCCAACATCCGCCAGATGGCCGGCGCGCATGTCGATGCCGAGCGCACGCTCAAATCACTGCGCGAAGAACAAGAGGAGTTCGCCCGTACCCAGGACGAGATCAAGGGCGCCTTCGGCAGCGCGTTCTCGGATTGGATCAGCGGAGCCTCCAGCTTCAAGGATGCTCTGGGAGGCATTATCGCCAAATTGGCGGAGATGGCGGCCAGCAAGGCCTTCGAGGGGCTCTGGGGCTTGGGCGGTGGGGATGGTGGCGGGCTCGGGAGCCTGCTCGGGTCGCTCCTGTCCTTTGATGGCGGCGGCCATACCGGCGACGGTGCGCGCTCCGGCGGCCTCGATGGCAAGGGTGGCTTCCTCGCCATGATGCACCCGAACGAAACCATTCTTGATCACACCAAGGGGCAGGGGCTCGGCGGTAACGGTGGAACGCTGGTTGTGCGGGCCACCCATGATCTGGGGATCATGCTCGAGGTGATCGACAGCCGGATCAACGCCGCAGCGCCGTCCATCCAACGCGGTGCCGTGGGCCAGATGGCCAAAGCAAACAGCAAAACCAAATCAGTTCTCAGGTAATCCATGGCGATCAATGTTTTCCCATGGCCGCCGGTGGGGGTAATCGGCTCCGAATGGACCGAGGTCGCGCCGGTGGCGCGGCTGCGCTCGCTGATGACGGGGCGCGACCAGATGCAGGCCTCGCAGCGCAAGCGCAAGGTCGTGACGCTTCAGGTCTCGGCGCTGGCGGCGGGGCGGATGGGTGCGGGCTATTGCGAGATGCTCAAGCAGCTGCTCGAGGGCGGCATCCACGGCGTGCGCATCAAATCCTCGCCGATCAACTGGCACCTCGACGAATTGCGCCGTCAGGGGGCGGATATGAATGCCCACCCGCTCAACTGGCGCGCAGGCAGCGGGGTGGATCCGCTGACATGGCGCGCCGGCAGCGGCCCGAACCCGCTGCGCAGCTTCAGCGGCACGGTGATCGAGGCGGGCACCGCGACGGCGAGCGGGATGTGGTGGCATCTGCCGGTCTCGGGCCTGCCGCCGCGCATGCAGGTCGCGGCCCCGGGCGATTACATCAGGATCCACAGCATGGCTGATGCGGCCATATCCGAAGTTGCCCGTGTGGTGCGTGCGGCCGTCACCAATGGCTCGGGCGCGGTGACGCTGCGCCTCGATCGCCAGCCGACCATTGCGAACGGCCGCGTCAATATGGCCGGTCAGGACGAGGCGGTGTTCCGCGTTGACGGGGCCCTGCCGCGCTCGGTCCAGCCGGTCGGCGCGGATTGGTCCTATACTTGGGCTTTCCGCGAGGTTTTTGCCGATGAGGTCGGCGGCTTTACGGAGCGCAATCCATGGATCTGACCCGCAACACGCCTTCCGCGCTTTTGACGGCCCTTTCGGGGCCGTTTTTTTATCCGGTGGTTCTGGTCGATCTCGACTGGCCGGGGGCGCGGCTGCGCGCCCATAGCAATGCGGGCAATATCAGCTTCGGCGGGCAGGCCTTCACCGGCGTCGGGGCCTTCGGCGAGGTCAGCACACCGGCCGAGGGGCTGATGGGCGTGCCCGAGGAATTCCACCTCTCGATCACCTGCGACTGGGATGAGCTCGCGGTCTATGCCGACACGGTCATTCGTGGCCGGATCGGCACGGTCTATCTCGGAGCGACCACGACATGGGGTGGCACCGATCTGATCGGGGCGGTCGATGTCATCACCGGCACCTGTGACGGCATGGTGCTGCGCTCCGAGGAAGTCGACGAAGATGGCCAGCCGGTCACTTTGTTCACGCTGACCGTGACGCTCTCGACCGGCCCGTCCTACCGGACCATGGCCGCGATCGCGCATAGCCACGAGGATCAAAGCCGCGCCTATCCCGCTGACACGGCAGGGCGGCATCTGATGTTTGCCCAGGCCGATGCGCAGAAGACGCAATGGCCCGAGCCATGACCCCCGATCAGGTCTTCGCTGCGGTGGAGCGCGTCATGGCGCGGCCTTTTGCATGGGGCCCCTGCGACTGCTCCAGCGCCGCCTGTGACGTCTTCGCCGCGCTTTGGGGCTTCGACCCCATGGCGCGGGTCAGGGGCTATCAGGGCGAGCGGGGCGCGCTGCGGCTCATGCGCGAGAGCGGCGGCATGAACGGGCTGGCGGCCACGCTCGCGGCCGAGGCGGGGTTGCGCGACGGCCATGCCGCCGGCGGGCTGGCGCTTGTCGGCATCGAGGGCCGCGCATCGCTGGCGATCTGCATTCACCCCGGCCTCTGGGCCGGAAAGTCTTTGCGCGGCTTTGCCCTGGTGCAGGCCGCCGAACAGGGATGGCACCTTGCGTAAACTGCTTTTGATTTCCACCGCGCTGATCGGCTTTGCGGTGATCCCCGATCGCGCCGACGCCGCGCCGGTGGGGGTTTGGGTCGCAACATCGCTGCTCGGGGCCGGCGCGGCCGCAACGGCGGGCTTTGCCATCGTCTCGGGCGTGGTCCAAATGGCCCTTTCGGTCGGCCTGAGCATGGCGGTGCAGGCTCTGCGCGGCAAGCCCAAGCAAGAGACCCAGCGCGCGGAGCTGGTCGTGCCGACCTCGCTGCCCGCCTATCGCCATGTCTACGGCAAGACCTGGGCGCCGGGCACGCCGGTCGGCTGGAAGGTGCGCGGCCGCAGCCTGTACATCTGCTACCTGCTGAACAGCCGACCCAGCGCGGGGCCCTTCACGGTCTATCTCGACAAGCGCAAGGTGGAACTGACCGGCGATGCCTTCGATTTCAACGGCGGCGGGGCCAACGGCACGAACTGGCCGTTTGGCCCCGGCGCGAGCGGCCCGCATGTCTGGATCTGGATCGGCAGGGGAGACCAAAGGAAGTGCCCCGACTATATCGTGGCCAACTCCGGCGGTCATTTTCAGGCGAGCGATGCGTGGCGCGGGCGGACGGTGCTCTGGGCGCGTTTCCGTCTTGGTAGCGATGACGACAGGGCAGAGCGCTGGCCGTCACCCACGCCCGAGCTGACCGTCGACGGGAATTGGTCGCTGGTTCATGACCCGCGCGATGGAGTGACGAAGTTCTCGCGCAATCAGGGCCTGATCGCGCTTGATGCCCTGCGCAGCAATCCGGCGCGCCCTTATGGCGACGCCTATCTCCGCATGGATACATTCGCTTGGGCGGCCGATGTGGCGGATCAGGCGGTGGCGCTCAAGGGCGGCGGTTATCAGCCGCGCTACCGCTGCGACGGCGTGCTGGTCTATGGCGACGGGGCCGAGCTGGAAGACCAGATCCAGCCGCTTCTCGATGCGGGCGGCGCGCGTCTGACGCGCATCGGCGGCAAGCTCGCGATTGTGCCTGGTGTACTGCGCTATAGCGTCAAGACGATCACCGAATTCACCACCGGCCAGCCCCTCGAGCTGGTGCGCTGGCGCTCCTCGGATGATCTCTACACCGAAGCGGTTGCCCGCTATCCCGCGCCCGATCGCGCCTATGAAAGCGCGGAAACGCCGGTGTATGTCGTGCCGGGCGCGCAGGCGGCCGATGGCGGCGTCGCCAAGCGGCTGACGCTGGATCTCGATTTTGTCACCGATCACCGGCAGGCGCAGCGCCTTGCCAAGATCGCAGTGATGCGCTCGCGCATGCAACGGCAGGTCTCGGGGGAGCTGATGCCCGACGCCTTCGATCTCGTGGCGGGATCGGTCTGCCGGTTGAACCTGCCCGCGCCCTATGGCGCGTGGAACGAAAAGTACGAGGTCGAGAGCATCGAGCCGACAGCGGGCATCAACGATAGCGACGCCGTCACCATCCGCTTGCCGGTCGTCTTGTCCGAAGCGTCCGATGCGGTCTTTGCCTGGGATGCCGCGAGCGAGGAAAAGGATGTTGCGCCGGGCGCATTCAGCCCGACCGGCGGCAAGGTCCAGTCACCGCCTGCGGTGACGATCATCACCGGCAGCCTTGCCGCGCAGCAATCGGGAGACATGACGATCGCGGCGGTTCTGGCCTATTGGCAGG
Organism: Paracoccus cavernae; assembly: GCF_042430175.1. Taxonomy (NCBI): domain Bacteria; kingdom Pseudomonadati; phylum Pseudomonadota; class Alphaproteobacteria; order Rhodobacterales; family Paracoccaceae; genus Paracoccus; species Paracoccus cavernae. Next base: position 1,536 of record NZ_JBHMDZ010000013.1, on the reverse strand, counting down.
CGTCGGTCTCGGCTTCGGCCAAGGGCTACGAATGGGAATACGGGTATTACCGACGCGTTGAGTCCGGCGACAACGGAACGGTGAGCTGGAAATGGGAAGGCTGGCGCTCGGGCGGTCAGATCGCCGACAGCGGTGCCGACGATGGCGGGCTTTTCCAAGCCGTCGTGCCCTTGGTCAAGATCGGTGATCGCTACCGCTACAAGATCCGCGTGCGTACGCGCGGCACCTATGGCCAGTCCGACTGGCTCGAGACCGCGTGGATCCACGCGGCGGGACCGGAAGCCGAGATCGCCGCGCCGGAGATTACCGCAATTGCGGCGGGCGCGGGTTGGATCGATGTCACCGCGCAGCAATCGGGCGACCGCAATGCGCGCGAGCTGCTGGTCTATGCCGCCAGCGCCGACAGCCCGCTCACGGCAACCCTGCTCTGGACCGTCAACGCCGGCGCAAACGTCTCGATCAAACGCCGCCACAGCGGCCTCGGCAGCGGGGTGACCCGCTTCTACTTCGCGCGGGCGCGCGACCAATGGGGCAACCTCTCGCCGTTCTCGGCCGGTGCCTCGGCAACCACCACCTGAAACTGAGGGCCGACATGCCTGCACCAACTTTCGAGCTCGTCACGCGTGGCGCGGCTCCGACCCAATATGCGCAAGAAAGCGACTTCGAGGGCGCGGTGAATGCCGCGCTCGCGGCGCTTTGGAACGGCGTGACGGCGGGGGCTGGCAAGCAATTTGCCAACCGCGCACAGGCTGTTGCGGCGGGGCAGGCCGACCTGCTTGCGGGCTTGGGCATGATTGTCACCATGGAAAGCGGCGTGCTGACCTATCGCCTCTCCCATCTCGACGCCGACGACCCGCTGTTTCCGGACGCTGCCCCCTATTGGGGCGTGGTGCGCCGCGTGGATACGATGACCCTGGCACGCGATGCCGGCCTGATGTCGCTCGCCAATGTCGGCGGGACGGCCGACGCACTGACGGCGGAACTGCCCTCGGCCGCCAAGCGCAACGGGGTTGCCGCGATCTCGGGGACTTCGACCGTGCTGATCTATGTCGCGGGCACGAATACGGTCGAGCCGAGCTTGTCGATCGACGGCGGCACGGCGATGGTCATCAAAAGCGAGGCCGGTGCCGCCTTTGCTGCAGGCCAATTCGGCGGCGGGCGCTATTACCAGCTTACCCGCCACGGCTCGGGCTGGCGCGTCATGGCGGGCTCGGTCGGGATTGCCGATCTCGCCAATGCCGTTGCGGCCGAGGCGTCTGCCCGCGCGCTGGCGCTGGCCGGCACCAATGCCATGGTTACCGGTGTCAGCGCCGAGCTTTCCGCGCCGATGGAGGTGGCCGAGCGCGACAGTGTCCACTGGGTTGGGCGAGACCGTGACGGCAACGGCCTGTTCGGATGGTCCGACACAGGCATGCGCGTCATCCTCGATGATGCCACGCTGGCGAATGCCGGACCGCGCCTGCTCTCGGATCCCGGTCTCGATGTCGCGCTGAACACGGTGGAAGCGCTCGATGCGCGGGTGCTCGAGCGCGATGC